>AWOE01000128.1 GCA_000494145.1 Candidatus Calditenuaceae archaeon JGI OTU-1 | reverse complement strand
GACGGGCCGGCCGGACGTTCCGTCGCAAACTTCCCACCGCGGGCCTGTCGAGGCTCGGAAGGCCTTGGGCGACGGGCTGAGGGGAAGCGCTCAAGGACCTCAGCGCGGTGTAATGCCATCACCTGAGACGTCCGTCGTCGTTGTGCTGCCTCAACAGGACCAGATCGCTTGCCGTTCCGCGAAGACACCTTCCCCATCAAGGTTTAAATCGATAGATCATCTAATTCAAGCGAAGATGATGAAAACCGTCTTCTGATCGGTGATGAAGGGGAATACCGCTGAAGTTCTACAAAATCCGTAATAGAATAACGAACTTGCCACGGAAGGATGCGTTGATACGAATTATGCTAGGTTGCGGCAGCCCGCGCCCGGTCGAGACCTATCGACGGTGATTAAGCGACGTCAGGTCATCAGCACGGACTCGACGAGCCGCTTGTGGGCCCTCCTCAAAACCTCCGAAACAGCTCTGGGAGAGACGCCGAAAAGCTCAGCCAACTCCCTCGTCCCCACCTTCTTCGGGACCTCGTAGTATCCCAGCTCCAGAGCGGCGACCAGCAGCTGCTCCTGCCTCGGCTTGAGCCTCGGCATCACCTCGCCTCCCCTCAGCTGGACGACCTCCTCGATCGAGGGCTTGAAACCTCGCGCGGTGACCTCACGTATCAAGTCGTTGAGCTCGGAGGGCTCATCGATCAGTATCCGCACCCTGACGCCTTTCTCGTCCTCGGAGACACCGACCACCTTCCTCAGCGGTATCCCGGAGAGGGCGCACATGCACCTGCTGGTCCTGACGAGCCCTATGAGGGACGAGCCGTCGAAGGACTTGAGGAACTTGGCGTTTACGACGCCGTTCGCCGAGCCTACGATTCGCGACACCTCATCGGCCCCGCTCCCCTCCGCCCTCACCTTGACTAGTGCGGTGACACCTCCGGCTCCCTGGTTGGGGACGCACTTGACGATGCTCGACCTGAGGCCCCGTGCTCTGAGGAAATGTGACCACGGACAGTGGAACGGCAGCAGGACCTGTACCAGCAGCATCCCTCCTCAATTGAAGATGCGACGACGTGGGTAATAACCTGTGGACTAACGGATTAGCTGCTCAGCTCCCGGCGACCTGGCTGACGTAGGTGATCAGACCCTTCTCCCTCAGCTCCTCCGAGAGCTTCCTGATCGCCTCGTGGACCTCGCTCTCGGTCTTGGCGCCGGTGCAGACGAGCTTGCCGCTTGCGAACATCAGTATGACGACCTTCGGCGAAGACATCCGGTAGATAAGCCCGGGGAACTGCTCAGGCTCGTACATCACGTTCTCCAGCGTGTTGGCCGCCAGCTCCAGGTCGATCCGTCCGAAGAGGTCGATGGAGGCGACGATGTTCTGGATCTCTATGATCGGCTCCTCCTTGATCAGGAAGCCCTTCTCCCTCAGGAGCCGCACGACCTTCATGACGGCCCTCCGGGCCTCCTCCTCGCTCTTGGCGCCGGTGCAGACCATCTTTCCGCTGCTGAAGATCAGCGTGGCCGTCCTCGGCTTCTCGAGCCTGAAGACCAGACCCGGGAACTGGGCCGGCTTATAGTCGACCTGCGGGAATGCGTTCTGTATCGCCTGAAGGTCCAGCTTCTGGTTGAGCGTGACCGATGCCACAACGTTCTGTATCTCGATCTTCGGCTCAGGGTATTGCGGACCGCCCATATCCCTCCTTTAAAAGTACCGGGGGAGTTAGATATAAGGTTTGCGTGCATCTTTTAGAGTTGGTCCTGAGGACCCGGAGGGGCACCGACCGGTAGCGAACTCTGCGCGGAAGGACCTTAACGCCCGAGGGGGACTGGGCAGCGGGATGGGCGGCACCCACGTCGGGCTCGTCATGGCAGGAGGGAGAGGGACGAGGATGGGAGGGGTCGAGAAGGCCCTGCTCGAGGTGGACGGAAGGCCGGTGGTGGAGCACGTCCTGATGAGGCTGGAGCGGGTCAGGTCGTTACGGAGGATACTCTGCGTGACGAGTCCTTACACGCCCCGCACCACCGAGCATCTGAGGCGGC
>AWOE01000127.1 GCA_000494145.1 Candidatus Calditenuaceae archaeon JGI OTU-1 | reverse complement strand
CACGGAGCGGTGGCCCACGGCTTCGGCGGTGCGGTGATGGAGGAGCTCGTCTACAACCAGGACGGCCAGCTGCTCACCTCCAACTTCGCCGAGTACCTGATACCCAGCGCCCTTGAGATGTTCGACATCGAGCTGACCCACACCGTGACGCCATCGCCCAACCCGGGAGGCTTCAAGGGCATGGGGGAGGGTGGTGCGATAGGTGCGCCTGCTGCAATCGCCAACGCCCTCGAGGACGCCCTCCACGACCTCGGCCTGAAGGTCACCGACACGCCCCTGAAGCCCGAGTACGTCCTCTCGAGGATAAGCAGGAGGTAGGGCGTTTGGGAACGTCTAAGGCCGAGCTGCTGCTGGAGAGGAGGCCCCAGTACTCGGTGATCGGGAAGCCGGTCCCGAAGGTGGACGGAGACATCAAGGTGACGGGCGCTGCGAGGTACGTCGACGACGTTAAGCTTCCGAACATGCTCTACGCGAAGGTCCTGAGGAGCCCGCATCCCCACGCCAGGATCAAGAGGATAGACGTCTCAGGGGCCCTCAGGATCCCCGGTGTGGTGGCCGTCGTTACGGCGAACGACTTCAAGCTCGGCCGCCTTGGAATCCTCCAAGACCATCCGCCGCTGAAGGGCGACAAGGTCAGATCGGTCAGGGACGAGGTAGCTGCGGTCGCGGCGATCGACGAGGAGACGGCCGAGAGGGCCCTCGAGGAGATAACGGTGGAGTACGAGGAGCTGCCGGCGGTCTTCGACCCGATCGAGGCGATGAGGGAGGACGCGCCGCTCATCCACGAGGACCTCGGGACCAACGTCGCACCGGTCAACTTCACCTTCTACTCGCACCCGCCGGAGGAGATAGAGAGGGTCTTCGAGAGGGCGAGGGCCGTCGTCGAGGGCGAGTTCAGGACGCAGTACGTGAACGCGTCACCGCTCGGGACGATGGGCGTGGTGGCCCATTACGACCCCGCAGGCTACCTCACCGTCTACACGAACGCGCAGGCACCCTTCCTGTACAAGAGGGATCTGGCGAGGGTGCTGGGGATGGACCCGATGAGGATAAGGGTGGTCCAGACGGAGATAGGCGGCTCCTTCGGGAGGGGGATGGACCTCTACCCGCCGGACGTGATAGCCTGCCTCCTCTCGATCAAGGCGAGGGCCCCCGTCAGGCTGGTCTACACGAGGCAGGAGGAGCTGATGTACGCGCCTCCGAGGCAGCCGGTGATAGTCAGGATCAGGACGGCAGCCGACAGGGACGGAAGGCTCCTCGCAAGGGAGGCGAAGGTCTTCCTCGACGCAGGGCCTTACGTCTCTTGGGGTCCCTACGACGGCAGGGTGATGATGGTCACGACGACCAGCATGTACAACGTTCCGTACGTCGCCTACGACGCCAAGGTCGTCTACACCAACAACCCCTACGCCGGAACCCAGCGAGGTGCTGGTAACCCGCAGATCACCTTCGCGATAGAGCAGCAGATGGACGAGCTGGCCGAGGAGCTGGGGATCGATCCGGTCGAGTTCAGGGTCCTCAACGCCAACAGACCCAACACCGTCACACCTCAGGGCATCAGGATCACGTCCTGCGCGATGGCAGAGGCGATCAGGAGGGCCGCCGAGCTGATAGGGTGGAGGGGCAGGGGATCGCTGGGGCCGAACAGGGGGATCGGCATAGCCTGCTACTTCCACGTCGGAGGAGGTGCGAGGATCTACAGGTCCGACGGATGCGGGGCCGTCATCGTGGCCGACGACTTCGGGCAGATCGCGCTGGTCACAGGCTCGACCGACATAGGGACCGGCTCGGACACCGCTCTGGCCCAGATAGTTGCGGAGGTCCTAGGGGTTCCTGTGGGATGGGTCAGGGTTGTGAACGACGTGGACACCTCCTTCAGGCCTTGGGACGTCGGCACCCACGCCAGCAGGGCGACCTTCGTCGCCGGGAACGCTGCGCTGATGGCCGCAAGGGAGGCGAGGAGGGTCCTCGTCAGGGGAGCGGCGGAGGTCCTGGGGACGGAAGAGGAGGACGTCGAGCTGAGGGACGGCTTCGCCTTCTCGAAGCGCGATCCCAGCAAGAGGATAGAGATACCNAAGCTCATCAGGCGGATCCACTTCAGGGAGAGGGGGAACGTGGTCCTCGCGACGGCGTTCTACGACCCTCCGAACGAGATGCAGGACGAGCGGTG
>AWOE01000126.1 GCA_000494145.1 Candidatus Calditenuaceae archaeon JGI OTU-1 | reverse complement strand
CTCAACGCGCCGGATCTTCGCTGCGCATCTGATTTAAGCGTTCAAGGAAGCATCTGACCCCTGCTGTCGACGGCGAAGCCGGGCTCAAACCTCGTTCCAATCCATGGAGCCGCAGAATTCGGCCAAATAAGTTAGGAATATTGCAGGCTAAGGTTTGCAATATATTCATATAATGCGAAGGATGTTGCGATCTGATGCTGGGCACGGGAGCGGGCGCGGTCCTGCTCTTCGCCTATCTGACGGCGCCGTTCCTCGTGGTCTTCGTGACGCTCCTGTACCTCGCCGTGAGGAGGGGCAGGGCAACGCCGAGGGATCTGGAGGGGAGCAAAAGGCTCGTCTTGGCCGCGGAGGTCGTGTGGCTCCTCGCGATCGGCGTTGTGTGGACGGTGATCAACGTCGTCAGCATCGCATGGATACCGTGGCTCCAGCCCTACGCCTCGTCGCCACCGCAATCCGAGCCCTCACAGGTAGTCCGCGTCGAGGCCTTCATGTGGGGCTACACGCTTGAGACCTACGAGCTCAAGCAGGGCACGGTCAAGTTCGTGGCCAGAAGCATCGACACGATCCACTCGATGACGATCTACTCGCCGAGGGGCGAGATCGTCGCGACGGTGATGCTGATGCCGGGGATGACGGAGGAGATCGTCGTGGAGCTGAAGGAGCGGGGAGAGTACGTGATCAGGTGCCTCGAGTTCTGCGGCGACGGCCACCCAGCGATGGTCTCCAAGTTCAGGGTCGTCTGAGGTGGTGGGCTGATGAGGCTGGAGGACCTCACGAGGTATCCGAGGCTGATGGTGTTGACGTCGTTGGCCTGGTTCCTCGCCGGGGGAACAGCTGGGCTGCTGATGGTCCTGGCCCACCTGACCGGGTTCCTGAGGATGAACGAGTACCCGGTGCTGCTTACGTTCCACGGCACGGCGATGACCTTCGGAGGCCTCTTTCAGCTGATGATGGGCCTCTCGCTCCTCAGGGTGGGCTTCTGCTACGGCAAACCCCTCAGAGGTCTGCTGGTGCGGGCCTCCTACTTCCTGCTGAACATCGGCATGGCGCTGATCGCTGTGGCGGTCCTCGCCTTCGGTGTGAGGACCAGCTACACGCTGATGTTCCCGCTGCCTGCGGTGGGGGTGGTCAAGGGGCTCTGGTCGATGGAGGGTCTTGCGATCTTCGTCTGGGGCGTGATCCTCGTGCTGCTCGTCATAGTCGGTCTCTACCCTGCGACGCTGGCGCGCCTCATCTTCACCGGAAAGACTGAGGAAGCGCTGGTTCTGGAGAGGTTCATGGGGACGCTCAACCCCTCAGGCATGGCCGGGATGCTGCCTTACGTCTTCATCATGCCGCCGTTGGGGTCGGCGATAACCGTGGGCGCCGTAGCGATCGGTCTGGCGCTGCTCGGCGCCGTCCCCCTCGGGTCGATCGGTTGGGTCCTGAGCCCGATGAACTTCAACTACCCCTTCTGGATCTTCGCCCACAACCTGATGGAGGCGATGGGGATCATGGCGATCGCCACGGTGTACTGGCTGATCCCCCGCTACACCGCGTCCGAGGAGCAGAGGGCGAGGTCCCTTTACAGCGAGCGGCTCGGGCTCCTCGCGATCGTCTTCTACTCGACCGCAGCCATCATGGCCTTCCCGCACCATCTGTTCACCATGCCCACCTCCCAGCCCCACGGCCTCAGCTACACGGGGCAGATCGCCAGCTGGCTGACGGGTTTCGGGGCCGCCTTTTCGGTCTTCAACGTCCTCGCAACGGCATACGTCTTCGGCCTCCGCCTCACTCCAGCCTCGCTGGCCGCGATGCTCGGCTTCGGCGTTTACGTGGCCGACGGATTCCTCGCGATGCAGCTGGGTACCATCGGGTGGGCGTACAGGCTCCACGGAACGTACGCCGTGACGGCGCACCTGATGACGATCCTGCTGGCCGTTGCGCTGGTCTGGATCGGTGCCCTCTACCACAGCTTCAGGCTCCTCTTCGGCAGACCTGAGAACGCGAGGCTTGCATACCTCCACGTCTTGCTCACGGCCGTCGCTGCGATAGGGCTGCTGTACACCATGGCCTTCATGGGTGCCGAGGGAGCGCCCAGGAGAGCCTATCCGCTACCCGTGGGAGCTGAGGGTGCAGTGCCTCTGCTGGTCCTCGGAGCCCTATTGGCTGCAGGTCAGTTGGCGTTCCTGCTTCAGCTCAGGTCACCGCGTGGCAAAGTCGAAGAATCGGTAGGCAGCGCCATCCTTGATGACAGAAGTTGATTTAGGTTTATGACCTTGGGTCCACTCATTCGGG
>AWOE01000125.1 GCA_000494145.1 Candidatus Calditenuaceae archaeon JGI OTU-1 | reverse complement strand
CTTGGTGTTGGAGACTAAGAGGAAAGGGAGACAGACCTCCAAAGCCATAAACGATCCTACATCCCCCGATGTCTTGGGGCAGGCAATAAGCTACGTCTACCTCTATGAGAACAGTGGGGTACACGTACCTTTTTTCGGAGCGGCTACGCCAGCACTATGTGTAGTCTTCAGGACACCTGAGGACCTTCAAAACTTCGTCAATCGTAGCAAAGTAGAGGAGAGGGATTATGCGGGCGTTATACCATTTGAGAAAAGGAGAGAGCTGCTGACATCGTATGTAGTATTGATGGAGAAGCCTGAACTTAGGAAGGAGTGGGTCTTCAAGGTCCTCGAAAAACTCTCCAAGGAGTTTAGGGAGAAGGGTAGTGCCGTCATAGGCCTGTCATGGGTTTTGATAAACAGGCTCCGGTCATTCGTGGACATGTTAAGCGAGGACATTAAGCCATTGCTATCGGTTAGAATGGAGAAGGATAAAGTGCTTAAATCCGGCCTTCAAAAGCTTAAGAAAGAACTCGGGTTCGAGCCCAACACCGACAGCCTTGCTAGGATGATGGCATACGTGCTGATGAACAAGATTATCTTCTACAAGGTCTTAGAGAGAAAATATAAGGTACGGAAACTGGTGGAGCTTCCGACCACGTTAAGCGGGACTAAGTTTAAGGAGAGACTGGACGAGCTATTCGATGAGGCCGTATCCATAACAGGGGACTTCGAACCCATACTGAAGCCCGACATCTACGACCACATACCAATACCCGATGACCCCGCCGTACTCGAGAAGATAAACGGCCTTATCACCTTCCTAGACTACGTAAACATAGATGAGCTTGGGGATGCGATGGGGTATATCTATCAGGAGCTCATACCGGAGCGTGAGAGGCACCAGCTGGGGCAGTTCTACACGCCGCCGTCGATATGTGAGCTGATATGCGAGTGGGCCATAGGAGGGGCCGATGACCTGGTTTTGGACCCTGGATGCGGTAGCGGTGGTTTTATCATAAAGAGCTACGACATGCTGGCCGAGCTTAAGACGGGGCGTACCGAGGTCTCCGAAAAGGTTCATACAAGGATATTGGACCAGCTGTATGCGGTTGACATCAACCCGTTTCCAGCCCATCTCACAGCTATGAACCTGTCGATGCGTAAGGTCAGAGCGCCATCCACAAACCTAAACGTGGTAGTCAGGGACTTCTTCACGCTGGAGCCTAACACAACCCTGTACACATCCTACACAGTTAAAACCCCGGCGGGGGAGGTTCAGAGAAAGATACAACTACCCCAATCCTTCGACGCCGTAGTAGGCAATCCACCCTACACGAGGTGGACGGAGATACCAGAACCTACGAAGAAATCCATCCGGAGATATCTAGGCGATGTGATTAGAAAGTACGGTCTAACCCCAAGGCAAGCCGGCGGAGTGGAGCCGGGGATCTACGTATACTGGGTCATGCATGCGGAGAGGTTCCTGAAGGATGGGGGTAGGCTTGCCATGATAATTTCGAACCTCTGGTTGCAGACAGAGTACGGCATTAATTTTGGAAAATTCCTTTTAGACCATTTCAAAGTCGTGTCAGTGATAGACTTCACCCTCAGGCAGTTCGACGCCTCCATATCCACGTGCATAATCCTCCTAGAGAAGTGTAAAAGCAAGGAGGAGAGAGATCGGAACGAAATACTCTTCATAAACATACCAGGGGAGGTTGAGTCGGTCAGTGTAGACGAGCTGTTAAAGTTATTAAACGTGAAAAAGACATCTGATGATAGATACTATGTTAAAGTGATGAAACAGGGTGATATGCCCCGCGACAAAAAATGGCTGGCGGTTTTCTATGGGGAGAAAATATTTGCGAGCCAGCTTCTTACAAAGATGGAGGGAATGTTTGAGCCCATTAGAGGTAACACGGAATGGTCTCTATACGCCCTTTCACATGGTCACAGACCAGACCCGGGTTCTAGTGAATTCTACTATCTCTCCCCATCGCAGGTTAGAGAGCATGGATTGGACGCATTTATAGGCAATAGAAACATACTCCACCCTGCTGTAACACGTGCACAGCATGCAAAATATTTCACATTCACAAAGGAGGACTGGGAGAAACTAGAAAGTGATGACCAGAAATGCTACATGTTCATTGGGCGTATTCGGATAGAAGATGCGCTGACTCCTGTCAGAGAGTACATAAAATTAGGTGAGACACAAATACGCACCAGATTAAGGGAGACTAGAGGTGGTGGGCGGCTCGCGTGCGAAACTGAGGCGGCGAAAGTGAGGAAGGAGACCACGGGGTTCTATGGGTGGTATGACTTGGGTGGTGTAGTGGAGACATCCTTTTTT
>AWOE01000124.1 GCA_000494145.1 Candidatus Calditenuaceae archaeon JGI OTU-1 | reverse complement strand
GGCTGCCGCTCGGAGGACCCGCGGCGAAGTGGGAGCACGCGGTCTACTTCCCCGTCGACATCAGGAGGGGCGCCGAGAAGACCGTCTACTCCATCAGCCCCGGAGACATCCTCTACTGGGCCTCGGGCCCCGCGGTCGTCCTCGTGATCAGGAAGGGCCCCATACCGCCCAACTCGGTCAAGCTCGGCGTAGTCCTCGACGACTGCGCGGTCCTCGAGAACGTCAGGCCGGGAGATCAGATCGTGATGAGAAGGGAGTGGTGAGGTTCCGCTTCACTTCTTCTTGGCCCTCGACTTCTTGCCCTTCGCAGGCGCTGCTGCCTCGGCCACCTGCTCCCCGGACTGCTCGGGCGCGGATGAGGCCTGAGGCCCCGTCGGAGCCTTGCCGCCCGTGACGGCGTAGATCCTGAAGCGGTTGGTGCCGTCGACGAGCCTCAGAAGTCCCTGAGACGCGAGCTGGGAGAGGAGGTCCTTCGCCACCGAGAGCCTGATCCTGAACTTCTCGGCCAGCATGGAGGGCTTCACGTAGCTGAGCGACTTCAGGAAGGCCTCCAACTCCTTCATCGGAGGCAGCTCTATCCCTCTTATCGTCTTCTCGCGCACCTCCTTCTTCGCGGCCTTCGACATCTCTCCGTTCCCTCTGGAGCGTCCATGTAATAGGTCTTGTCGCGGAGGCTGCTCATGTGAGGCCCGACGGATTGCGAAGGCGGCCTAACGTCTAATACGACGAGTGGGCGACGGTGGGCGATGGAGGTCCACGTCCTCGTGAAGGAATCGGTCGACGTCTCGACCCTCGAGTACGACCAGAGGACGCTCGAGCCTCTGCTGGAGAAGGCCCAGAGGAAAATCGGCGACTTCGAGATGAACGCGGTCGAGGAGGCGGTGAGGCTGAAGGAGAAGCACGGAGGTGTGGTCAAGCTCCTCTCGGCAGGTCCCTCCGTCCAGCAGATCGTTTTGAGGGAGGCGCTGGCCATGGGTGCGGACGAGGCCTACGTCGTCTCCGACCCGAGGCTCAAGGACGCCGATCCGTGGGTCTACGCGAACGTCCTCGCGGCCCTCTCGAGGAAGGCCGGGAAGGCTGACCTGATCATAGCGGGCGAGGCCTCCGTCGACGAGAGCAACTACCAAATGGGCGTGAGGGTCGCGGAGGAGCTCGGAATACCTTCGCTGACGCACGTCGTCAAGCTCGAGGTCTCGGGCGACAAAATCGTGGCCCACAGGTCCCTCGAGGAGGGGATAGAGGTGTTGGAGTCGAGGATGCCGGCGGTCGTGACGGTCGGCCTCGAGATCAACACGCCAAGGCTTCCGAGCCTCCTGATGATCAGGGCCTCGGCGAAGAAGCCGGTCCATCAGGTGAAGCTGGAGGACCTGGCTCTCCCGGAGGAGAAGCTCAGGCCCCTGACGAGGAGGACCTCGGTCAAGGTCATGCGGACCGAGAGGAAGAGGGTCCTGGTCGAGGGGAACCTCGAGGAGGCCGCGGAGAAGCTGATAGCCTACCTCAGGAGCGAGGGCGTCCTGCGCTGATCAGGACCTGACGGAGCGCTGCAGCTCGTAGACCGCGTAGAGCACCAGGCCTATAACGAAGCTCACGTAGGCGTAGACATACATGGCGTCGAAGAGCTGCTCCCAGCTCATTCCTCCGCCCCCAAGTCAACGCCGATGGTCAGGCAAAAAAGGTAACCCGCCAGCCCCCTCATCCGTGGCCATCCACAAAATTTTTCTCAAGGTGTGACGTGATGGATCAGGCACTTGAGCGGCGGAATGCCCTGGACCCTGAGCCGGGACCCTACGCCGATCTGCAACCCCCTTTGCAGGTTCTTCAGGTGCCAGAAGTTCATCGCGCCCGGAAAGCCTGCGCTCGACTTCAGGAGGAACCCGCCGTGGTGCAACTGGGTCAACGGCCCGTGCATAGGATTCAAGTGCGGCTACGCATCGTGTGCCCAGCTGAAGCTTCTGCCGGAAGGGAAGTGCGCGCTCTTCGTCAAGTCGAAGGATGAGGAAAGGGAGGAGCTCGAAGCCCGGAAGGAGATGGAGGTTAAGCTGAACCTCGGCCCGAGGGCAGGGAAGAGGATCAGGGACCTTCTCTGAGGGAGCGGCCTCCTCTGACGTCCAGTACCTCGAACCCTTTTTGCCTCCCAACCCTCGACGGCATGCCGAGAGATGCGGGCTGATCGGCAGCAGGCGCGGCGCATCGAAGTCATGGGCCTGAGGCTGCCGATGGTGAGGGAGGGCGACGACCTCGGAGCGATGATCGTGAGGGCCGCGGAGGAGTCGGGATCAGGGATAGAGGAGGGGGACGTGGTGGTGGTCTCGCAGGTTGTCGTCTCGAAGGCGGAGGGCAGGGTCGTGCCCTTGAGCGAGCTGGAGCCGTCGGATGCGGCGCTCTCCCTGGCCGCCCGGACCGGCAAGGACCCGAGGCACGTCGAGGCCGTCCTCAGGGAGGCGGTGGAGGTCGTCAGGGTGAAGGGGGAGGTGATCATAACGGAGACGAGGCACGGGTTCGTCTGCGCCAACAGCGGCGTCGACCTCTCCAACGTCGGCGAAGGCATGGTCTCGCTCC
>AWOE01000123.1 GCA_000494145.1 Candidatus Calditenuaceae archaeon JGI OTU-1 | reverse complement strand
TAGCAGGAGGGTGAGGAACTGGAGGAGGTCGGCCAGCATAAAGCCGTGAGGTGGTGAGGATGTCCGAGAGGAGATGGGAGCTGACGCTCAACCTCCGCGACGCGTATGAGGCGAAGAAGTGGAGGAGGGCGAAGAGGGCGATCAACCTAATCAGGCAGAAGGCGCTGAGGGTCGCGAAGGTGAAGAGGGTCGTGATCGACGAGGCCCTCAACCGCCTCATCTGGTCCCGCGGCGTGGAGAGGCCGCCGAGGAAAGTCCGGCTCGTCATCGAGAGGGTCGACGAGGAGACGGCGAGGGTCTCGGCGCCGACGTCGGGAGAGGAGGCCGAGCGGGAGGAAGGGTGAGGGGACTGAGCGGTGGTCTGAACCTGACCAGCAGGATCCACGTCTTCGACGTCTTCGGGACACCGTACGTAGGCCTCTTCGGGACCTGCACCGACCAGTTCCTCATCGTTCCCTCGATAACGCCCGAGAAGGACGCGAGGCTGCTGGGGCAGATGCTCTCCGTCGAGCCGGTCAGGGCCTCGGTGGCCTCGACGTTCCTGATAGGTGTGATGACGGCTGCCAACTCGAACGGCGTCCTGCTGCCCAAGACTGCGCTTGACGAAGAGGTCGAGTCCCTCAAGAGGACGCTCCGTGACAGGAACGTGGTGGTGCTCGAGAGCAGGCTCACAGCACTCGGAAACCTGATCCTCGCCAACGACAGAGGTGCCGTCGTCTCGCCCGACTTCACTCAGCGCGACATCAGGTCGATCTCCGACGCTCTCTCGGTTGAGGTGGTGAGGGGCACGATCTCAGGAATGAAGACGGTCGGGTCGCTGGCGGTGGTCACGAACAGAACGGGCGTGGTGACGGTGGATGCGACCGATGCAGACCTGGAGCTGCTGAGGGACGTGCTGAAGGTCGAGCTCTTCAGAATTACGGTGAACGACGGCTCCAAGTTCGTCAGGAGCGGGCTGCTCGCCAACGACTGGGGGGTAGTCGTGGGAAGCAGGACGAGGGGGCCCGAGCTGATGCTGCTATCGACTGCCTTCGCCCGGTGAACGGTCCTGAGCGCCCGTCAGGCACCTGTAGCATACGCAGTCCCTGGCGACGGTCGATAACCACCTGAGCCTCTCAGGGTCCACATCAACGCCTCCGCACCAGCAATCGCCGTCGTCGGCACCGCACTCGAAGGGCGTGCCGCAGAGCTCGCAGACCTTGGTCCTCACCGCCCCTCTCCCTCGGAGCGCCCCGCGTTAAGTCTTAGCTTCCGGAGCACCTCGACGTTCCAGCTGTGGACGGACCGCCTCCTCCGATCGACCCTCAGCCCCAGACCCTCGGCCTCCTTAAGGGTGAGCCCGGCGGCCCGGAGCTCTCCGACCGAGAAGCCCTTCCCCTCCCGGAGCTTCCTCAACCCGGGACTCCTGACCGAGGGCTCCGACATGGCCCCTCAGCCTACAGCTCGTCCTTGGAGAGCCGGACGATCCGCGTCTCCCTCCTCTTCGGCGTCAGCCTGTCCAGCAGCTCCCTCATCACCTCGTCGGTGATCTGGCCCCTCAGGCGCCCCGACTGGGCCAGCTGGATCAGGTACCTCTCCACGGCCTCAGCGAGCTCGGGCCTCGCGACCCTGACGTTGGAGAGCCGTTGCCTCGCCTCCGGCGTGAGGATGACCTTGAGGATCGCGGCCCGCTCGGCCTCCTCCCTCCTCCTGGCCTCCTCCTCCGCCAGCCTCTGCTGAAGCTCGGCCATCTTTCGACGCCTTATCTCCTCCAGCTCGGCGTCCTCGGGTCCGGACAACGCCTCTCACCGGACCGGGATCCTCTCCGATTTTGATAAGCTTTACACCACGGAATGCTCCGCGACGGCGTCCGGAGGGAGTTGACGTCCTTCGATCTGTGCGAAGGGCGGCATCCGGCGGAGACGTAACGCGTCGGCGAACCTTTATTGTGATCCGAGCGCAGTCCAATCTCGGGGATGAGCGAGCAGAGGCAGCGGAGGATAAGGATCCTGCTCGCGAAGCCCGGGCTCGACGGACACGACAGGGGCCTCCTGATACTGGCGAGGGCGTTCAGGGACGCCGGCTTCGAGGTCGTCTACGGAGGGATCCTAAGGAGCCCGGAGGAGGTGGTGGAGATAGCGATACAGGAGGACGTGGACGTGGTGGCCCTGAGCCTGCACAACGCCGATCACATCCCCAACTTCATCAAGGTCGCGAGGCTTCTGAGGGAGAGGGGGGCCAACGACGTCGTGATCGTCGGCGGCGGCATCATACCCCCTGAGGACAAACCGGTCCTCGAGAAGGAAGGGATAACCGGGAACTTCGGACCCGGGACGCCGCTGAACGTGATCATCAATCACATCGTGGAGCAGGTGAAGAGGGTCAGGTGGAAGGAGACCTGAACGCCGTGAAACTCAGACGATCTGCGGTTCCTTCCAGGTCCCGAAGACCTCCCTTCCCACGTTCATGATCTCCTCGAGCGTCGCATACGACCTCACGGCCTCGATGATGTAGGGCATGACGTTGACCTCGTCGTGCTCGAAGGCCCACCTGAGTTCGTCCAGAGCTCTCCTGACGCGCTCGTCGTCCCTAGTCCTCTTGACCTCGTTGAGCCGCTCGATCTGCCTCCTCTCCACACTCTCGTCGATCCTGAGGTAGTTGATCGGCTTCTCGTCGGGCAGCACGTATTTGTTGACGCCGACGATGACCGACTCACCGCTCTCGACGGCGAGCT
>AWOE01000122.1 GCA_000494145.1 Candidatus Calditenuaceae archaeon JGI OTU-1 | reverse complement strand
AGGACAATTCGCATCTGAGCGTAAATAACGTTATCTCCGGTGATCACGGAGGACTCGGAGGTCGGAGTCCCACTACAGGGCCCTCCTCGATACGTCGCCGGTCCTGAGCCTCAGCCAAGCGACGAGCAGCGCGATTGCTGTGTATGCGATGACGTTCAGCAGCATCAGCGAGGTGCTCGACCTGCCCGAGAGGCCCGTGAGGAGGGCGAGGATCCCTGTCGGGGAGAGGCCCGAGCCGGAGAGGCCCTGGACGAGAACGTCCGTCGTGATCCTGACCGATCCCCACGTCGGGAGGAACTGGGTGAGCTCGAGGAGGGCCCTGTCGTTGCTGAAGGTCGCGACGGCGTTGGCGTAGCTCTCGAAGATGTAGGAGCCGAAGAAGGTGAGGCCCGAGAGGATCGTGGCCATCATCCCTCTCCTGAGGACCTCGCTGAAGGCGAGACCTATGGCGTAGAACGGCAGCGCTGAGGCGACGGATGCGGGGAAAGAGGTCAGAAGGAGGTCAAGCCTATTCTGCGGCCCGAAGACGAACCACGCTATCCCGACCGAGAAGGCGATGTAGGCCGACACGATGCAGAGTATGAGCGCGAGCCCTCCGAGCGCCTTGCCGATGTAGTACTCGGTCCTCGAGACGGGCCTCGTCAACCAGAAATCGGACGTTCCGGCCTCGTACTCGTCGGAGAAGACGGTGGAGCCAGCCATGAGCGAGGTGACCTGAAGCAGGCCCAGCGTCGGCGCCAGGACGCCGAGGACCCAGACGTAAGGGGACACAGGTCCGAGGAGCGAGGGCGGGAGCCTCGAGATCACGAGGTAAAGGCCTGCCTCCGTCAAAAACACGGCCGCGACCAGCACCAGTATCCTCTTCTTCGCCAAGACGCGCCTGAGCTCGTAGTTGACGAGGACGTCAACCGCGCCCAAGCGACCTCACCCTATCCATGAAGACCTCCTCCAGAGAGGGCCTCTCGGTCCTGAGCTCGAGCAGGCCGCATCCCGAGAGGACCAGGCGCTCCGCGACCTGGGCGCGGACGTCGACCGAGTCCGCAGCGACCACCGTCACCGAGTTGCCGTCTGTTCTGACCTCCTTTACGCCCTCCATCGTCCTCAGCGACTCGACGACCTCCTCACCGGGTGGGGCCTTGGTGACGGCCCTGACCCTGACGCTGCCGTCGTGATGCAGGATCTCGTCGATCCCTCCCTCCAGAACCGTCCGGCCTAGGTAGACCATGCCGATCCTCGTGGCGAGGCGCTCGACCTCGTACAGCTCATGGGAGGAGAACAGGATCGTGGTCCCACCGCGTCGCACTTTGAGCAGCATCTCCCTGATCTGAACCCTTCCGACGGGGTCGACGCCGAGCATGGGCTCGTCCAGCACGAGGAGTTCCGGGTCTCCGATCAGCGCCTGGCCGATCGAGAGCCGCTGGACCATCCCCTTGGAGAAGTTACCGACCCTCCGGTCGGCGTGGTTGACGAGGCCCGTGAGGTCAAGGACCCTCTCGACCTCCCTCCTCAGCTCCGACCCGCCGAGGCCCTTCAGCCTACCGGTTATCTCGAGGACCTGTCTGGCCGTGAGGAACGATGGGAACGAGGGGAGCTCAGGCGAGTAGCCGAGAAGCGCGTTGACCCTCTTCGAATACCTCCACGGGTCCATCCCGAAGACCTCGACCCTTCCTGAGGTGGGCTTCAGAAGGCCCAGCATCGCCCTGATGGTCGTCGTCTTGCCGGAACCGTTGGGTCCCACGAAGCCGTAGACGTCGCCGCGCCTCACGGTGAGGTTGATGGGCCCCACCTCGCCCCCGTCTCCGTACCGCTTCACCAGCGATTCGACGCGCACTACCTCTTCCTCGATCAAGGCCCTCAGACGTAGTGAGGTTTGGCGGTGGACACCGGCACCCTCTTAGGCCTCCTCAGCAGTCCTATCGCTGCCACCGAGCCTATCACCGCAAGCCCGATCGCCGTGACCGAGACGACCTTGACCGTCAGGTCCTCACCGACATCGAGGGCCGTTCGCGCGCCGCTCAACGGAACCGGCCTCTGCAGCCCGGCGAGGAGCGATAACGCATCGCTCACCTCGGACCCCTGAAAGCCTTCCGCTGCGAAGAGTGCTGGTACCATGGCGGCCAGCGAATTGGCGTCATCAGCCCGACCGCTCGACCTCGGCCTTGAGAGGTCGAGGTTCGTATCGGTGAGGACCGCGCTGAAGACGGCCCTGTTATCTGCGGCCGAGATCGCGAGCTCGGCGCTGTAGAGAGCGTAGGACCCGGAGATGACCTCGACGGTCCCGGAGACCTCGACGGTTCCTTCACGGGAGGTGAAGCTGGCGGTCAAGGAGTAGATGGCGGTCTCGTAGGTCCTTCCTCCGACGGTTCTGGAGCCGGAGCCGGTCCTCGTCACCGTCGCCGAGACCTGACGGCCGTCCCTGCTGAAGGAGAAGTTGCCCGAGTCGGGGAACTGTACCGCGGGCACAACGAAGGCCGATTCGGGAAGGTTCTTCTCGAACGTCAGAACGCCGTCACCGAAGGTCGCCTCGACCCTGAGCCTCAGGGTCCCCGGCTCCACGACCCTCACCACCATTACTCTGACGCTGCCCTCAACCGATCTGTCACCGTGGGTTATGCTGTACCGGTAAGCGTAGAAGTCACCGGCAGCAACATCGGCGAGCGCCGTTACCGCC
>AWOE01000121.1 GCA_000494145.1 Candidatus Calditenuaceae archaeon JGI OTU-1 | reverse complement strand
GAGGTGATGTTTCTGACGCCGACCTACTTCAGGAGCACCCAGCACAACCCCGGCATCCTCCGGAGGATCCTGCCGAGGAGGTTCAGGAGGAGCGTCAGGCCCGTTTACAGGTATGTGATCCTGCCAGACCCCTACTACCTCTTCCGTGGGCTGGCTAGGTTGTACAGGAGGTTCTGCGACCCTAGAATAAGGTACAACTCCTATTGCGGCTGGCTGTTGGAGGGTGGGATAGCGCTGGAGACGTTCAGCAACCTGAGGGTCCACAAGGTCTTCGATGCGAAAGGGAGGTGGGCGAGGGGGTTTACAGGAAAGGCGGTCTACACGATGCCGAGCGATACGTTCGACAGAAAGTGCGCGGAGCTGACCGTGAGGCTGCTCCAGTTCGCGAAGTTCAGTAACGTAGGTGGCAACCGGACAGCGGGCTTCGGCGTGATCGACTACAGGGTGATGCTCCGTGGGGACGGCGAGGGAGCTGGTCATCGATAAACCGGGGACCTACCTAGGGGTACGGAGGGGCCTCTTCGTCGTAAGGGGATCCGACGGTTCGAGGGCCGAGTTCTCGCCGGCCGAACTCTTCCACATCTCCATCAGGAGCAGAGGTGTCGGGATATCGGTTGATGCGCTGAAGTTAGCTTGCAGATTCGGAATCGAGATCACCGTTTACGAGAAGGGTAGGCCGCTTACCAAAGTCGTCCACGCAGTGAAAGGCGGCGGGGTCGTGACGAGGCAGGCCCAGATAGAGGCCACGAGAAACGAAAAGGGGCTCTCCATAGCGAGAGCAATAGTCGCGGCGAAGCTTCACAACCAAAGGGCCGTGCTGCTCCAGAGGGCGAAGCTCTTGAGGGCTAAGGCCTCGAAGCTCAGCGACGAGTTGCTGGTCTTTGCCGATAATCTGGCTAAGGCTATGGATTCCTTGCGACAGGCCGATAACCTTGACTCGGTGAGGGCCTACGAAGCGATAGGTGCCAACAATTACTGGAAGGGTGTTGCGTTGATGCTGCCTTCCGAGCTGTCCTTTCCTGGAAGGAGGGCATGGTCGCCCCAGGATCCCTTTAACAAAGCCCTCAACTTGGGTTACGGTGTCCTCAGGTCGAGGGTCTGGTCCGCGGTCATGACGGCGAACCTGGATCCTTACGTTGGCTTCCTTCACCTACCGAGGGGCAGGCACATGTGTCTGGTCAGCGACCTGATGGAGGAGTTCAGACCTTGCGTCGTCGATAAGCCACTAATCGCATTGGGACTGGAAGATCCCAAGGTCTTTTTGGAAGATGCGAAATTGGAGAGAACTGTGGTGACAACGGTCACTCAGACCCTTGTTAGGGACGGTTGTTTGCTTGAGAGAGCAATACTCAACCAGGCCAGGAAGCTAGCTTCTTTTCTACGAGGCGAGATAGACGTGTACGAAGGTTTCAAGATGAGGTGGTGAGGTACGTCAACCGAGCCGTTGCAGGTCCTCGTGATATACGACATCTCAGACAACAAACGGAGGTTTGAGATGGCCGCTGCTTTGAAGAGGTTGGGACTGACCAGAATCCAGAGAAGCGCGTTCATAGGACCTTATTCCTCATCAATTGTCAGCGACATCAGGAACGTTGCGAGAAAGATCATAGACCCACAGACCGACAACGTCCAGATCTACCCCCTGACTCCTGCTTCATACCGTTTGCGCGTAGTGATAGGGCACGAGTTCTCTGAAACTCAGGAGATGGATTGGGGGTACGTCGTCTAGATGGAGGAAGAATTACTTCCGGTTTCCCTGATCAGACAGTACTTCTTCTGCCCCCAGATACCCTACATCAACATGGTACTACACGTAGTCGAGCCCGAAACGGAGAGCATGATCTCCGGCAGGACGTCCCATGAGAAGTTCAGGGCTCAGCACCTGCCCCGTAACATGAAGCCACGGCGCATTGCGACCGAAGTCCCTCTCAGCAGCCCCAAGCTCGGTCTATGTGGGATCCTAGACGCTCTAGTTGAGACGGTTTTCGGCGAGCTGGTGCCCTGTGAGATGAAGAACTCCTCTATAGGATGCGGCAACCCACCGCTGAAGGACAGGGCCCAGCTCACGGCCTATGCGATGCTCGTCGAGGAGCAGTACCGGAAGACCGTGAAGAGGGGCGTCCTTTTCTACAGGGAAGACGGCAGGAAGGTCGTTTTGACCGTTGACGAATCGATGAGGAGGCTCGTCATCAAGGCAGTTCGCGAGATAAGGGGCATAGTCGAGGCCGAGAGGATGCCGGAAAGGAAGAACCTGTCTGCGTGCCCCTCGTGCTGGTACAACAGGATATGCCGTTCGTCGTCTTCGCCTGCCCCGTCCGCCCATCGCATCCGTTGATGCTTTCTCTTGGATCCCGTACCCTCCGAGGACCACGGTTTGTTGAGGGCCGGACCTCGGTGAAGAGGTTGAGAGGCCCGAAAGGGCAGATCTGGATTTCTACACGGGGATCGAGATCGTCTACCTTAGCTGCTGAGCCGTTCTGTCCAATCACGAGACACGCCGGTTTTTTTCGACTTCGGTCTCCACTGAAGATCCGTTGCGAAAATGGGGCCGGTGGGATTTGAACCCACGACCTCCCGGGCCCAAGCCGGGCGTCCACTCCATGCTGGACTACGGCCCCCAATGAGCACCGATCCTCCCGGAAATAACGCTAATTCCCAAGGGTGGGTCAGAGGCGCGGTCAGGGCGATGCGAGGGAGCTGAGCCTCCACCTCGACGCGTTCTCCCTGATGACCCGCATCGCGTTGCCGTAGGCCATCATCCTTATCTCGTCTTCGCCGAGCCCCCTCCTCTCAAGCTCGAGCCAGAGGTTGCTGAGCTTCGATATCTCCTCGAGGCCCCTCGGCTCAGGCATGTTAAGCAGGCCGAAGTAGTCGGTGCCGACCGCGAGGACCCTCGGGCCGAAGCGCTCGTAGACGTACATCACGTGGTC
>AWOE01000120.1 GCA_000494145.1 Candidatus Calditenuaceae archaeon JGI OTU-1 | reverse complement strand
TGGGATTCATGTACCTTTTTTCGGGGCTGCTACACCTTCACTATGCGTTATCTTCAGGACCCCAGACGACCTCGAAAGCTTCGTCAAACACAGCAAAGTAGTGGAGAGGGACTACGCGGGAGTTATACCCTTTGAGAAAAGGAGGGAGCTGCTGGCGTCGTATGTAGTGTTGATGGAGAAGCCCGAGCCTAAGAGGGAGTGGGCCTTCAAGGTCCTCGAAAAACTCTCGAAGGAGTTTAGGGAGAGGGGCAGTGCAACCGTAGGCCTGTCATGGGTTTTGATTAACAGGCTCAGGTCGTTTGTGGACGTGTTAAGCGAGGATATCAAGCCCTTACTAGCGGTTAGAATAAAGAAGGATAACGTGCTAAAATCCGGCCTTCAAAGGCTCAAGAAAGAGCTCGGCTTCGAACCCGACACTGACAGGCTTGCTAGGATGATGGCCTACGTGCTGATGAATAAGCTTGTCTTTTACAAGGTCTTAGAGAGAAAATATAAGATACGGAAACTGGCGGAGCTCCCGATTAATATAAGTGGGTCTAAATTTAAGGAAAGACTGGACGAACTGTTCGATGAGGCCGTATCTATAACCGGAGACTTCGAACCGATATTGAAGCCCGACGTCTTCGACCACATACCAATACCCGACGACCCAGACGTACTCGAGAAGATAAACGGCCTGATCGCCTTCTTAGACCACGTTAACATAGACGAGCTCGGGGATGCGATGGGGTATATCTACCAAGAACTCATACCTGAGCGTGAGAGGCACCAGTTGGGACAGTTCTACACACCGCCCTCGATATGCGAATTGATATCCAAGTGGGCCATTCAGGGGCCCGATGACCTTGTTTTGGATCCTGGGTGCGGAAGCGGCGGTTTTATTATAAAGAGTTATGAGAGGCTGGCCGAGCTTAAGACTGGTCGTAATGTGGTTTCTGAAAAGGTCCATGTGAGGATCCTAGACCAGCTGTACGCGGTTGACATCAACCCGTTTCCAGCTCACCTCACAGCTATGAACCTGTCGATGCGGAATGTCAGGGCACCATCCACAAACCTAAACGTAATAGTCAAGGACTTCTTCATGCTAGAACCTAAAACGACCCTGTACGCACCCTACACAGTTAAAACCGCAGCAGGAGAGGTTCAGAGGAAGATACAACTACCCGAATATTTCGACGCAATAGTGGGCAACCCGCCCTACACAAGGTGGAAGGAAGTACCAAAACCTACCAAAGACTACATCTTAAAATATTATTTAGGTAAAGTGATTAGAGACTACTGCCTAACACCGAGGCTCGCCGGCGGGGTTGAGCCGGGGATCTACGTGTACTGGATCATGCATGCGGAGAGGTTCCTGAAGGATGGGGGTAAGCTCGCCATGATAATTTCGAACCTCTGGATGCAGACAGATTACGGCATTAATTTTGGAAAATTCCTTTTAGACCATTTCAAAGTTGTGTCAGTGATAGACTTCACCCTCAGGCAGTTCGACGCCCTCATATCAACGTGTATAATCCTCTTAGAGAAGTGTGAGAACGGGGAGGAGAGAGACCAAAATGAAATACTCTTCATAAACATACCGGGGGAGGTTGAGTCGGTCAGCGTAGACGAATTGATAGAGGGAATAACGACGGGAAAACTGTCCGATAGGTATTACGTCAAGCGGGTGAGACAGGGCGACATGCCCCGGGACAAGAAATGGCTGGCGGTTTTCTATGGGGAGGATATATTCGTGGGTCAACTTCTCACAAAAATGGAGGAAATGTTTACTCCCTCGTATGGAAACCTAACGTACCTATATAAGGTCTCTACCGGCGAACTACACGGTGTAAGGAACGTCGGCTCCAGCGAATTCCATTACCTATCACCATCTAGAATAGAGGAGCTGGGGCTTGGAAAATATATTAATGATGCGAACATTATATTTCCGGCCTTAACAAGCGCACAACATGCTAAGTTTTTCACATTCACCGAGAACGACTGGGAAGAGTTGAGAAGAGGTGATAAAAAATGCTACATGTTCATCGGTCATGTCCGGATAAAAGATGCACCGACACCTGTAGTAAGATACATAAAACTAGGTGAGACACAAATACGCACCAGGTTAAGGGAGACTAGAGGTGGCGGGCGGCTCGCGAGCGAAACTGAGGCGGCTAAAGTGAGGAAAGAAAGTAGGGAATTCTATGGATGGTATGACCTAGGTGGTGTTGTGGAGACATCCTTTTTCGCAGTTTACCAAGCATGGCATAAGACGAGGTTCATTCTTTGTAAGTATCCGGTAGCACTTTATCATGCCCTTATAGCGTTTAAACCCAAGGTGAAGCTATCGGAGGACCAACTTAAGGCCCTTCTCGCTTACCTGAACTCATCGTTTGCACAGTATTATATCGAGCTGAACGGTAGGAGGAGTGGTCGCGGGATAATCGGGCTTGAGGTGGATGTTGCACGGGAGATGCCTGTCCTCGACGTCAGAAAGCTCTCTGACCAGCAGATAACACATCTTTCAGGGTTGTTCGACAAACTTGAGAGGGCGGCGCGGCTCCTTGGAGGGGCTGTCGAGAAAGACCAGGTCGATAACCTACGTCCGGTGATAATGGAGATAGACAGTGTTATCGGCGGTTTACTAGGGCTGTCGGAGAAACAGGTCAAGCAGGTTCAGGAAACTGTCGCAACGCTCGTCAAGAGGAGGCTGGCAGGCGTTAAGGAGCCGAGACCAGAAACCTTGAAGGGAGAGGACAAGGTTAAAAGACTTAAACGAGGAGGAAAGAAAAAAGTAAAACAGAGCATGACCACACTATACGACTACATGGACATGGGCAACAGCCCCTAGCATTATTCTCTCCTCATTCCCGAAACCTCAGGGGCTTCCAGCATCCCCGTCATTCCTTCTCTCCATGTTCAGGGGTTTGTCCTTCATATTCTATTCTAAAAGTTTTATACCAAAAAGCGATGGCAGGTATTAGGGCGGGGGTAGCCAAGCCTGGTCAAAGGCGCAGGGCTTAGGACCCTGTCCCGTAGGGGTTCGTGGGTTCGAATCCCACCCCCCGCACCTTTGATGC
>AWOE01000119.1 GCA_000494145.1 Candidatus Calditenuaceae archaeon JGI OTU-1 | reverse complement strand
ACCAGCTCCTCCGTCAGCTCCGTTGGCTCGGCGCGGCCTCCGAGGGCTGTGTTGGTCTTCCAGCGGTTGCTGTAACGGTAGATCGCCACCGGTACCTCCCCCCAGACGTAGAAGGACCTGATGTCCCTTCCCGGCTTCTGGACGAACTCCTGGATGTAGTGGACCTTGAAGTAGGAGACGGGCATCGACTCCCTGAACTCGATCACGTCGAGCAGGTCGTCCTCGCTGAGGGCCCGAGCCATCAGCCGGCCCCAGCTGCCGTAGATCGGCTTGACGACGACGGGGTATCCCAGCTCCCGGGCTGCCTCGACCGCCCCCTCCCGGGTGAAGGCGATGACGGTCCTCGGTATGGGGACGCCGTGGCTCCTCAGACGGATGCTGGTGACGAGCTTGTCGCCGCAGTCCCTGATGACCTGGTGTGGGTTCACGACCCTGAGGCCCCATCCCTCGAGGACGGCGGAGCTGGCCAGAGCCCTGTAGAAGCTGACGCATCTCTCCAGGACGAAGTCGAGGTTTCGGAGGTGATCGGGCGTGTCGCCGTCGATCCGCGCCAACGTCTTCGGGACGAAGACCGGCTTGACCTCGTGGCCGCGCCTCTTGGCGGCCTCCACCAGAAGCCTCTCCTCCTCCCTCACCAGGTCGTACGCTATCCCTATCCGCAACTTCCCTTCACTCGCCCCAGTCCTCGCTGACCTCCTCGGCCAGCTTCAGCCTCGGCTTGCCGGACTCGAGGTAGAACTCGAGATGGGCACCACAGGCGTTGCACTCGAAGAGCTCTCCCTCCAAAGCGTCGTCGGGGACCTCCACGCCGACCTCGCACACGGGACAGCTCAGTGTGGGCATCTCCGACCTACCTCGACCTGATCGCCTCGCCCGTAACTTAAACGTAACTCTGGTGAGGATTGCGGAAACCGGAAGGGTCACGCGGTCTGGTCTCCGGCAAGGACGGTCCGGAAAATGACATACAGGTTCGATCTCCTGTCTCAGAAGACTGGGAAGAATCCCTTCTTCTCGAGGGAGATGACCTCGTAAGGGATGCCGAGCTCCGCGGCGAAGCGGTAGGCCTCCTCGATCTCCTCCCTCGTCGGGTAACGCGCTATGTCCGATAACCTGGGGTCGAACTCGGGAGACCTGGGATCGGCGAAGCAGTCGGGGTGGTACTGGTCCATCACGTTGACCAGCGTGCCCGGCATGTTCTCGGCGATCCACCTGAGGACGGGTTTGGTGCAGCACTCGACGTGGTTGGGCATGACGAGGTGACGGACGACGATGTCCTCGCCCCACTCGTAGATCCTCCTGTGGTTCTCCGTCACCGTCTCCCAGTACCAGGGAGTCCTCGCGAGCCTGATCGCGCACTTGTNGTTCCCGAACTTGAAGTCGGGCAGCCAGATGTCGACGAGCTCCCTCAGGATCTCCAGCGTCTCACCGCTCATGAACATGTTGGAGTTCCAGAGGATCGGTACGTTGAACTGACCGTCGACGGTGTACCTCTCCTCCGGGAGCCTCCTCCACCTGAGGTAATCGGGCTTCATCAGCCACATGTACTGGAGGTCCCTCGGCGTCGGCCTGATCTTGCCGAGCAGCGAGATCGCCTCGACGATCGTGTGGAGGTGGACCGTCGGCTCGCCTCCGACGAGGTTGACGTTGTGGCATCCCTCCGCCCTCAGCTCCCACATCACCTTCGCCAGGAGCTCCGGCGTGACCTCGAGGCCGTTGTCCTTGTCCTTGCTGATGTCGCCGTTCTGGCAGTTGCCCACCGCCAGGAAGCTCGCGGTGAACGCGTGGCTTTCGTGGTCGACCTCCAAGTTGTAAACCGGCCCATCATACCAAACTCTGCGGATCGAGAGGACGGGGACCGCGACCCACCCGTCCGCGGTTCCGCACCAGGCGTTCCCTTCTCCCTCCTCTATCCCCGGAAGCTTCACCGTGACGCGATGGACCTCGGACCGCCCGGCACCGCTAGACCCTGTGAACCCCTCAGCTGAGGGCCTCTGGACCGAGTAGCTCGGCAGATGTCCCAGGAGCAGGTAGAGAGCGTAGAGGCCGTGGGCCAGATCCCTCGACGACGTGCCGATCGAGACGCGTCCCTCCTCCAAGGTCCCAGCTCCCCTGACCGCCGCCTCGAGGAACGACCTCACAACGCCGTCGGCGGCCCGGAAGAGAGGCCCGGGCACCCTCTTGTCGTGAGGGTTGGAGCCGCAGAGACCTGCGAGGAGGAGCGCCAGAGACGCGTTGTCCACCTCGACGCTCACGGTGGTCCTCCGCCTGATCAGCCGAGGCCTCACACCGAACTTCCTCTCCACCAGCCTCGCGGTCCTATAGGCCGGACCCTCTTTGCCCTCGCCGAAGCTGAAGACCAGCCTGTAGCCGCTGGGCCTCTGGTCCGACGGGACGACGCGACCCGCCACACAGTAGTATCCGAGGAGCTCCGCCAACTCCTCGTCCAGCGCGAGCTTCCTCGGGATGCCGGCTCCGACCCCGTCCGTCAGCCCGATGGGCCAGCCCTCAGCGATGGGAGGGTATTCTCGCTCCCTTCCTCCCCGCAAGCCCTTCCTGAACCTGGACAGCGGGGCTCCCGCGCACACCGGGTCGTCTCCGGCGACGTCGCCCACCTCAACCGACGGGGAGGCCGATAGGGACAGACCGATGGCGAGCTCGAGCGGCTCCTGCTCGAGGAAGAAGGAGGGGTCCGGCGCCCTGACCGCCTCGCTCAGAACCGAGTCCGCGTCGATGACCACTTCCTCCGCGACCTCGCGCCTCACCCTGGGCATCAGCAGCCTGTCGCCCGGCTTCAGCTCCCGNGCCCTCTTCTTCCCGACGGCTCCGTCCCCTTCGCCGTACACCACGATTTCGTGGCTCGGTGTGACGGCAATAGGCGGCGCGTACGGGGGTTCGACGACCACGAGCTCGCCGGAGAAGTGGTGTCTGAAGACCTTGGAGACCCTCACCCTCTCTCCGTTGTAGGTGTAGGTGTAGAGCTCGCGCGGGAACCTCGCCCTTCCGTCTCCGTGCACGACCACCTCACCGGCTTCCCCGAAGAGCTCCTCGATCCTCCTGGGACCCGAATCGGTCATGACGTAGACGTCGGGGTGGAGGCAGAAACCGCACCTCATGTTGCACGACGTGAAGAATATCGTCCCCGAGCCCATCGTCCCCCTGATCGGGAGCTCCTCTCCGAGGTGGTGGAAGTAGGAGCTGACCTTGGAGGTGCGGGCCAGCATGCAGGTCCCCAGCTTCCCTCCCGCCGTCCTGTCGACCCTGCACCTCCACCGGCAGAAGACGCA
>AWOE01000118.1 GCA_000494145.1 Candidatus Calditenuaceae archaeon JGI OTU-1 | reverse complement strand
AGCATCGCCTGGAGCTCCTTCACCCTCTTCCCCCTCGACCCTATCACCAGCCCAGGCCTCATCGAGTAGATCGTGACGGTCGTCCCGATCGGGGTTGTAGTGACGTCGATCTTCCCTATGAAGGCGTCCTTCAGCTGGTTCCTGATGAACTCCTCTACCTCCGCCTTGAGCCTGGACCTGTTCAGCAGCCTCTTCGTCGTCGAGTCCAACCGTCGGCTCCCGCTCCAAGGACCATTTATAGTTCAGCGACCTTACGGCCGTTCATCGCCGGCTCGCCGTGCCGTCATCGACGGGCCTCCTTCGCTCTCAGGAGGCGTGAAACAAGCGTCCGTTGAAAGCAGCCGATCACCCGGGTGGTCTGAAGGCCCAACCGGCTAAGCGCCTCTCGAGGAGGACGAAGACGGCGTAGAGGATGACGCTGATGGCCGAGATCACCAGAAGCCCTGCGAAGAGCAGCGGAACGTCGAACCTCGAGCTCGCGGCAATCATCAGGTAACCTACTCCCTCGTTGCTCGCAACGGTCTCGGAGATGATGGCTCCGACGAAGGCGAGCGTCGAAGCGATTTTCAGCGACCCGAAGAAGTAGGGCATGGACCGGGGCAAGCCGACCTTGATCAGGATCTGGGCCCTCGTGGCTCCGAGTGACAGGAGCATGTCCCTCAGCTCAGGCTCTGTAGTGACCAACGCGGTGGAGACGTTCACGAAGACCGGGAAGAACGAGATCAGGGAGGCCGTTAGGATCGCAGGGACCTTCCCTATGCCGAACCATATGACCAGAACCGGGACTATCGCGACCTTGGGGATGGTGTTGAAGGCAACCAGCATCGGGTAGATGGCCCGCTGGAACGACTCCGAGAGCCCCGACAAAAGACCTAAGGTCAGGCCGAGGACCACCGAGAGCGAAAATCCCAGCATGGTTGCCTCGAGGGTCGCTGCGGTGTGAGACGCTATCGGACCCGCGTGGACCACCAGGGACTCGAGGACTCTCGATGGTCCTGGAAGCACATATTCGGGAACCCGGAGGGCCCTCACAGCAGCCTCCCAAGCGGATAAGAGAACAAGGGTGGCGAGGACAGGCGATCCGTTCTTCAGCACGGACTTCAAACGCTCAGGTCACCACCTTAGGTGAGGAACGCTCCAACAGGTCCCTCAGATCCCTCGTCGCCCTGACGAAATCGTCCCGGTAGCAGACATCGAGGGGTCTCGGCCTCGGATAGCTCACCGTGACGCATCCGATCACCGTGGCCGGCCTGCCTCCGAGCACGTAGATCGTGTCGGAGAGGAAGACGGCCTCCCTCAGGTCATGGGTCACCATCACCACGGTGCACCTCCTCTCGATCCAGAGATCCTGCAGGACCGACCAGAGTTCCTCCCTCGTCAACATGTCGAGGGCGCCGAAGGGCTCGTCGAGCAGCAGGACATCGGGTTCGTGGATAAGCGCCCTGCAAAGGGAGACCCTCTGCTGCATCCCGCCCGACAGCTCCCAGGGCATCCTGTGCGCGTACTCCTCCAGCCCGACGGACCTCAGGAGAGCGAGGGCCCTCTCGACGAACTCGTGCCTTCGGCGCCGAAGCTCCGACCTCCACCGCTTAACGACCTCAAGCGGGAAGATCACGTTCTCGAGGACCGTCCTCCAAGGGAGGAGCACCGCGTTCTGGAAGGCCATGCCGATCAGCGGCCTGGAATCGGGGCCGTTCGATCCTCCGTACACGATCTCGCCCTTGAGGGGTCTCAGAAGCCCAGCGATCAGCTTCAGTAAGGTGGTCTTGCCGCAGCCGCTGGGGCCTACTACCGAGACGAAGCTCCCCGCGTCAATCCGCATGCTGACGTCGTCGAGGACGAGCTGGTGGTCCTTTCCGTCATTCCGACGAACGGGGTATCCGAACGAGACGCCCCTCAGCTCAATCACGCCGCACGCCTACCCCTTTCAGCCGACCTCGCTTCCCCTGCGAACCTGCTGTCAGGATCGAACCCTCCTCTCCTCCAGGGGAGGCAGGAACCTGTCGGTGAAGACCTCGTCGACCGATGGAACCCGCTGGAGGCCGAAAGCCTCCGCGACGGCCCTGATCGTCTGCTCGAGCCTCGACTTGTCGACTGCACCCAGCCCCAACCTTTCCACCTCCTCGGTCAGGACGTTGTTCTGAAGGGCCATCGTCAACCGCATGTACTCCAGGTCCTTGTCCACCAGCGGGTCCCTCATCTTGACCAGCTCCGCGGCCTCTGCGGGATTGGAGATCACGTCCTTCAGAGCTCTGTTGACGGCGCTGACGAACCTCGCCACGACGTCGGGGTGGGTTTGGAGGAAGTCCTTCCTCACGATTATCGCGTTCCCGTACAGCGGTAGGCCGAGGTCGCTGTACCTGAAGACCACGATCCTCTCGCTCTCGACGTTGAGGGCTCTCAGGTTGAGGACGACGGTGTACTCGAAACCGGTCACCGCATCGACCTCGCCCTTCACAAGGGCCGTCTCCCTCAGCTGAGGCGCGATGCTCACCCACTCGACCCTTCCGGGATCGATCCCTGCGGCCTTAGCGAATACCGGGAAGAGCCTCCTCGGAGCGTCACCCTCCGGCGCGCCGATCCTCCTCCCCTCGAGGTCTATCGGAGAGCCTATCCCCCTCTCCTTCAGCGTCACTACAGCATACGGAGGCCGGTTGAGGACGACGTAGACCGCTACGAGCTCGTTTCCCGGGTTCTTAGCGTTGAACTCGATCAGCGCGTCGATGCTGCCGTACCCCATGTGGTAGGCCCCTGAGGCCACCTTAGTTATCGCGTCAGCCGACCCGTATCCCCTGTCGACCGTGACCGCAAGCCCCTCCTGCGCGAAGTAGCCCTTCTCGAGGGCCACTATGAAGGGTGCCTGGGGACCTTGTATAGCCCAGTCCAGGACGAACTTGACTTGGAAGACCTGCGGCGTCTGTTGTGCCAGCGTGAAGTAGACCAGCGCGGCTCCGATCACGATGCCAACAGCGAGGAAGCCTGCCGCGACGAGGGCCGAGGTCCGGTTCGGCGACCTCATTTCAACCCAAAGCTTCGCAATTTTGATAAAAATCTCGCCGTCGCCTGTCAGGAATAGCTGAAATACGATAGACAAAATCCAGTTCAATCGTTCGGGACGCTTACATCTCGCCTGCCCTCGCGTCCGTCACTTCCTTCTCGACCGCATCAGGAGCAGAATCGATGNCGTTTGGAACGCAGCGGCGTATGCGAGGAGGTGAAACCTGCCCAATCCCAAGTCCATCATCCAGCCGAAGCCGAGCCCNGCGGCCGCGCTGCCGAGGCCAATCCCAAGGCCGAAGAGGCCGTAGGCGGTTCCGATCCTCATGACGCCTGCCAGCTCCGCAACCGCAGCCCTGTA
>AWOE01000117.1 GCA_000494145.1 Candidatus Calditenuaceae archaeon JGI OTU-1 | reverse complement strand
TTCAAGCCCATGACGATCGGCATGCTGACGGCCCTTCCCTACATCGACGTCCTCGCCGGGACAGCGGTTCTGGACGACATGAACACCTTCCTCCGGTTCTTCGGCAGGTCGATAAAGCCGATGAGGGTCCAGCCCCGGACCTTCCCGAGGACCTTCTGATCTAAGGGACGCGCTTCACTCGATCACGCAGACTTCTCCGTCGTACTCGATCCTGCTGTACGGCACGAGTATCCAGCCCCTGTCGTAGGACTCGTCGCTCCTCTTCTGGATGCCTACCATGCCGAAGGCCTTGGCGTTGATGATCAGGTGCCTCGCGACGAACTCGTCCTCGAGGTGGAACTTCGAGCCCTCGAGCCGCCCTATGCCGATCACCCAACCCGGCGGCGCATCGGGTCCGTAGCTCTTGAGGTAGTTTATCCGGGCGACCTTTCCCTTCAGCTGGACCTCCCTCAGCCCCTCATCCGGTATGAGGATCTCGTCGTAGACGTACGTCGACATCGCGCACCTCTACCCCCTGCCCCTCATAAAGTGATCTTCCCTAGGTCCTGCAGACGTCGTTTGATGCGTGTCCGCGCAGAACACGAGTCAGATGTAATGGATGTAATGATGCTGATTAAATCCCAATTGCGATAACAGCTTTATAGGGCCTTAGGTTCTTCCATTACGCCTTGAAGAGAAGCCTTCTTTACGGAGCGATCGCTGCTGTCATCGTCGTGGCGGTTGCGGTGGCCTTTGTGGTGCCGAACCTCTTCGTTCAGAGGAGGCCAGCGCCCCAGGAGATCGTCGTCGGAGCGGTTTTGCCGTTGAGCGGACGCCTCTCCGAGATCGGGATCTATTATAAACTCGGCTACGAGCTGTACATCTCCGAGGTCAACAAGAATGGCGGTGTTTATGTCAAGGAGTTCGATAAGAGAATTCCCATAAGGCTTGTGGTATATGACGACGAAAGTGATCCGACGAAGAGTGCCACGCAACTGGAGCGACTGATAACTGTGGAGAAGGTCCACTTAATCCTCGGAGGTTACAGCACACCTCTCGTCCAGGCACAGGCACCGGTTGCGGAGAGGTACAAGATGCCATACATCACCGCCGGATTGATTACATCGGGGGTCCACTTGACGGAGGACGGAAAGCGCAGGTACCAGTACCTGTTCGGCTTGCTCTCCTCGATCAAGAACCTCGCCCTGACCACGATCGAGATGCTCAAGCAGGAGATCGATGCCGGCAGGCTGCCTAAGCCGTTGAAGATAGCGACCGTTAACGAGAACACCGACCACGGACGCGAGTACCTGGCAGGTCTCAAGGAGGGTGCGAGGAAGTATCCCGGGTACTTCGAGATCGTCTACGAGGCGTTCTACAACATCGGCGAGAAGGACTTCACGCCCATACTGACCGCCATCAAGCAGTCAGGAGCTAACGCGATGCTGAACGACATGAGGCTCGGCGACTACATCACCATGCACAGGCAGTACACTACGCTGGGTCTCTGTCACCTCGTGGTGAGCTACGGACCGAGGGGGCCTGAAGGTATAGCGATCAAGGAGCTCGGGACGGCGGCTGAGAACGTCTTCGGCGGCCAGTGGTGGAGCCCTGCGGACCCGAGACCAGAGGTACAGGAGTTCAACAGGAAGTGGGAAGCTTGGGTGAGGGAGAGGAACCTAGACCTCCCTCCCGAATTTTACGGGGCGCTCGCGTATGAGGCTGCAAGGACGCTCGTCTGGGCGATAGAGAAGGCCGGCTCGATCGATCCTGATGCGGTCTGGAAGGCCCTTAGGACGCTTGACTCGCCGGAGAACGGGTTGAAGCCGTCGATCGTCATAGGAGGCGTGATCTACTTCCCCGAGGAGACCGGAGGTCAGATAAATAACCCGATCCTCCTCGCGCAGGTCCAGGACGGTAAGCCCGTCATCGTCTATCCGAAGGAGAGCGCAACTGGCACCTTCAGGGTCAACAAGTGCTGATGAATCGCGTCGAGACAGGGTGATTTTTTGCAGCTCATTGATGTAACATTCCTTTTCATCTCCTCCTTGCTTACTGCAGGGCTCTATGCCCTCAGCTCCTATTCCATAACTCTGGTGTACGGCGTTCTCAAGATAGTCGACGTCTCGCAGGGTGCCCTGATCACGCTGGGCGCCTACATCGCTTACACGTTGAAGACGCTGTTTGACATCGATCCGGTCGTCACGTCGCTTATCGCAGCTCCGGCCTTCTTCGCTTACGGATACTTCGGGCATTACGAGATCGCCAAAAGGGTCCTCGAGAAGTACAGCGGCGGGAGGGTCCTCGAGAACAGCCTCCTGCTCTTCTTCGGGGTGCTGCTGGCGCTCACGGGGGTCACCTACCTCGTGTGGAAGGGCGACATCAAGGCGGTGAACACGGCTTACACCCTCGCTGCTGTCGAGTTATTCGGGCTGAGGATCTACCTGACGAGGATCGTGATCTTCCTTTACGCTATAGTGGTCACGGCCCTCATGATCTACCTCCTCAACAGAACGTACACGGGGACCGCCATCAGAGCCGTCTCGCAGGACCTCGAGTCGTCGCTGGCATGCGGGATTGAGGTGGAGAAGATGTTCAGGACGTCCTTCGGCATCGCGTGTGCCCTTTCTTCGGCTGCCGGCTCCATCCTGACGCTCGCTCTGGCCTTCAGCCCCATCATAGGCATCGAGTTCATCCTGATAGCGATAGTCGTCACGGTCGTCGGAGGGTTGGGCAACTTCACAGGTGCATTCCTCGGAGCGTTGATCTTCGCGGTCGTCGACTCGCTGGGCGTCCTGATCGTCGGGCCGGCCTACGCGAAGGTCGTGGCGCTGGCGATGATGGTGGTCGTCCTTGTAGTCAGGCCCCAGGGTCTCTTCGGAGAGCGTGGCAGGGTATGAAACCCGTCGTGCCCTGGAGGCCTACGGTCCTTCTGTTGGCAGCGTTGAGCGCGGTAACGCTGACGGTCGTAGGCATCTCGAGGGCCGAGCCCTTCCTCCTGATCTTCTGGTACTTCGTCCTCCTCTACTCGATTTACTCCATCTCCTGGAACATAGCTGGGGGCCTCACGAACCTCTTCAGCCTCGGTCATGCGATGTTCTTCGGGACCGCTGCCATGACCTTCGCCCACCTGTCCAGGATCACCGGCAACCCGCTTCTCAGCATCGCCCTCGCCTCGGGAGCGTCCTGTCTCCTGGTAGGTCCCCTTATACCGGCCTTAAGGTTGAGGGGGCCCTTCTTCATGCTCTCGACGTACGCGCTGTCGGTGGCAGCCTACTTCGTAACGCTGAACACCGATTGGTTCAGCGGCGGAGGGTCCGGGATCGTCCTGAGGATCGACCCGGCCTACACGAGGGAGGTGACCGTATTTGTGGCGCTAGGGGTCCTCGTGGTCGCTTCGCTCACGTTCGTCCGTCTGAAGTGGAGCTACCTCGGAATCGCGATGATAGCGACGAGGGACGACGAGGAAGCTGCCGAGAGCCTCAGCATACCGGTCTCGAGGATCAAGCTGATCTCGCTGAGCCTGAGCGCGCTCTTCGCAGGGGCCGCGGGAGCTCTCCACGCCCTCTGGCTCTCCTACGTCCACGTCGACGCCTTCAACTCCACTTCGGTCAGCCTGCTCGCTCCGGTGATAACGCTGCTGGGTGGGAAAGCGCTCCTCTCGGGTTCCCTGATCGGCGGTCTGGTCAACGCGGTGATCTACTTCTATGTGACGGCGGGCCTCGGCGAGGCGACGCTCCTCTTCTACGGTGCCCTGCTGGCGGCG
>AWOE01000116.1 GCA_000494145.1 Candidatus Calditenuaceae archaeon JGI OTU-1 | reverse complement strand
ATCCAGGCCTCGATCAGGGCACCCTCCAGCGGCTCTCCTCCCTTGTCGACGGCCTTAGGCTTGACGAAGGTCACCGGCAGCGGAGCCCTCAGCGTCTCCTTGTCGTAGACGATTATCTTGTAACCGAACGCGTTCTGGAGCGTTACCCACTTGCTGTAGGTCCTCTGCTGCTGGTGGAGCTCCTCGCTCGGCTGGAGCGTGAAGTTCAGGGCAGGCCAGACCTTGTTCGGCAGCGCGGACTTGTTGTAGAACTTGTCGACGACGAAGCTCATGTTGGTGGTCAGCCTGACGTCGACGAGCCTGTAGCTTCCGTTCCACCAGAGGTACGAGTAGTCCTGCGGACCAGGCCTGTAGTTGTCGCCGTACAGCACCGACTTGTACTCGAGCGTGAGCATGTCCCAAGTGGTGGAGTTGCCGAGACCGAGGGTCATCGACTGGAAGTTGTCGTTGATGATGTCGAAGTCGACGTCGCCGATCCTCAGGTCACCGTCGATCATCTCGAGGAACCAGTGGAGAGCCCAAGTCTTCAGGTCGTACTGGACGGCGCCGCACTGGGTGAACCTCAGGTCGACGTTGAACTCCCTGAGGACTACCCTGGTCAGCGCACCTGCGTGCTCCTCGCGTGGCAGCATCGATGTGGAGCCTGGCCTCCAGACGATCGTCGACTCGTACGGCCTGTCACCGTTCTCTCCAGGCCAGAACCCGTAACCCGGCGATGCGGAGTCGCTGAAGCCAGCTATCGGCACGACGGTCGTGACCGTTATGTTGTAGACGGCCGGCGGCATCTGGTAGAAGATGTACTCGTTGGTGGCGTTCCTGTGCTGGATGACGTAGCTGAAGAACTGGGCGACCCTGACGCTGGTGTTCCACCTCTGGGCGTCGAAGGCAGCACCCTGACCCGAAGGCACTATTCCTAACCTCTCGGCGAGCGAGCCGTCAGTTACCGCGTAAGGCCTCGGATCCATCGTCTCGAGGAAGTACCAGGGCCTCCTCAGCGGGTCGCTGATGTTGTAGCCGACCCAAGATATCGTGACGTTCAGCCTCGGTATCGCGAAGGTCCCCTGGAAGTCCCAGGTCTTGAAGACGAAGTCCTCGATCAGGGCCTTGACCTTGATCGGCGCGTGATAGTCACCCTCGACCGGTATCGAGACCTTGCCGTCTTCGGCCGGGATCACCGTTCCGTCGGGCAGGACGGCCTCGAGGAACGGAACGTCGACGCCCTTCCAGTAGAGCCTCGTGAAGGTCAGGGTTCCACCTGTGACGATGAAGTCCTTGGCTCCGTCAGTTCCCGTGTTGAACCTGACTTCGGAGTTGGTGGCCGGGTCTATCATCCAGACTGGAGTCTGGGCGAGAGGCCTGTCGTTGCAGTCGACGAAGAGGACCTTCAGCTTGTAGACGCTGATGGTTAGGTCCACGAAGGGCGTGTTGACGAGCTTGGGGATCTCACCGTCGTTCTCATAGACGGTGACGCCTGCGAACTTGACCCTTATGCCGTACATCAGATCCTCCGGGACCTGGAAGGCCACCCAGACGTACGATGGAGGCGAGGGCCCGAGCAGTGCAACGGAGATGTTCAGTCTCCAGAGGAACGGCCACGAAACAGAACCTACCTGCTCGTAGGCGTACCTTCCAGCCGTTGGTGATGGGTCGACCAGCCTGTATGCCATCAGCTTGACAGGCATACCTGTCTCCCTGAGGAGCCAGACCTCGACGTCGCTCGGGTTCAGGACGTTGCCCTCGTTGTCCCTGAAGGTGAAGACGATGTCGCTGACGTTGGCGACGAGGAGGAGCTTGCCGTCATCGTCAAATGTGAATGGACCACCGAACAGCGGTTCTGGAACGTCATCAACTGTGTTATCCTCGACCCTGCCAACGAGTGGCCCGCCACCGGGCGATGTGCCGAGCCTGACAAGCCTCGGAGGATTGTCTCTGTCACCAGCGTATATCTCCGGATAGTTGTCTGTTACAGCCGGATCCCACGGATCAAACCACTCGTTCGGATCATCGACCTGCTTGAGGGCTACCAGATACGGGTTCCTCAGCGTGAAGACGCCCACCGTCTGCGAAGCTCCGCCGTAGGAGTCCATGAAGCCTCCACTGTACTGGATCTCGATCCTCAGCCCGTTGTACGGTCCCGGGTCGTCGGAGATGCTCCTGGTCTTCAGGTAAGTGTTGACGGCGACCTTGGTCGGGTCGTTGGTCGTCAGATCGTCCGTCCCGGTGTAGTACCTCGAGGTGTAGACCTCGTCGGTTGCTCTCCTGTTTTCGGCGAAGACGAATATACCTGCGAACTTGTTCAGGAGCGAGATCCACACCGTCGCGTTGGGCACCCTCAGGTACTCTGCGAACTGCGGCAGGTATCCCGGCCATGCGTGCGGGTTGGACGTGAGGGCGTAAGTGTCAGCCGGCAGGGTACTTACCGGGAACAGCTCCTCGGTGGTTCCCACCTGGTTCTGGAGGTAGTAGGGGTTGCCGTTGGCGTCCCTGAGGTTGAACTTGCAGGTGGCGAGGAAGAGCGAGGAGTTGAAGGTCCTATAGCCCCAGTTAAAGGTGTTCGGGTCGTATACGGTGCCGTTGACGAAGAGGTCGTCGTCCCTGACACCGCACCTCCAGTAGAAGACGGTGGAGTTGAGGAAGATCGCGAGCTCCTCATCATGTCCGCCGCTAACATACGGATACGTTGTGTAGTTGTAGTTCAGGTTCAGCGCCTCCAGGTAAGGCCTTCCGGTGACATAGAAGCCGTCGATGGGGATGCCGTCACGGAGAGCTTCGGTGGGCGACGGATCTGCCACGTGAGCGTTATCTAACGTTGTAAAGCCACCAGTGTCGCGGCCCATGAAGAACGTGGTATTGACCAGTACCGTCTCCCACCAGACCCTGACCGTGACGTTCAGGTGGGCTCTAAGGTCTACACCTGTGTAGAAGCCCTCGCGATATGGTCTCTTGAGGATTAGGTGTATTGTCTGCAGCGGTATCGGTATCAGCTCGTTGTCTTCGTACCTGTCGTGGGCGGGATACATCTCGTTGGTCGTCCTCGGGTCATACAGACCGTACCCGGAGCTGTCGCCCTTCGTCACGAAGGCCCTTATCAGAGAAGCTCCTCCGGTCGTGATGTTCATCTCGTAGAGCTTGACCTGGGCGTAGCTCAGGTTGTCCTTGGTGCTGTACCAGGTGTGGACGTGGAAGGGCGTGAAGATCACCGACGCGTTGGCTACCCAGGCGTTCCTCGGATCGCTAAAGGCGTTGGCGAACTCTGCCGGGAACAGCGCGAGGGAGTCGACGGGACCTGCCCTGCTGTTCGATAATGATGTTGCGAGCAGCTGAGCCCAGTTCTGACCGTATGGTACATCCGCCACCGTGCCGTCCATCAATATTGTGGCGTTTTGTCTGGTACTACCAGACAGGCCGAATTTCGCGGCCAGGTATCCCGGAGAGGCGTTGACCACCAGCATGTAGACGATGATGCCGCTGTAAAGCGTCCCTGCGCCGACCTCGGTCCCGTCGTAGCTCTTCGCCTTGACGACCACCGTCAGGTTAGTCCAATCAGCGTCCCAGGTGATCTCCACGAAACCTGTTCCGTTCGGATAGAACTTGCCGCCAAACGCCGTGATGCCAGTATACAAATTCTCATGGTACACCTCGACCCAGTACCACTGCCCCGTAAGGTTGTATCTGTCGGCGAATCCTGTGAAGTCCGGGTCCGGACAGGCCCTCATCGGCGGTGTGCTCGTCGCAGGAGCACCTGGACAGTGAACACCGTTCCAGCTCGGCGTCACGATCTTCAGCCAGGCCGAATATGTCCCCTGCGCCTGGACAGCCGGTATCACGTACAGGGCAG
>AWOE01000115.1 GCA_000494145.1 Candidatus Calditenuaceae archaeon JGI OTU-1 | reverse complement strand
ATGGCGATGGTAATTACTAAAATATATGCTTCGATGCTTCAAATCAGGGGTGTTAGTCGCGTAGGAGGGTCGTGAAAAATATCGCGAAGAGTTCTAAGATTGATGTAACAATTGCCGCAGATACTTTTACCATCGTTGGGACTCGGGTAGAGAGACACTAACAAGACACTTAAGACATGAATTACGGTGAGGAAACGCTCGGCCAAAGTAGCTGACAACTCTCAAATAAAACTTACCTAATAATTAAGGTATTTTAACTACCGATGTCGCACATATTGAGGGTGGAATGGTTCATGGTTGTTGAGTTAAGGAAAGAGACCGCGATCGAAATGTTGTACACGATGTTAAAGATACGAAAATTCGAAGAAACCATAAAAGACATTTATGCGGAAGGTAAAAAGCCAGTTTTTGACCTTTCTGCAGGACCAATTCCTGGTTTTCTGCATCTCTCAGCAGGTCAGGAACCAGCGGCTGTTGGTGTTTGTATTCATCTGCGGGCAGACGACTTTGTAAGCGCCGCTCATAGAGCTCACCACATTGCTATTGCTAAGGGTGTTGATCTAAAGAGGCTCGCGGCCGAGATATTTGGAAAGAAAACAGGTCTGTGTAAGGGTAAAGGCGGCCATATGCATTTATTTGATCCACAAAAGAACTTTAGTAGTAATGGTATAGTTGGTGCAAGTTTTCCACATGCGGTAGGTGCTGCCTTGGCATATAAAATGCAGGGGAAAGACAGTGTAGCAGTCGCTTATGGTGGAGATGGTGCAGCAAATCAAGGAATATTCCATGAAGCACTTAACTTGGCTGCCATATGGAAGCTGCCAGTCATATTCGTGATTGAAGACAATTCGTGGGCCCTCTCGTTCCCCAAGAGACTCTCAACTGCAATAAGTAGAAATAGTGACAGGGCCTCCGCGTATGGTATCCCGGGGGTATTCATACCTGATAACGACCTATTCAGAATCTTTGAGGTAGCAGGAGAGGCGATTAAGAGGGCTAGGGAAGGCGGAGGACCTACGTTGATTGAGATAGAGACTTACAGATTCTATGGACATTATGTAGGAGACCCGGAGAGATATAGAGCAAAGGACGAAGTCGAGAAGCTACGTGCAAAAGACCCAATTAATAGAGTTAAGGAGCAGCTCATACGGAAAGGATGGTTGACTGATAAAGAGTTTGAGGAACTGGTGTTTAGGGCCAGTGCTGAAGTGGATGAAGCTATAAATTTTGCGCGTGAGAGCCCCTACCCAGACCCAGAAGAGGCGTTACAAGATGTATTTGCATGAGGTGAGCAGAGATGGCTAGTGTAGCTGAGCGCAGGCTGCGAATGTATAGAGCAATTGCAGAGGCAATAGATCAGGAGATGGAGCGAGACAATACTATATTTGTGATGGGCGAAGACGTTGGTGCGTATGGTGGAGTATTTGGGATAACCCGAGGACTTTACCAAAAGTATGGCCCGGAATATGTAAGGGACACGCCTATCTCAGAGGCTGGCGTCATAGGAGCAGCGATAGGGGCAGCAGCTGTAGGTATGCGCCCAATAGTGGATCTACAGTTCGTAGATTTCGTCGGTGTGTGTTTCGACCAGATATTTAACCAGCTGGCTAAGATTCATTACATGTCAGGTGGGAATGTGAAGTTACCAGTTGTTATCACAGCGGCGATTGGTGGTGGATTAAGCTTCGCAGCACATCATTCACAAGTCCTCTATTCTATATTTGCTCATGTCCCAGGTCTCAAGGTAGTTGTACCATCAAATTCATATGATGCAAAAGGCTTAATGATACAATCTATAAGAGATGACAATCCGGTCATCTACTGCATCCATAAGCGCTTAATAGGTGTCCCGGGGATGCCATGTCCTGAAACAGCTATAACGCATGTACCTGAGGAACCTTATACTATACCACTAGGGAAAGCTAGTATTAAAAGAGAGGGAAAGGATGTAACAATCGTGGCGGCTGCTTTGATGGTTCATAGAGCTATAGAGGCAGCTGAGATGCTTTCAAGGGAAGGAATTGATGCAGAAATCATAGATGTAAGGACGCTAGTACCATTAGATAAAGATACCATCATAAACTCTGTAAAGAAAACAGGTAGGCTATTAATCGTAGATGAAGATTATAAGAGCTATGGAATGACAGGCGAGATAGCAGCAATAGTAGCCGAGGAAGCTTGGGAATATCTCGACGCCCCAATCAGACGATTAGCAGTGCCAGACGTACCCATACCTTTTAGTAGGCCGCTAGAAGACTATGTTATACCCTCAGCAGAGAAAATATATAAAACAGTCAAAGAAATGATAAAATAAGTAATCCGTTTATCTGAGCCAAACATTTTTTAAGCATGGTCGTGATGGTCACAATTCCCGAAATCACAAAAACTCCTGTGGAAATCCTTAAATCTGAAGTAGTTCCTCGACCTCTTCTTGTGTGAGGTTTTCTATGTTGCCGACTCTTTTCTTGACCGCTTCTTTGACTTCGTCAGTGAGTGTTTTGGGAACGGCTGTTCTGATGAGGAAGGCACCGAGGCTTGAGATGGAGACGCTCAGTATGGCTGTGCCTGAGACCATGAGGACGACGCCGACTGGCTCTTCCGAGGGCTGTGACGGGGACTATGTCGCCGTAGCTGACTGTCGCGACCGTTGCGAGGGCCCACCTGAAGGCGTCGCCCAAATCCCTTATCCTTTCCTTGAGTCGGGGCATCGGACTCGACAGATGTATGCGCTGAAGGTCCCACGACGACCACAACCGCCGAGACGGAGAGGAGACCCTAGTCACCCAACCCTTCAACAACAAAACACATGAGAAGAGGAAGTGACGAAGCTTTTTGACCGTCGTGTAAACGGTCACCCATGCCGCAGACCCTCGAACACGTCCTGTCATCCCTTGCGATGTTGTCGATAGCCCGTCATCGTCATCGAATACTTTTATCCGTTGACAGAGACACAGCTCGTAGTCCTCTACGTCTTCGACGCATCCGTGGTAGCGGTCCTCGCAGCAGAGTTCGCCGACAGGGCCAGACGCGGCGGCAGAAAAATACCTCCTCAGAAACAGCTACGAGGTCCTAGCCCTCTTCCCTGTGGTTTTCTTCACGGCCTTAGAGCAGTCGCCGGTGATCGGAGCGGCCTTGAGGGGGCTGAGGCTCCTCAGGCTTCTGAGAATCATGATGCTTACGGTGCGTGGTCTGAGGGCCCTCCGCATGCTCTCAGCCTACAGTAGGGAGACACGTCTGTTTTTCGCCTCTCCGCGGCTTACAGAGGCGATTGGCGTTTATGGTGTATTGGACATTCTGACCATCAGCATGTGCATGGACTCGCCGGTCCCATCCTTCCTATTACGAGCACCCTGTCTCAGCAGCCGCCTCGGATCGAGTCTCAGCGATATGGTTGTCGGGTACATGGTTCCGACGTTTATCGACGGCCCATCGGGGTGTGTTCAAAACAAAATTCTACCGAGAACGGTTGTACCAGGTGGTAATATACATTCCTCCTAATCTGACTGACAATATTGTGCATCATCATTGTTGCCGGCTACCTAAAACTGACGAGCTTCAGTCATAAGAACCTTAAAGTAAAACTTATCACTAATATGCAGCTGTGTAAATCAGAGTTTCATGTTGACATAGGAGATACTTAGGATAGAAGAGGCTCGTAAGATAGCTGAACAGCTTAGGGAACAAGGAAAGGTTACCATTGTGAAGATCGATATAAACAATAAAGAGGAGCTAGTTAAAGTAGTAAAGGACTACGAGGTTGTGGTCAACACCGTAGGACTGTTCTACAAGTACGGGTATGTGAGGCTCTTCACCCGTAGGCTCAGGGA
>AWOE01000114.1 GCA_000494145.1 Candidatus Calditenuaceae archaeon JGI OTU-1 | reverse complement strand
CCGCGCCTCCTTGGGCTCGGCCTTCCCCAGGAGCCCCGTCAGGAGCCGCACCTTGTCCTCCATCGCTCCCTCGCCGGTCTGCCGTGCTATCCTCTCCAGGGTCGAGTAGACCTGCTCCACCGTCAGGGGTTCCTGGAAGAGGAGCGTCTGGCTCTTCTTCCTCGAGAGGAGCTGCTCAGCCACCAGCCCGAGGTCACCGAGCCTCGCCATCAGCTTCTCGATCTCCGACTCGCCGGCACCTGTGACCATCCTGATCGACCTCATCGCGAGCCTCTCGGCCATGCCCAGCTCTATCCCGACGTACGGCGGGTACAGGCGTCCGAGGGAGAGGAACGTGATCTTCTCGGCCTCGTCGGGGCTCACCTCCTTCAGTAGCCTCACCAGTATCTCCCTCATCTCGAGCCTCTTGGTCGTCTTCTCGAGCATCTCGTAGTACTCGCAGAGCCGCCTGAACTCCATCCCCTGTCGTATTACCTGGCCCGGGAGTCTTGAACGTTGCGTTGCGAGGGTTTGCGGGTCCTACTCCGGTTCTGCCGACGTATTCACCCGAGAGAGCGCCTCAGGACCGCTGCCCTAGTCATCTCCTCCCTCGGGTCCTCCTCGGAGAGCAGCGAGATCACCACGTTCTCGACCGAGTTGAGGTAACGCCTGTCGGAGAGGTTTCGCGGACCGACCTTGATGCCGAACACTTCCTCAGCGGTCGCTACGTCGTCGAGGTATAAGGGGATGAAGGACTCGACGAACTCGGGACCCAGGACCCTCTTGGCTTCCTCTTTGTGCTCGAGNATCAGGTTGATCGCCTCCATCGAGGTCCTCCTCGCCGCAAACCCCAGGTCGTCTTCCAGGTGCACGTATGCAGTCCTGANGAGGTCGAACTCGTCCTCGTCCAGCTCCCTGANGGACNTCAGCCCNATGAACTCNGGCGGGGTCCCGAGCGAGTAGAGGGCGGCGGTGAANGGGATGGCCCTCGGGAGCCTCTTCCCTGCGACCCTCCTGCTGTAGCCGAAGAGGCCGACGTGCTGCCTCCTCATCCTTCGGGGAGGCACGAAGGAGGCGACGTAGTTGATCGCGTCGGCAGCCGCCTCGACCATCACCTGGTACTTCGGGATCAACTTCGAGGCCNCCTTNGCGAGGAGNTCCGCATCGACGTGGACCGGTCTCCCTCCCGGGAGCTTCGAGTTCAGCTCTGCTATCCCGGCCCTCGCCCTGTGGAGGTCCCAGTCGTACCTGAANGCCGATTGGACCGTGACCGTGTAGACGCCCNTGTACTCCTCGACGAAGCGGTCGACCCTCTCCGGNGTGTTGTGNCCCCTGAAGGGGAGGGATCCGGTCCCGATGATCGGGTAGANGGGGACTCCCGTGCTCTCGGCGACCGACCAGCAAAGGTGCAGGCCGAGCTTNGCCATCAGAACCGAGGTNACCAGCCCGTAGTTCATGGCAGGGTCCGATCTTGCGAGGAAGACCCTGAGGTACTTNGGGCCGACGACCTCGATGTACNTGACCAGTATCTCCTCTAACCTCAGGAACGAGTTGATGTCCTCCACGAGCGGTATGACCTCGACCTCCTCCGGTTCGAGCTCGCCGACCCAATCGAGCAGCCGCGTCCCGCGGTAGTCTATCGGAGCCCTCAGCGGTTCCACGACGCCCTTCCTGTAGCTCTCCCTCACCCTCACGAGCTCGATGTGGTTCGTCGTGAAGGGGAGGATCACCTCGAAGACCGCAGGACCTGCGGAGGGGCCGTAGAAGGCGCGGGCGACGTCGTTGTGCCTCGGGATNGACTGGAGCGTCTCGAGGAAGAGCTTCCTCTCAGGCTCNATCGANGGGTTGGGGAGCCTGAAGGTGAGGAAGACGTCCCTTCCCAACGTCCTCACCCTGAAGAAATCNGGGTAGCTGGTGAGGAGCTTCCTGACGACGTAAGGGTCGATGTCCTTGCCCTCCGCGTCCCACATGACCTCCTCCGTTCCGTACTCCGCGTATGCCCAGTAGACCTCGACGACTTCGTCCTCACCAGCTATCATCGGGTCGTCGGACCAGGGTGGGGAGCTGGCGTGGTCAGGGTGCTGGCTCGCCATCGTCCTCGGTATCTTCCTCTCGTCCACCCTCAACCCCCTTCCGGGTCTGCGGGGTGCGGTCTTTAACCTGAATTCGGCGAGGCAGGTGTTCTCGCAACGCCCAACCGTCTTTATCGTGCCAGAGAGCGGATGGACCGTGAGGGTTAGGGTCGTCGAGTCGAAGACGATCTATCGGGGAAGGACCGTCAACCTGAGGGTCGAGCGGATCGAGGTCGACGGCAGGGAGTTCCTCAGGGAGGTCGTCGAGCACCGCGGGGCCTCGGTGATAGTGCCGGTGAGGGAGGACGGCAGGCTGGTGCTGGTGAGGCAGTACAGGCGTGCGGTCGACGAGGTGCTTCTGGAGTTCCCCGCTGGCACCCTTGAACCCGGCGAGGACCCCGAGAGCTGCGCACGGAGGGAGCTCCTCGAGGAGACGGGGCACGAGGTCCTGACCATCGAGAGGCTTGCCTCCATCTACCCCGCTCCAGGATACACGTCGGAGGTGATGCACATCTTCCTCGCAAAGGCGAGGCCCGCCGGCAGGAGGTCCCCTGAGGTCGACGAGGAGATCGAGGTGGTCCTGATGACCCTCGGGGAGTTGCTGGAGAGGATCAGGGCCGGTGAGGTGAGGGACGCGAAGACCGTGGTCGGTGCTCTTCTTGCCGCCGAGCGGCTCCTCGACCACAGGAGGGCGTAGCGGTCACACATTTATCGGATGAGCGTTCGCTGTAGCCGCGGATGGGACCGAGCGAGAAGGAGGTGCTCGAGGCCCTCAGGAAGGTGAGGGACCCGGAGCTCGGGNNTGACGTGGTGAGCATGGGCATGATCAAGGACCTCCGGGTAGAGGGAGGGCGCGTCCAATTCACGCTCGAGCTGACGACGCCCGCCTGTCCCTTCAACGAGCAGCTGAAGGAAGAGGTGCTGAGGGCAGTCAGGTCCGTCAAAGGCGTCACCGACGTCTCCATGGAGGTGCGGTCGAGGGTCCCGGCGATGAGGCCCCAGTCGCCCAGCATAGCTCCCATACCCGGGGTGAAGAACGTCATCGCGGTGGCCAGCGGGAAGGGAGGCGTAGGGAAGTCCACGATAGCCGTGAACCTGGCAGCCGCCCTCTCNTTGATGGGCGCCAGGACGGGTCTTCTCGACGCTGACGTCTACGGNCCCACCATCCCCCGNTTCATCAGNGANTACAGGGTGCCGATGGTNAGGGGGAAGGACAAAAAGGTGGAGCCCGCGGTGGGTCCCAACGGACTGAAGCTGATCTCCCTCGGCATGATGGTAGANGACGACACGCCCATCATCTGGAGGGGGCCCCTCGTGGGATCGGCGATCAGACAGCTCCTCTTCGACGTCGACTGGGGGGAGCTGGATTACCTNGTNGTCGACCTTCCNCCCGGCACCGGNGACGCTCCNTTGACCCTGGCCCAGAGCGTTCCGATGAGCGGTGTCGTGATCGTGACGACNCCCCANCAGGCGGCCGTCGCCATCGCGATGAAGGCNCTCAGGATGTTCCAAAANCTCGGAGTTCCAATAATTGGGATCGTCGAGAACATGTCCTACACGAGGTGCGAGCAGTGCGGCAACGTCATCCGCGTCTTCGGCGAGAGCTGGGCGAGGCGCGCTGCGCTCGAGGCCGGTGTGCCCCTGCTGGGAGAGGTGCCGATGGACAGGACGATATTGGAGGGCAGCGAGTCGGGNACGCCNGTCGTCCTCTCGAACCCCGATTCGGAGGCGTCGAGGGTCCTGATCGATGTCGCGAGGAGGGTCGCAGGGAGGGTTAGCGTCCTNGCTGTGGGGAGGTGAGAGGTTGGAGGTCCTCTCGGCGCTTCCCCGGACAGGCGTGTACGTGAAGGGCGAGCTGGACCTGATTGAAGTGATGAGGTCCCTCAACGCCGTTTACTCTGACGGCTCGGTCGGCGCGGTGGCCACNTTCCTGGGCGTGGCGAGGTCCACCAGCAGCGACGGGAGAGAAGTGGTCGAGGTTTACATGGAGGCCTACGTCGAGAACGCCGAGAGGGAGCTGAGGAGAATAGTTCAGGAGTGCACGGAGAAGTACTCCCTGAGGTTCGCCGGGATCTGGCACCTGCTCGGCAGCTTCTCGCCGGGCGAGCCGATCGTCCTCGTCGCAGCCCTCGGTCCCAGGAGGAGGGAGGTCTTCGGTGCCCTTCTGGAGATGGTCGAGCGTTACAAGCGGGAACCCGCCCTCTTCAAGCGTGAGACCTTCAAGGACGGGACGCACAGATGGGTTGGGGAGGAGCTC
>AWOE01000113.1 GCA_000494145.1 Candidatus Calditenuaceae archaeon JGI OTU-1 | reverse complement strand
TCGGTGCGGTCCCTCCGAGCTCCCATGACCGGCCGGAGAGTTAGAGCTTTACCGTAGGTGTCAGTGGAGGACCCGAATGAAGGCGGTAGTCATCAACAGAACTGGACCACCGGAGGTCCTAGAGTACAAGGACGTGGAGGATCCGAGGCCCTCGAACGGCGAGGCCGTCGTCAGGGTCTCCGCGACCGGCGTCAACAGGATCGACGTCTGGATCAGGTCGGGCCTCTACCCAGTCAAGCTGCCCCACGTTCTGGGCGTGGACGTTGCCGGCACCGTCGAGGACGACACCACAGGAACCTTCAGGCCCGGCGAACGGGTCCTCATCTATCCGAGCGTCGGGTGCGGAACCTGTGAGCTCTGCCTCTCGGGCGAGGAGCAGATCTGCAGCAGGATGGTCCGGATAGGACAGCACAGGTGGGGAGGGTATGCCGAGAAGGTGGTCTTCCCCTCAAAAGCCCTCGTGAGGATACCCGACGGGCTGGAGACGGATGAGGCCGCTGCGATCCCGGTCAACTTCCTCACCGCCTGGGACGCCCTCGTCAGGGCCGCGAAGGTGGGCCCCAACGACAGGGTGCTCGTGGTCGGAGCTGGGAGCGGCATAGGCTACGCNGCGGTCCAGATCGCGAAGCTCTTCGGTGCGACCGTCATCGCCACNGTNGGGAGCGACGAGAAGGTCGAGCAGGCCTACAGGATAGGCGCCGACCACGTGATCAACAGGCGGAAGTCGGACGTGCGGGAGGAGGTCCTGCGCCTCACCGGAGGTAAAGGGGTCGACGTGGTCTTCGAGCACGTAGGAAGGGAGTTCTGGGAGACGGCCCTCTCGGTCCTCGGGGTGAAAGGTAGGCTGGTGACGATGGGCGCGACGACCGGCCAGAACGTGGGCATCGACATCAGGGCCCTTTACAACAAGCGCCAGACGATACTGGGAGCCGGCATCGGCACCAAGGCAGACCTGCTGAAGGTACTCGACCTCTTCGTCAGGAGGAGGCTTAGGGCCCTCGTTGACCGGGTCTACAGGCTGAGCGAGGCGGCCGACGCCCACAGGAGGATGGAGGCCTCCGAGCACTTCGGCAAGATCCTCCTGAAGCCCTGACCGGACCCCGATTTCCCTTTTTTACACCGTCTCCTCCGGCGCCTGAGGATCAGGTCTACCGTATATCTCACCGATGCGACGTAAGCGGCGGAGATGGTGCAGGGATCCGGTGGAGGAGGGACTGAGGCCGATCCGTTGCCGAGCCTGAGGGAGGTTCTCCACGCCGAGAAGGTGATCAGGCGGTACCTGAACCCCACGCCCCTCGTCTGGTCAAAGAGGCTCTCGAGGGAGATAGGTGCCGAGGTCCGGGTCAAGCTGGAGAACCTCAACCCCACCAACAGCTTCAAGGTCAGGGGAGGGATCTACCTGATGAGCGTCCTGGCGGAGGAAGGGTTCAGGGGAGTCGTCACGGCCTCGATGGGGAACCACGCCCAGTCCATCGCCTACGCCGGCTCCCTCTTCGGCGTCCCGGTCAAGGTGGTGATGCCCGGATGGGTCTCGAGGGTCAAGGTGGAGGCCGTTGAGGAGCTCGGAGCCGAGGTCATACTGAAGGGCGACTATTACGACCAGTCGGCCGAGTACGCCGAGGGCCTTGCGAGGGAGCTGGGTTACAGGTACGTCCACGCGATCGAGGAGAGGCTCCTCCACGTCGGCGCAGCCACCATGCACCTGGAGGTTCTCAGGGATCTGCCGGAGGTCGAGGTGGTCATCAATCCCATCGGCGGCGGGACGGGTGCCATCGGTGCGGTCGCGGTCTACAGGCGGATGCTCCCGGACGTGAAGATCTACGGCGTCCAGGCTGCGGGTGCCGACGCCTTCTACAGGTCCTTCCTGACCGGAGAGATGGTCGACCTCCGCGGCGTCCGGACGAGGGCCGAGGGGCTCGCGGTGGCGAGGTCCTATCCCACGCCCGTGAAGGTGCTGAGGGGCAGGCTCGAGGGTGTGGTGCTGGTGACCGACGAGGAGATGGAGGAGGCCATCAGGAAGCTCTACGCCTCCGTCAGGCAGGTTTCGGAGCACGCAGGCGCTGCCTCCACCGCTGCCGCCTACAAGCTCAGGGACGAGATCGCTGGGAGAAAGGTGGTCCTGATGCTGACCGGCTCCAACATCGCGCCCGAGGAGTTCGCCAGAATACTCTCACAGGGGCGCAGCAGCTGAGGCACGACAGCATGCGGTCCTCGGAAAGCTCGAGCGGAAAAGGGACGGATCGGTTCGTTGAGGGCCTACAACGTCAGCCCTTCCTCGCCCCTTTCCTCGCGTATTCGAAGCTCTCCCCCGGGTTGAGGACCACGACCTTGACGCCCTTCGCCTTGGCACGCACCAGCCTCTCGAACTGCTTCGGGTCCTGCCTTATCGCGTCGAAGGTGTTGTAGTGCATCGGTATCACCACCTTCGGTTTGACCAGCGAGGCAGCCACCGCGGCCTCCTGCGGCCCCATCGTGAAGAGGCTTCCTATCGGCAGCAGCGCCACGTCAGGCCTGTAGAGCTGTCCGATCAGCCTCATGTCGCCGAAGAGCGCCGTGTCGCCGGCGTGGTAAATCGTCACGTCGCTCCCGTGGATGACCACGCCCGACGGGTTGCCGGTGTGGACCGCAGGGACGAAGGTCAGCCTCAGGCCGTCAGCGGTGAACGTGCCTCCTATGTTCGCACCCACCGTCCTCTTCACGCCGTCCTGCTCGGCCCTGACCTTCAGCTCGTAGAGCGCCACGAAGAGGGCGTCGTTCCTCTTGCAGATCTCGAAGGCGTCGCCGAGGTGGTCGAAGTGCTCGTGCGTCACGATCACGCAGTCCACCTTCCCCAGCTCGTCGAGCTTCACCGGGGCCGCAGGGTTGTTCGTTATGAACGGGTCGATCAACACGCTCTTCCCGTCGACCTCGATGTGCCATGCTGCGTGACCGAGCCACCTGAGCTTCGCCATACGTCATCCAGTCCCCGAAATTCGGCTATAAATCTTGAACGGCCGAGGAGGTGTCAGAGCGACGGCCCCCACGCTGACTCCAGATGGCAGTCAACTTTATCGGTAGGCGCAGGATCGGATCGTCCGATGGTCGGTGGTGTAGTTCCAGCTCGGAGTCGCGCTGAAGGCCAGCGTCCTAGGTTCCTCTGAGGCGGAGAAGCTCCGGCACGTTCTCCAACTCTACGACCTCTCGGAAGCGCTCGGCCTGGACCTCTTCGTCCTCGACTCGGAGAGGGTCCACGAGGACCTGAGCGTCCCGTCGCTCGGGGAGCTGGTGAGGAGGGCCGACGAGGTCTCCGGCCCTAAGGTCGTGATCACGTTGCCCGTGAGGAGGAGCGACTTCTCCGAGAGGTTGAGGGGCGTGATGCGGCTCCTCTCCANAAGCGAGCGCNCCTCCNTCTGCCTCGTCGCCGGGAACCCGTCTTACCTGACAGAGGAGGAGAGGAGGAGGTCTGCGGGCGAATTGCTCCACTCGGCCGTCAAGCTGGTCGCGGGGGAGCTCGGCCCGGAGACCGAGGCCTTCGTCGGCACCGAGAGGGTCGAGAGGACCGTGGAGAGGCTCTGCGCGGAGCATAACGTCGTACCGTTCCTCCTCCTCGACGACCACAGTCCGGAGCTTCTGGCGCGCTTCAGGCCCAACGGCAACAGGCTAGCCGTCTACGTGCCGTTCGCCGTGAGCACGAGGAGGGACGAAGCGGTCTCGTCGCTCCTTCCCTACGTCGAGCGGCGGATGAGGGCGCTTAGGCTGTCGGGAGACCCGTCGGAGCACGTGGACCGCTTCTGCGTGGTCGGCACCCAGGACGAGGTCTCGTCGAGGCTCAGGGCCCTCTCGGGGAGGTACGACGTCGTGATCGGATACCCGGCCTTCCCCGATCAGGCACAGCTCAGGTTCTGGGCGGGCCTCAGGTGAATTACGGCGTCGGATCCCTCACCCACCCCATGATCTCCTTGAGTCTGTTCTCGTCGTACTCCAGCACGACGTCCCCTTCCTCGGTCCTGGTGACGTACGTCCGGTCAGCGAGCAGCCCGGCGTGGGCGAAGAAGTTCCGCTTCGGGTTCCCGCTCCCGCCGAGCTTGAGGACCTCGCGCAGCAGCCTCCTCTCGCCGGGCCTCATGTCCTCTGCTGCCTTCGCGATCTGATCGGCCTCGTGTTCGAGGACGTACTTGTTCACCTCGAGCCTCTGGTCCTTGTAGACGCTGCCCATCACCTCGAGGATGCCCTTCAGCCTCCGATCCTTTGACCTGACCGAGCTGATGACCTCGCTGAGATACGTCGAGAGGGCTGCGGTGATGACCCACCCGCTCACTTCCCCCCGGCTGACCCGGAACCTCCTGACACGGACGGTGCTCCCGTCTTTGACGACCGACCTCGCTCCCTCGATCTCCGCCAAAGCCTCCCTCAGCGACCTTAGGATCTTCCTGCCGTCGGGCTGCTCGAGGTAATGCAATACCAG
>AWOE01000112.1 GCA_000494145.1 Candidatus Calditenuaceae archaeon JGI OTU-1 | reverse complement strand
AGGTACGGCGTCTTCAAGAAGGACAGGCCCGTGCTCTGCGACGACAAGGTCAGGTACATAGGGGATCCGGTGGCGCTGGTGGCTGCCGAGACGAGGGAGGACGCCCTGGAGGCGCTGAAGCTGATCGAGGTCGAGTACGAGCCCCTNCCNNCNGTCACCGATCCGCTGGAGGCCATGAAGCCCGGCGCGCCGAAGGTCCACGAGGACGGCAACGTCTGCAGGGAGGTCCACCTGAGGTTCGGTGACGTGGAGGGAGCCTTCGCGAGGGCGGACGTCGTCGTCGAGAACACCTACAGGACCGGTGTGCAGATCCACGCCTACCTCGAGACCGAGGCCGGGATCTCCTACATGGAGGACGGGAAGATCGTCGTGGTCGCCGGAGGCCAGTCGCCCTACAGGGACAGGGCAGAGATAGCGCATGCCCTGAACCTCCCTCCGGAGAAGATCAGGGTGGTCACGCCCTACGTCGGCGGCGCCTTCGGCGGAAAGGACGACATCACGGTCCAGATACACTTGGCGCTGGTGACGTGGAAGACCGGCAGACCGGCGAGGCTCGTCTGGACGAGGGAGGAGTCGATGATCGCCGGCACGAAGAGGCATCCCGCCGTCATCAGGGTCAAGACGGCCGCCACGAGGGACGGGCGGATACTCGCCAACAAGTTCGAGATCGTCTACGACAAGGGCGCCTACACGGCCCTCGGGCCGGCGGTGCTGGACGTGGCCGTCGAGAACTGCAACGGGCCTTACAGGGTCGAGGCGACCCAGATCGACGCCTACTCGGTCTACACCAACAACATGGTCTCGTCGGCCTTCAGGGGGTTCGGGGCTCCCCAGGTTATCTTCGCGATCGAGAGGCAGATGGACCTGGTTGCAAAGAGATTGGGGATGGACCCGGTGGAGCTCAGGCTGAGGAACGCCCTGCGGAGGGGTGACCGCTACGTCTTCGGTAACGTCATGCAGGGGAGCGTCGGCATCGCCCAGTGCTTGGAGGTGGCGAGGTCCCACCCCCTCTGGAGGAACAGGAACGGCGAGAGGGTCGGAGAGTGGCCTTGGCTGAGGAGGGGCGTCGGTGTGGCGGCAGCCATGAAGGGTTACACGCTAGGCGCCCTGCCCGACAGGGGCGTGATAGCCCTGGAGCTGCTGAGGGACGGAAAAGTCCTCGTGAAGGGCAGCTTCACCGAGATAGGTCAGGGCGTCGTCCAGGCTGTGGCTCAGATGGCGGCCGACCTGCTCGGTATATCTGTCGAAGACGTTGAGGTGGTCTTCGCCGACACGGATGTGACGCCTGACACGAGCGTGACCTCGGCCTCGAGGCAGGTCTTCCTGGCCGGGAACGCGCTGAGGAAGGCGGTCGAGGCGCTGAAGGTAAGGGTTGCGGAGCTCGAGGAGAGGCTGAACGGCAAGAGGCCCACCGAGGTCCAGTTCTCGGGAGGCTGGGTCCTGGTCGACTCGAAGCGCAGGTACACCGTCGGGGAGCTGGCGAGGCTCCTCGAGTCGTTCGGCCTCGGAAGGCAGGTCACCGGCGTCTACGAGGTCTCGAGGGTCGAGCCCATTCCGGGGACGTTGGAGATCCCGCACCTCTTCTACATGTTCGGCGTCACGCTGGCGGAGGTCATCGTGAACGTCCTCACGGGCGAGGTCAACGTCACCAAGGTCGTCTCGATAGTCGACGCGGGCAAGGTGATCAACCCGGTCACCTTCACCGGCCAAGTGGAGGGCGCGGTGGCNCAGGGNATCGGNTACGCGCTGATGGAAGAGGCCAAGATCGAAAACGGCTACCTNCTGACGAGGGACCTCTCGACGTACCTCATCCCGAGCTCGAAGGACGTCCCTGAGATCGAGGTGATACCTGTGGAGACGGAGGAGACCGAGGGGCCCTTCGGCGCCAAGGGGATCGGCGAGATCGGGATAATCTCGGTGGCGCCCGCGATCCTCAACGCGGTGGCCGATGCGACCGGCGTCGAGCCCAACACGATACCGCTCACCCACGAGAGGCTNTACTGGCTCCTGAAGGAGCACGGTCTGGTCGAGGAGCTCAAGAGATCTGGGAGCTGATGGGGCGTGCGCGTGCTGATCAGGGCCAAGGCGATCGTACCGATGGACAGGAAGGGGAAGGTGATCANNGAAGGTGCGGTCCTTGTCGAGGACGGCAGGATATCCTCGGTCGGGCCGAGGGACGAGGTCAGGGATCCGGGCGCGAAGGACGACTTGGTGATCGAGGAGCCGTACGGCGTCGTCATCCCCGGGCTCATAGACCTGCACGTCCATCTNGCTCAGGCTCTGATCAGGGGCGTTGTTCCCGACGACGTCACGCTCGTCCCNTGGCTCAGGGATTGGGTCTGGAGGNTTCANGGGGTCTACGACGCCGAGGACGGAAGGGCCAGCGCNGAGCTCNGCGTCCTCGAGATGCTGAAGACGGGGACCACGTGCTTCCTNGAGGCCGGGCTCCACAGGCGTTACGGNCTCGACGGGATAGCTGAGGCCGTCCTNCGCTCGGGCATCAGGGCCTTCCTCTCGAAGAAGGTGATGGACCTGAGGGGCTACGCNACCGTNGAGNACGCCCTCCCTGAGGGCATGATCGAGGAAGGCGAGCAGTGCGTCAAGGACTTCCTCGAGATGAGGAGGAAGTGGGCCGGTGCCGGTGACGGGAGGATCGANGTCTGGATCGGCCTCAGGACGCCNGGCGCCGTGTCCGACGAGATGTTCAGGAGGGCTGCGGAGCTGGCGGACGAGCTCGGTGCNGGNATCACGATGCACCTGGCCGAGGTCGAGGAGGACCTGAGGTACTTNNCCTCGAGGGGCNACACGCCGTCCACCTTCCTNNGANNCTTCGGNCTCCTCGGCAGGAANAGGGTCTACGCCCACTGCGTCTGGCTCGGCGACCAGGACATCGAGGCCTTCGCCTCCACGGGAACCTCGGTGGCCCACTGCCCCTCCTCGAACCTCAAGCTGGGATCTGGCGTCGCGCCGGTCGTCAGGATGCTGAGGAAGGGCGTGACGGTCGGGTTGGGTTGCGACGGAGGGCCGAGCAACGACGCGTACGACATGGTNAGGGAGATGAAGACGGCCGCGCTCCTCCAGAAGGTCTTCAACGGCCCCGATGCTTTCACGTGTTGGGAAGCGCTCGAGATGGCCACGGTCATGGGTGCGAGGGCCCTTGGGGTAGAGAACCTCCTGGGAACCATAGAGCCTGGCAAGAAGGCCGATGTCGTCGTCTTCCGGTTCGTCCATCCTTCGGTCAGGCCCTTCACCNATCCTGCATCGCTCGTGGTCTACTCCGCCACNGGACGCGACGTGGCCCACGTATTCGTCGANGGGAGGCCCGTGGTCCTNGAAGGAAAGGTCATGACGATGGACGANGAGCGCGTCCTCAGGGAAGCCGAGAGGAGGCTCGAGGCGGTGCTCCGCAAGTTCGGTCGTTGACCTTCTGCACCAAGCTCCCGACCTGCCGAACAGTTTTGACGATCGGTTAAAAAGCCACTGCTCAGCTGCGGTTACGAGGGATGTCTGGGCCGTCACAGAAGAGGAGGAATGTGCTCAGGGCGCTGCTCTCGGCAGCGGTCCTCGCGGTGCTCGCGCCCTTCTCAGGCCTGGCCCGTTACTTCTATCGGGAGAACGCGAGCCAGACGCAGAGACAGAGGATCGCCAACCTCAAGGACCTATCCCCCGGCACCGCGATATTCTTCTCGTACCCGAGGACTGGTGACCCGAAGATCGACGGTGACCCCTTCAGGCAGTACGTCCTCCTCATGACGAGGGACGGCAAGATCAGGGCCTACAGCAGGGTCTGCGTTCACCTCTGGTGCNTGCCGACCTACGCCGCGGACAGGGGGGAGCTGGTCTGCCCATGCCACGGCTCCATTTACCGCGATGAGGACGGCGTCGCCGTCGAAGGGCCNGCCGCTCTTCAGCCCTATCCCTATAACGCCCTCCCGATGGTCAGGCTCGAGATCGATGAGAACGGCGACATATACGCGGTCGGCATCGACGGCCTCATAGGCCTCGGAAGGGAGTGGCGCGTCAGGTNGCCCGATGAGAACGTTGTGAGGGTGTGANCATGTCGAGGGAGTACCGNACCTTCAAGGAGGCTATTGATGCCCTGATCAAGTGGACCGTCGAGAGGCTCGAGAGGACGCCGTTCGCCGCCTTCAAGTTNACCTTCCCCAAGCAGTACATATCGCCCTTCGGGTATTTAGGGACCCTCACCACCATCGTCTTCCTCANNCTTGGAGTAACAGGCGCGATACTGATGTTCTACTACACGCCGTCGATNGAGACCGCCTACGCCAGCGTCAGGGAGATACAGGAGTCGGTACCGTTCGGCTTCGTGATNAGACAGATCCATTACCACGCATCGAACTTCATGGTCCTGCTGGCGGTCTTCCACCTCTACTACCAGTACTTCTCAGGCAGGTACAAGATCAAGAACGAGGTCCTCTGGGTNACCGGNATCATACTGGGCATCCTGACGGTCCTCGAGGCCTACACCGGATACAACCTGATCCTGAACCAGAGGGCGATGCTCGCCATCAACATCGGCATGGGCCTGACCTTCTCCGCACCGGTCCTCGGACCTTCCATCGCGCCGATCCTCATGGGAGGGGGATACTTCGACCTGATAGTCCGGT
>AWOE01000111.1 GCA_000494145.1 Candidatus Calditenuaceae archaeon JGI OTU-1 | reverse complement strand
GACGTGTACAAGTGGGTCATGGAGATCATAGCGGGTCACGACCCGGGAGAGCTGAAAGTCGGTGTCCAGAGGTACAGGGACTACGCGGTCGTCAAGTTCGACGTCAACGCGTTCGGGCGGTTCATGCTGGAGAGCGTTTCCTTCACGGACGCTATCGAGAGGAGCTTCAGGGTTGACGTGGCCATGAAGAGGGCCTACGTGAAAGCCCTGGAGGCGCTCTACAACGGAGTGAAAGAGGCTAGGGACGAAAGGGCCGCGAGGAAGGAGGTGATCCGCGTCTTCCTCGGGACAATTTACATGGGAGGCGACGACGGCTTCCTTCTCATGCCCTCGTGGGCCTCGGTCCCCTTCGCACACATGCTGGCTGAGGAGTTCTCGAGGGAGATGGGCCTCGAGAGGAGTCTGAAGGTGGGTGTGGCGGCTGGATCTGCGCTGATGAGCGTTTGGTCCCTGCTCGACTGCGCGCAGGAGATGATGAACCTCTCCAAGCAGGTCCTCAGGAGGGAGGACCCGACGGTGAGGGACAGGGTGCTGGGATCGATAGTGTTCGACGTGTTCGAGACCGGGTCGCCCTCAGGGGCCACCGCGAGGGAGAGGATGGAGCGGACATCGTTCCGTTTGAGGTCAGAGGGCTTGCTCGGCGAAGAAATCGACTCCCTCCAACCCTACCTGATCAGGAGGAGCGACCTCGAGGGCTCGACGGTTCCCGAGTTCTGGGAGGGGGTGGGGAGCCTCGTGCTGAAGTTGACGATCCCCGACGGGTGGGGCGATCACGACCGCATCAAGAGCTTCTACGTCGATGTCTTCAAGAGGGCCTACCAGGTCACCGCGCAGAACGATGAAATGAAGGAATGGGTGAAGGGCGTCAGGGACGCGGCGCTGCGGTCACTGAGTCAGGTGACGCCGTCGAGATACTGGAGGGAGAAGCTCATCGTTTACCTCCTCAGGCAGGAGAAGAGGAGCGAGGAGGGCGATCTCAGGGAAGCTTACGGAAGGCTCGCGGAACTCGGCATCCGCACAGCGCTCTCGGATGAGCACGCGTCGGGTTCAAGCACGGGCGGGTCAGGCGCTACCTCAGCTTCGCAGGAAAGCGTCGGACCTTTCCCGCTGGTGGACGTCTTCGCGTTTGTGAAGTTCGTGAAAGGTGGTGCGTGGTGATCCGCTTCAGGGTCAGGCTCAGGACGGTGTCGTTCCTCACGGTGGGAGGAGGGGTACCGGAAGTGATGGGGGCTGACGTGGTGCATGTGCGGAAGAAGGTCGTCGACGGTGATGGGGCGCGCGACGTGATCTACATCCCGGGGAGCAGCGTCAAGGGAGTCCTGAGGACGAACGCCAGCAGGCTCGCGGCCTCTTACGGGTTCACGAGCTGCAACGCCATTGAACCTCAACGGATAGACGAGGCCCACAGGAGCATGAACGGTGTGTGCGACGTCTGCAGGCTCTTCGGCCGACCGGGCAGAGGCCCCGAAGACTGGTCGAGGGTCTTCGTCAGCGACTTCACTTCTGAGGATGCAGACAAAAGAAGAATGGTGGTGACGAGGGTCTCGCTGGACGACAGCACGCTGACCGCCAGGAAAGGGGCCCTCTACAGCATCGAGCACGTCCTTCCGGGTACCGAGTTCTCCGGTGAGGTGCGGATCGAGGAAGGCGACGACGTGAAGGTCCTTCTCCCGCTTCTCCTCCTCGCCATCGCTGAGCTGAGGCTGAGCGGTCTGGGCAGGGGAGGGCTCGTGGACGCGAAGGTCGAGGACGGAAACAGGCTTGACCGGCTGGTCGGTGACGAGTGGAGGGCCCTGCTCGAGGGCCTCAGGTCCTGGTTTTGGGAGGGGTGGCTGGGGTCGTGACGCTCCTTGAGGTCAGGGTCAGGCTCCAGAGCCCTGCGATCGTGACTACCCGCCGGACCGAGAGGGGCTTCGTGAGGCCCGCCGACCACATACCCGGCTCGACGCTGCGGGGAGCCATCCTCTCGGCCCTTTACAGGGAGGGCAGGCTGACCCTGAACGACCTCAAGCGGGAGGCGGGGCAACCGGGCCTTCTCGCATCGCCGGCCTATCCGCTCTACCGTGGGGTGAAGAGCCTTCCTGCGACGCCCTCCATCCGTCACTGTGACGACTGCAACGGCTACGAGTACGTTCCGCCGGCGGCTGGACAGCCAGTCAAGGAATACCATGAGTGTGGGCATCGGCCCGGAGAACAGCAGGGCGCACCGGGGCTTGGCAGGCATGGAAGGGTGAAGTCCGTCTGGATGCTAAGAACGCTCCACGGCTCCCTCCTCGCCAACGTGAACGGCGAGCCGGTGGATGTCAGGCCGAAGACCTTCAGGGCCACTTCCGTCGCAATAGACAAGCGGCGGAGGGCATCGGCGAGGGGCATGCTCTTCGACTACGAGGCTATAGCCGAGGGCACCGAGTTCTGGGCCTGGGTCCTGATCCCCGATCGGGTGGCCGGGCGGGTGGAGCTCGACGGACTCGAGGTGGCGGTGGGGAGGGGTCAGTCGCGGGGCTTCGGCAGGGCGATCCTGTCAGTCCATTCGGAAGTCCAGCCGTCCCCGGACCTCGGATCCGACCAATGGTACGTGGCGATCTCGCCTCTAACCCCGGTGAGGAGTCTCAGGTGGGGAGATTGCACCGTCGAGCTAAAGGAAGTCGAGGGAAGGGTTTACTGCGCTCAGATGGGCTGGGACATCGCGCAGGGCAGGCTGAGGCCGTTCGTGGAGGTAGCCAAGAGGGGGTCGCTGGTCCTCGCTCGTCTTTCAGGGTCCGGCTGCGATCAGGTCCTCAGGGCTGAATTCCTGTTCATCCACCCTGATCTTGCTGCGCCACTTCACGGCGAAGTGCTGCTCTCTCCCGAGGAGGTACAGTTTTTTGCACAACTCGCAGACTTGACGTTCACCCGCCGGAGTGAGGAGCGTCTCTGTGGCCCATGCGTTGTAGCAGATCTCGCAGAGTTTGTCACTCGTCCCGCCGTTCTTTTGACCGCAGTCGTAGTGATCTTGATCCCTCAATTCATTCTCTGTTATCTTGTGCTTACTTACGTGTAGAGTTTTTGCGATGCGCTCGATAGCCATAACGTAATCGTCCACGAAATCTATGGGGGCAGCAACCAACTTTAATCCGAGTATCTCGCCGTATTCTTTAGCGACATCCTCAACAATCTTAACAACATCTGAAGGAACCAAGAGTAACATGTTACCGCCGCCGGAGTAGATGACGGCCTCAGGTGGCAGCTGCAGCTTTCTGCGAAGGTACCAGTAGAAGTGGGCATGGACCGCCAGCTCGATCAGGTGACTCGCAGCTGCGACGACCCTGATCTCGTGGCCCCTCAGCACGTATTCCTGAATCGATGCGATGTCGATGAAGACGAGGTTGATCCTGCTGTCGGATTTAGGAGGCTCTTTACGGTATTCTGCACTCCCTACGAGTTCGTCGACCTTGTCGAGGAACTCCTCCGTCAGCTCGCGGATGGGGTCCTCGCGGAAGAGACCGGCCTGCACCAGCTCGTCTCTCCTTTCGTGGATCGCGATCCAAAATTCCCAGTCCCGCTCGGTCTTGTCGAGACGCAGTATTTCCTTGATCTTCGATAACTTCTCGCCCAGTGCCAGCTTCACCAGTTTGTTGACCCTGTCGGCTGCGGACGACAAACGGTCGGCCTCGTTAATGAACGGCTGGCGGTGGTGATTTTCAATGGCGTCCAGCAGTTCTTCGAGGGTTTTTTCGCTCACCAGACCTTTGAGCAATTGATCCGCTAACTGCTTGGATGGTTTGTAATGCCTCTGCGGGTCAAACGGCTTACCGAGGTCGTGGAGGAGCGCCACCAGCCTCAACTTGGCTAAACTCCTCCTGTCGGCACCGTGGTTCAGGGCCCACGCGATCGCCGAGGTCATCAGGGAGTGCGCGATCAGACTTGACGTGTTGTGCCCGGGTCTGGTGTCCGCGGGGAATGCGATCCAGATTCTGAACAGCTTGTCCGCCGTTTCAGGCTCAAAGAGTTCCTTCGCGACGTCGAAGATCGTATGGCCTTGATCCTCAGCTCTCTCTTCGGCAAGCTTCTCCGCGAACTCAAAGACGTCGTCTTTCCAATATCGCTTCACGAAAGGACTGGGAAGAAGCATGATCGTGTGGGCCTTCAAGGGCGTTAGCGCTGCAGGCGAGATCTCCTGAATCAGAGGAGCCCTCAGGAAAATCACGATGGCGTCTGCTATGAGCTCAAGCCTCTCGTCGTCGCTGAGCTTCTCACCAACGCCCTCTTTTGCTCTTTCCGCCAGGTTGAGGAGCCTCTCGAGAATGGGCCTGAGTTTGCTGTTGATCACCTCCTCGAACTCGCGCCGGTCTTCGTCGGTCACCCGACGGACTCTGATCAGTTTCCCTTGCTCCCACAGGGGCACTCGGAGGGCCCTGTAGATCGGATAGGGCTCCCTGAACTCAGACTCTGACGCGCTCAAGTTTATCCACCTCGTCCACATCGAGAAGCTCGCCTTCGAACTCCGAACGGGCCCTCCTGACTAGGTCCCTCACCACGCCATCGAGTCCGGAACCATCCAGCTTAAAACCGGGCTCAACTCGGAGGCCTTCGACATCAAGGGGCTGCGAGAAGGGCGCAAGCTCCAAGGCAAGGAGCTCGTACCGGACGACGCCGAAGACGTGC
>AWOE01000110.1 GCA_000494145.1 Candidatus Calditenuaceae archaeon JGI OTU-1 | reverse complement strand
TCGACGGACCCCGTGACGGTCACCTCCCTCAGGCCGAAGGGCCCTCCGAACGTGTAGACGTCGCGGGTCACGATGGCATCGATCTCGACCGTCGGAGTCGAGGCGGTGAGGAGCTCCGAGTCCAAGTCCTTCGGGACCCTGAAGGCGAACTCGAGGTCGATCCTGAAGCCTGAGGTGGAGCCTGTGACGACGAANGCCAGCACGTCGAAAGGCGGCAGCGTCCTTCCCACCGTCACCTCCGAGTTGTAGGACCTTCCGTAGCCGGGCCACGGGAACCAGATGCGGGCCTTAAGGACTTGGACGTTACTGCCCCTGCAGTACTCGTAGACGAAGACGGTCAGATTGNAGTAAACGTTGCTNCCGANGAGNTGGCTGGAGTTCTCGGCGATCAGGTAGCTCCCTATGAGGCCCATGGACTTCAGCTCCTCGAGCCTTCCCCTGATGACNTCGATCTGTCCCTCCTCCACGTTCCTGACNAAGCTGTACTTGGTGTAGTCGAGCACCGCCTTCTGTTCCCTCCTGACGCACTCCGTGTTCAGGATCGAGACCCTGACNGTCCCCTCCTCTCCCGGGTAAAGGGTTCCTGTGACGTTGGCCCTGAAGCTCCAGCGGGGCTGTGCGTACGCGCTCTCGGAGATCAGGGCGATTGAGAGGAGCGCGATCGCAGCGACCGTCATCANGAGGGCNAGAAAGNNCTCGCCGCGTCGTGGAAGGTGATCCATGAGGCCCTTCATCCTCCGAAGCGCTTGAGCAGCAGCGACGCGACCGCAGCGTCCTGGACCGCGATCCCCACGCTCTTGAAGACCGTCACCTCTTCGTCGCTCTCCCTGCCCCTCTTCAGCCCCGCCACGACCTCTCCGATCTCGCCCCTGACGTCCTCCCACCGCATCANCCCCTTCTGAACGGCCTGTATCACGTCGCCNGCNTCCTCCTTCGCCGCCTCGAGCGAGTCGACGTAGACCTTCGACGACGCCACCAGATCGGCGCTGAGCTCCGCCATGTCAGGGGTGAAGGCGCCGATGGCCGAGAAGTGAGTCCCGGGCCTCACCCACTCCCTCCTGACGAAGGGCGTCTTCGATGTCGTTGCGGTGATGACCACGTCGCTCTCCTTCACCAGCTCCTCCACCGTCTCGGTCACCCTCACGTCCAGGCCCAGGTTCCTCGAGGCCTCGGCGGCGAACTCCTCGGCCCTCTGCCGGACGATGTCGTAGGCCCTCACTACGCTGCACCTCATGACCTCAACGGCTGCCCTCAGCTGCCACCTCGCCTGGTACCCGCAACCGACTATGCCGAGCTCCTCCGAGTCCCTGCGGGCCAAGTGCTTGATCGAGACCGCGGTAGCAGCACCGGTCCTCATGCCCGTTGCCACCCTCGCCTCCGCGAGGACTTTCGGCTCACCTGTCCTCGGGTCCGAGATCAGCATGGCCGCGAAGATCGTCGGCAGCCCCCTCGACGGGTTGTCGGGGTAGACGGTGACGTACTTGACGCTGTAGACCTCGAGCTCGGGGACCTGGCAGGGCATCAGGAGGATCGTGCCGTTGTGCTCGGGGACGTCCGTCCTNACCCTCTGGGGCATCCTGACCTTCCGGAGGCTGTAGAGGGCGAAGCCCCGCTCGACCGCCTCTATCACCTCCTTCATGCTGAGCGAAGAGGCGACCTCCTCGTCCGTNACGAACCTCATCGTCCCTGATCGTCAGCTCCGTTTAATATCATTTTGAGGGAAANCGAGAGGAGCCCTCAGCGCCTCGAGAACCTGATCGCCTCCCTCACCAGCGCCTCNTGGAAGACGGTGTTCCCCGAGAGCTCGGGGTGGAAGGTGGTGCCGTAGATGGCCTCCTGCCTNACCGCNACGGGCTTTCCGCCGTAGCTCGCCAGGACCTCCACTCCNTCCCCNACCTCNAGGATCGCGGGTGCCCTGATGAAGACCGCCCTGAAGTTCCTCGCGCCGAGGGCCGGTATCTCCAGCTCGACCTCGAAGGACTCCCTCTGCCTTCCGTAGGCGTTCCGCTCGACGAGGACGTCCAGCACGCCGACCAGGGGCTGCCCCGTCTCACCTACCACCCTGTCGTAGACCCTCTTCGCGAGGAAGATCAGGCCCGCACACGTTCCGAGGACCGGCATGCCTTCGAGGACCCTCTTCCTGATCACATCGAGGGCGCCTGTCCGCTGAGCGAGCCGGCCCATCACCGTGCTCTCCCCGCCGGGAATGATCAGCGCGTCGAGCTCCTCGATCTCCTCGGGCATCTTCACCGGGACCGCCTCGCCCTGAACGTTGAGCNTCCTCAGAGCCTCCCTCGTCGCCGCCAGGTGCTCCTCCACNTCGCCCTGAAAGGTCGCCACGCCGACCCTGACCATCNCCCTGTCGTTCCGCCGGTCCTGTTATAGACTTTGGTCACCTCTCAGTCCTAACTCGAGGTGAAACGCTTATCCTATGGCGGNAGCGAGTCGGCAGNAATGGAGTGGGCGCGTGAGGAGCTGGAGAAGGCCGAGTCCTTCAGGGACGTCTTCAGGATCGTCAAGAGGGTGGTCGAGGCGAAGCTGGGCCTNCGGAGGGCNGGGCTGATGCTGGTGCTGGCGGACGCNCCGGCCTACGTCCTGGCCTTTCACGGCGTGGGGNCCAACTTCGTCGTCGTCAACCGTCTTGTCCTGAGGGCCCTCCTCTCCTCCGGCNTTCCGAGGATACGGGTGAACGCNTACCTCTTCACNGTNCTGCTCCACGAGTACCTCCACTCGCTGGGATACCTCGACGAGGGAGAGGTGCGGAGGATGGTGGCTGAGCTGACGAAGGAGGTCTTCGGCGAGGACCACCCAGTCCATCAGGCTGCCCTGAGTCCCCTCGATGAGGAGACGGTCAGGAAGCTGGTGGAGGCGTCACGCGTCCAGAGCCCAAGGGAGCCCGTGCTGGTGAAGGACTTCGACGACGATAACCTGACCTACGTCGCCTGAGCCTCCGCTACCTCCACCTCCCTCGAGGCGATCCTCCCCATCAGACAGTAAGGCCTCGCCTCGTCCACCACCACCTCCACCCATCTTCCGAGCAGCGACCTCCCGTCCGTGACCTTGAGCACGACGGGCCTGTAGTGGTCGGTCCTCCCGATCACCTCACCCCTCTGCCCCAGCTCGTCGACGAGGACCGGGCCGCACCAGCCGATCCACCTGCTCATGTTCCTGAGGGCTATCTCGTTGCAGAGCTCCGTGACGACCCTGCTCCTCCTGTTGACCACCTCCGGAGGAAGCTGCCTGAGCCGGGCCGCCTCGGTCTTAGGCCTCGGGAAGAAGCGGGAGATGTTCACGAAGTCGGGCTCCGTCCTCTCGAGGAGCCTCAGCGTCATCTCGAAGTCCTCCTCTTCCTCCGTCGGGTATCCGACGATGACGTCCGTCATCAGCGTCATCTCGGGGAAGGCGGCCCTGAAAG
>AWOE01000109.1 GCA_000494145.1 Candidatus Calditenuaceae archaeon JGI OTU-1 | reverse complement strand
CGGCGCGATGCTCCTCTCAGGGAAGAGAGCGGCCGAGGTGGCGCTCAGGGAGCTGGAGCTGATGGAGGCAGGGGCCATAAAGGGCGATTAAGGGCAGAGCGCGATAGGAACGCGTTGAGGGTGATCCTCTACGACGATCGGTCATCGACCAGTTTGAAAATCACGGAGATGGCAGAATTCCTCAGGTCCCTTCTGCCTGCGCTTGAGGTGGAGGTCAGGGAGGACCCCTTCACCCACTACAGGGGAAGATACGATCCGGAGAAACTGGCGAGGAGGCTCGCCTCGATCAGGATCGTCGACGCGGTGACCGGTAGGCTGAACAGCGACCCGCTCATGCCGGAGGTCGATTACGAACTGAGGAGGGTCATCGACCCGAGCTTGAGTTGTCACGGCGTCCTGTACGACGGTTACGAGCTGATGTCGCTCATCGCCGACCTAATTCCGGTCGAGGAGAGGAACAGGAGGACGCTTCACGTCGTCTTCACAGGGAGGCTTGTGGGGACGAAAGAGCAGGGTGAGGACAGGGTCCACGCGAGGGTCGTGATCCTCGGGAACCCCGCGATCGTATCCACGACCGGTGCCGTCGAGGCCCCCGCCCGGCCGAGGGAGTACTACCTCGCCATGATGCTGTCGAGGAACCCTCTGGTCCAGCAGACGACGCTAACGGCCGGGAGGGCTTCAGGCGGATGGGACTGGCTGGAACACGACGACCCGAGGCTTACCGAGGTGATGAAGGGATACGCCCTGCAGGCCGTCTTCTACCACTTCATCGGCGAGGCCTTCTGCACGGAGATCGATTGCAGGCTGTACAACGCCCACCGTCAGTCCGAACTCATAAGATCTCAGCTGCTCAGCGGGAAGCTGTGCAAAAAGCACGAAGGGATGCTCAGGACCCTCCTCCGTTGAGCTGCTCGCCGTTCTCGCCTTCCTCCCTGACCAGCGGAGTGTACCTCATCAGCAGCTGGACCATTCCCGTCCCAACAGGTATCTCCTTGCCGATCAGTATCCGCTCGACGTTGCTCCTCAGGTGATCGGTCTCACCCCTGATCGCCGCCTCGAGGAGGGTCTGGACGCTGATCTCGAACGCGGCCCTCGCGAGGACGCTGCTCTTCAGCCTCACGACGCCGTGCCTTCCGATCTGCTTGACCGAGCCGTCCACGGTCATCATGTCGGCCACCAGCATCACGTGCCTTATGTCTACGTCGAGGCCCTGGTCCCTGAGGACGTTCATGATCTCGTCGATGATGAGGGCCCTCGCGGCCTCTATCCCCAGCACCTCGGCCACCTCGTGGATGTGGTTGGTCCTCACCCTGGCCGGATCGACCTCGGAAAGCTCCAGGACCTCCTTCAGGTTCGACCCCTCGGTCTCGATGTAGTACTCATCGCCATCGCGCCGCACTATAGCCTTGGTTATCTTCTTGATGCCCTTCACCTTCATGTTCAGGATCCTCTCCCTGAACGAGGTTATGTCGGCCAGCTCCTCCTTCGGGACGGTTACCCTCAGCTCGCTCTCAGAGATCTGGGGCTTGTAGGCCTTCAGCGCCGATTCGAGGTGTTTCTTCGTGACGCCCAACTCGCTCATTGCCTCCCTGTCTAAGTTCAGGACGAGCTGTCCCTTCCTCAGGTCGATGCTGTAACTCAGCACGATGTCCTTGAGGTAAGTGCACTGGATCGACTTGGCAAGCTGCCTGACGAACTTCAGGTCCGCGTTGTGGGGAGGCTTGAGGTAGATCCGCATGACCGGTGTGGAGGGCTCCCTCTTGGCGTCGACGATCTCGATCAGCCTCGGAAGCCCCAGGAGGATGCTCTGCTCCCTGACGCCGGCGAAGTGGAAGGTCCTTAGCGTCAGCTGCGTTCCCGGCTCGCCGATCGATTGGGCCGCAATTATCCCGACAGGGTCGCCGGGCTCGACGAGGCTGCTCAGGTAGGCATCGTAGGCGGCCCTGAAGACCTGCTCGAGGGCTCCCTTGGGGACGTTGCCGACCGAGACCCTCGCCAGCTCGTTCACCCACCTCCTCGGCATCACCTCCCTGAACCTCGCAGCGACCGCCTCCACGTCCTCTTTCGTCGCGGGCGTCCTGTCTCCTGTGTATGTCGAGAGGACCCTGGATATGATCACCTTGGCGGTGAAGGGTTTGCCGTGATCGCTCTTCGCGGGGTCGACGCCGTCCTCGCCGTAGAGGAACTGGACGATCCTCTTGGTGTCGGAGGTCCTCACGGAGCCGTCGAACTCGACGTAGAGCGACTCCAGCGCGTTGATCAGCCTCCTCTGCATGTAACCGCTCTGCTGCGTTCTGACCGCGGTGTCGACGAGGCCGTCCCTCCCTCCCATCATGTGGAAGAAGTACTCGATCGGGTTGAGGCCCTCGATGAAGGAGCGGTAGACGAAGCCGCGAGCTGCCGGCGAGAGGTCGCCCGGTCTGAAGTGGGGCAACACCCTCTCGGTGAAGCCCCTGCTCGGCCTCTCCCTCCTCACCGCCTGCTGGCCGACTATCGCCGTCATCTGGTCGATGTTGAGGCTGCTTCCGCGGGCTCCCGTCCGGGCCATGACGATCAGCGGGTTGCCGGGCGAGAGGAGCTTCCTGTAGGCTGAACCTATCTGGTCCCTCGTCCTCGAGAGGATCTCGAGCAGCTGTGCCTCGAAGGCCTTCTCCGGCGTCTGGCCCGGCCCCACCTCGATAGTGCCGTCGACGTACTTCCTCCAGAGGGCCTCGTACTCCTTCTCCATCTGCCGTAGCAGCTTCTCCTTCTCCTCCTTCGCCTTCGGCGAGACTATCAGGTCCTCGATGCTCAGCGTGAAACCGGCGATGTTGATGTAGGTGTTGGTGAGCCTGATGAGGGAGTTGAGGAACCTGGCGACGGCGTCCGGTCCGTAGTCCCTGGCGATCCTGTGGAGGAGGCTGTTGGGCTTCTCGATGCCGATCAGGGCCTTGTCCGCGTATCCCTTCACCAGCTTCCCTTCCCTGATGACGGTCACGTCGTCGGGGTTGAAGGAGGCCTGTCCCTCGAAGTTCAGGTCCTTCGGAAGCAGCAGGCTGAAGATCTGGGCGCCGGTCCACCTGCCCTTCTCGCCCTCGGGCGTCGGCAGCGGCCCCGTGTACCCCATGGCGCTGAGCAGGTAACCCGCGAGCTGCTTGTCGATCGCCCTCGCCTTGGCGGTGAGCAGGTAGGAGGAGGTCAGGAAGTCCCTTATCGCTCCGATGATCGGTGCGCCGTACCTCGGAGATATCACGTTCCTCTGGACCTGGAGCAGTAGCCGGGCCTCGGCCTGGGCCTCGGGACTCTGGGGGACGTGGAGGTTCATCTCGTCTCCGTCGAAGTCGGCGTTGTAGGGCGTGCAGACCATCAGGTTCAGCCTGAAGGTCTTGTAGGGCATCACCCTGACCCTGTGGGCCATGATCGAGATCCTGTGGAGGCTCGGCTGCCTGTTGAAGAGCACGATGTCGCCGTCCATCAGGTGCCTCTCAACGACCCATCCCTCCTCCAGCTGCTCCGCCAGCTCGTCGAGGTCCTGGACGAACTTCAGCCTCACTATCCTCTTGTCGGGCCTGATGACGTACCTCGCGCCCGGGTACTTGTTGGGGCCGTTCCTGACCAGCTGCTTCAGCCACTCCTTGTTCCACGCAGTTACCGGCTCAGGCACCGTCAGCTGCATAGCTACCTCGAGGGGCACGCCCACCTCGTCGATGTCTATGTTCGGGTCGGGAGATATGACGGTCCTCGCGGAGAAGTCGACCCTCTTGCCCGAGAGGTTGAGCCTGAACCTTCCCTCCTTCCCCTTCAGCCGCTGGGCCAGCGTCTTCAGTATCCTTCCGGACCTGTGCTGGGCCGGTGCGAGGTTCGGGACCTCGTTGTTCAGGTACGTCGTGACGTGGTACTGGAGCAGGTCGGCCAGCTCTATGATCACCGGTGAGGGAGCCCCTGAGGCGATGGCCTCCTTCAGCCGCTGGTTGGTCCTGAGGATGTCCACCAGCTTGTGGGTCAGGTCGTCCTCCGACCTGTATCCGGTCTCGAGGGTGATGGAGGGCCTTACGTAGACGGGAGGGACGAGCAGTACCGTGAGGACCATCCACTCGGGCCTCGCGCTCTTCGGGTCGATGTCGAGAAGCTCCAGGTCGCTGTCCGGTATCTTCTCGAGCCTCTGCCTGATCACGCTGGCTGTCAGGCGCACCATCCCCCTGGCCGTCTGCTCGTAGAACGTCATCGGCTTCTCCAGCTCGACCTTCACCTGCTTCTCGCCGCAGTGGAGGCAGGTGTTCGTTGCCATCGCCATCTGCTTCACCCTGTAGAAGACGTGCCTGTACTGGCGGCTTTCGGCCTTCAGGCGCTCCACCTCAGACCTGAACTTCTCGATCTGCTCGTCGCTCAGCAGGAGCCTTCCGCAGGAACGGCAGGTCGTCCTCAGCAGCTCGTGGATCGTCTTGACGTAGCCGATGTGGATCACCGGAACTGCCAGCTCGATGTATCCGAAGTGCCCGGGGCAGTTGAGGTAGGTGTTGCCGCAGGTCCTGCACCTCTGTCCCGGCTCGAGCGTTCCGAGCCTCGGGTCCATCACGCCTGTCGGTATCGGCGATCCGTCCTCGTCGTAGGTCTCCGGGTTGGAGATCTCCGCAACGGCCATGCTCCTGATCATCTCGGGCGAGAGGAGTCCGAACTTGATCGCGGCTATGCTCCCCCTCATCTCACATCACCTCCTCCAGTATGACCTTCGGGTAGATGCCCATCGAGAGGAGCTCGTTCAGCAGGAGGTAGAACGCGTACGAGAGGGTCACCAGCTTCACCGGCGGG
>AWOE01000108.1 GCA_000494145.1 Candidatus Calditenuaceae archaeon JGI OTU-1 | reverse complement strand
CCTGTCCAGGTAACTCGGGTCGTGAGCGTGGTCGTGGACCGCGGTGGCTCTCTCCACCTCTCCTCCCCTCAGCAGCGAGGCGTACTCCTCCACCAGCGAGTCCCAGGAGAGGAGTCTGCCGCCGGACTTGATGGCGTGCTCCGAAGCGGCACCTATGTCCCTGAAAGCCACTATGCCCGAGTCCATGGGCGTCCTCTCGGACGAACCGACGACGTACCATCCTCCGTCAGCCGATATCGGCTCGCCCGTCAGCAGGTCGTGGACCACCACCCTCTCGACCCGGGAGAACCTGAGCCCGAGGAGCCTCCCGGCCCCCTCGAGCCTTCCTGAACCGACGAGGTAGTAGACCAGCAGGCANTAGAGGTCGTTGAACGTCAGGAGCCTTCCGTCGGCGAGGATAGCGCCAGCGAACCGCCTGTCCTCGATCGTCATCCCGCAGTAGTCGCACCTGTCCTCCCCCTCCCTCACGACCTCCTGCTCGGCCCTCTGTGCGACCCCGAAGACCCTGGAGAAAAGGAGGAGGGCGAGAAGGGTCGTTGCACCGGAGCCTGCCGCGATCAGGAACCTCCTCCTGCTGAGCACCGCCCGACGCATCACTTCACGGCTCGACAATGACCGTGCCCGTCATCCACGGATGGAGGTTGCAGTAATAGTCGTACCTCCCGGGCCTCGTGAAGGTGAAGGAGANCGACTGACCCGGGTTTATCGAGGGGAAGTTGAAGGTCCCGTCCCTTGCCACTACCGCGTGGACTACGTCGTCCTCGTTGACCCAGACGACCGTGTTGTTGACGTTGATCTTGACCTTCACGACCTGNGGATCGAAGGTGAGGCTCGGGTTGGTTCCGGAGCCCTTCGGGTTGCTGACGATTACCCTCCCGGAGGGCTGTGTCNGGGNCTGCGTTCGCTGAGGAGTCTGCGTCTGCTGGACCGTCGGCGTGGTCNTCGTCTCCGTCGTTTCAGGTCTGGTGNCNGTCGCCGCGACCCCACCGGCCCCCTGCGTCGAGAGGTAAAGGTAGAGGGCTGCACCGGCGATCACGAGGACGGCGAGGACCGCNAANGCCGATACGTTCTTCATCCTCGCACCTCTCCGGCTACTCCTCGACTATGAGGAGGCCTATCATGCCCGCGTCGGCGTGGCTAACGACGTGGCAGTGGAAGAGGTAGACGCCAGGCCTGTTGTAGCTGACCTCTATCGTGTCAGCAGCGCCAGGCACCAGCGGCACCACCTGCGCCGGCCACGACCTCCCTCCGAGGACCCACTTCGACCTGAGGTCTCCGACGTGGANGTGGAAGCTGTGGTAGATGTCGCCGATGTTGATGATGTGGAACCTGATCGTCTCGCCGACCTTGGCCTTGAAGACCGGGAAGGACTTGTTGAAGAGCTGGACCACTCCCTCCAGCCCCTTCAGGTCCGGGAAGATCTTGCTCTGGCCGATGTAGACCAGCTCGAGCTCAGGCTCCCCTCCCGGCAGCCCCATGCCGTTCATGATGTAGAAGGGCCTCGGGCCCTCACCGACGATCGCGCCGGGAACCGACGGTAGCTCCGACATGAAGATGACGAACTCCCTCGCCGGAGGCTCGTCAACGTCGTAGACTACGATCGCACCGTAGAGGCCCATCAGCATGTGGTCCACTATCCTGAGCCCTCCTCCGGCCACAGGACCTCCTGAGTGGCAGTGATAGTACCAGATGCCCGGCTTCGTCGCGGGCCACTCGTAAGTCCACTCGCCACCCGGCGGTATCATCGAGCCCTTGCCGACCCCGGTGATGATGTTGACCTGGCTGCCGTCGTGCTGGAGGTCGTAGAAGGGCAGGTGCGGATGGAGGCTGTGGGTTAGGTCGAGCTTGTTGACGGCCCTGACCCTGATGAGGTCGCCGACCTTCGCCACCAGAGTTGGTCCAGGTACTGTTCCGTTGTAGGTCCAGGCCTTCCAGATCACTCCCGGCGCGATCTCTATGTCCGCTCCCTTGATCTCGATGTAGTACTCCCTTACCTGTCCGACCTGGGCCTGTACTGTGACCCCCACCTGCTTCGCGAGCTGCGTCATCACAGGCGAGACGTACGGCGCCACGATGACGCCGATCACCACGCCAGCTGCCACCAGCAGGAGGAAGACGACGACCAGTTTGCCTTGACCGGTTCCTGACGTCATCATTGGGTGTTTTTGCTCCCTTTGTGATAAACCTGCTTTTATGGTGAGCTGCAAATTGTGAAGGAGATGTAGTGGTTGTAATGCAAATGTACGCAGTCGTATACAATGCGTAGCTACATCAGCCTTACCTGAAAGCCTGTAAAAGTCGCTCCTTCTCGGCCTCCATCAGGAGTTCGAAGAACCTCGGGGTGAGCCTCGGCTCCTGGCTCAGTATCCTCTCGGCGTCCTTCAAGGTCAGATTGCGGCCGACCAGCGCAACCACGGCAGCCTTTCCGTACCTCTCCACGAGCTCTGCTGTCCGCTCGGCCTCCCTCAGCACCCTCCTCTCCTCGGAGGAGAGCGACCTGCCGCGCTTGGCGGTCAGCGAGGAGAGCAGGCCCTCATCGGCCCTGATCACACCTGAAAGCCTGTAAAAGTCGCTCCTTCTCGGCCTCCATCAGGAGTTCGAAGAACCTCGGGGTGAGCCTCGGCTCCTGGCTCAGTATCCTCTCGGCGTCCTTCAAGGTCAGATTGCGGCCGACCAGCGCAACCACGGCAGCCTTTCCGTACCTCTCCACGAGCTCTGCTGTCCGCTCGGCCTCCCTCAGCACCCTCCTCTCCTCGGAGGAGAGCGACCTGCCGCGCTTGGCGGTCAGCGAGGAGAGCAGGCCCTCATCGGCCCTGATCACACCGAGCCTCCTCGAGCCGCAAGAAGGGCATTTGGGCTGGGGGTCGAGGGAGCCGACGTCGGACCGGATCGTCTCCGAGAGGCAGTCGACGCAGAGCAGCGTCACCCTCTCCGACATCAGCCTCCCCTTCACCATGTTCAGGACGACCCTGTGGACCCGCTCGGGTGCGAAGGTCTCGAACTCGTACAGGTACCTGTTGATGGTGAGGGCGGCGAGGGGGCTCGGCGCGGTGAGCTTCACCACCCCAACCTCCACCTCCCTCCTGACGATCCTCTCCAGCTCCCTCTTCGCTCCCGGCCAGTCGTAATCGGTCACCGAGGTGAAGCGGAGGGCCTCGACGTAGGGTGCGGAGCCCCTGAGGGCCTCCACGAGCTGCNTGGCGCTGACGTCGAGCAGACTCGTCTCCTTCCCGACTACGCCCATCTTCCGGGCGACGTGGATCAGCCTCCTCCTGAAGACGCCCGAGCCCTCGATCGCCTTCCTCATCAGCTCCTCCGAGAGGAGCCTCGGCAGGGCCTCGACCACCATCTCCGGCGTCAGCAGCCTCGACCTCAGCACGATCCGGTAGGGGTCCGACTGGACGGATACCGGCGCTCCGAGCTCCTCGGCCAGATGGGTCACCAGGAGCCGCGCGACGGTCCTGTTGATCCTGAGGCCTCCGCAGTGGTGGACGACGACGTACTCTCCTGCCCCCTCTACCACAACGGTCCTGTCGGTAGGGACTGGAATCCCGAGGTTCAGGTGGGCCTCGACCTCCGCAAGGGCCCTCCTCATGTCCTCCTCCGGGACCGAGTACTCCCTCGCCAGGACGGAAACGGCCGAGTCCACGTCGACACCGGCCCTCCTCATCTCCGCGTACCTCCTCCTGATCGATCCGACCTCCTGGGCCACCTCGAAGGGCACCGGTATCTCGTCGCCGACCCAAGAGGGCACCGCTCCCTCCCCTTCCCTCAGCGGGGCTACGTAGATCCTGTCGCCGGAGAGGTTCAGGATCACCCACGGCCTCCCTCCGAGGATGAACCGCGTTCCCACCTCGCCGTACTCGGCCACGAAGCTCTCGTCCAGTATCCCGACCGGCTCGTTCGTGCCCTCCTCCACCACGAGGTACTGCCTCTCCTCCGGGATCATCGAGAGGTTGTCGAAGTAGTAGCTGTACAGGACCTTCGGGTTCGCGGGCCTCGTCACCCTTTCGCCCTGAACCCTCAGGAGGCCGATGCTCGACGCGAAGCCCAGCACCAGCTCCAGGTCCTCCTCCGGGAAGTCTCTGAAGTTGTACGATGACCTCAGGAACCCCATCAGCTCCTCCTTCCTCACCTCACCGTACTCGATCAGGAGGCCCGCTATCTGGTGGAGGGCCACGTCGAGCGGGTTCCTCACGACCTCCGTCGGCTCCAGCTCCATCGCCCTCGCCCTCCTCGCTATTGCCATGGCCTCGAGGGCGTCGTCCGAGTCCATCACGATCACCACACCCTTCGAGACCTCACCTATCCGGTGCCCGCTCCTGCCGACGCGCTGGACGAGTCTCGTCACCTCCCTCGGCGAGTTGTACTGTATCACGAGGTCGACGTGTCCAACGTCTATCCCCATCTCGAGGCTCGAGGTGCAGATCAGCCCCTTCAGCTCGCCGTGCTTCAGGTCCCTCTCCGCCTCCAGCCTCCTGTCCCTCGATAGCGATCCGTGGTGTATCGTGACGGGGAAGGTCTCGTCGAGCGCCTTGAACCTGTTCGCGAGGATCTCAGCGAGCGGCCTGGTGTTGGTGAAGATCAGCGTCGACCTGTGGACGTCGACCAGGGAGCGGATGGCGTTCAGACGGGCCGCCACGTCGGGCGCCACCCCAAGGTACTCCGCCAGCTCCCTGTCTTCCGGCCCAGGAAACGGGAAGAGTATCGTGACCGAGAAGCCCTTCGGGAGAGGGACCCTGACGATCCTGCACTCCCTCCCCG
>AWOE01000107.1 GCA_000494145.1 Candidatus Calditenuaceae archaeon JGI OTU-1 | reverse complement strand
GAAGTTCTACGAGACGATCGGAATAGAGAGGAGCAAAATTAGGCTGAGGAGGCTCGGTGAGGACGAGAAGCCGTTCTACGCGAGGGAGTCCTGGGACGTCGAAGTCCAAACGTCGCTGGGGTGGCTGGAGCTGGTCGCGTGCAATTACAGGGGCGACTACGACCTCTCGGGTCACATGCGCGTCAGCGGGAAGGACCTCACAGCCTTCAACAAAGGGAGGAAGTTCGTCCCCCACGTCTTCGAGCTCTCGATGGGAGTCGACAGGAGCCTGTACGTCCTCCTGGAGCACAAACTCGTCAGGGAGGGAAGGAGGAGGGTACTGAAGCTCCCGCCGTACCTGGCGCCGGTCCAGGTCGCTGTCCTGCCGCTCGTCGACAGGGACGGTCTCCCCGAGAAGGCGATGGAGGTCTACGAGATGCTCAGGATCGACTTCGACGCGGTCTACGAGGCCGGCGACACGATAGGTAAGCGGTACCACATGCTCGACGAGATCGGCGTCCCCTACTGCGTCACGGTCGACCACCAGACGCTTCAGGACGAAACTGTGACGGTCAGGGACAGGGACACGACGAGGCAGGAGAGGGTTCCGATATCAGGCTTGAAAGCCTGGCTCTCGAAGGCGTTGGCGTACCCGGAGATCAGGTGAGGTCCTTTTCATAGGACACCGCTCCTTGACCCTGCGAGCCTTCGTCCTCCGACGGAAGGAGGTTCATATCAGGCCCCGGCGTCGTAGGAACGGGTTGGGCGCAACCGCTCTCCTCAAGGTCGGCGACGTCATGCGGGGCGATTTCGTGGTGATCGATGCCGACGAGCCGCTGATCAAGGCCGCGAGCCTCTTCTCGGAGACGGATGCGGACGTCATCATCGTCCTCTCCGGAGGCAAGGTCCTCGGCGTTCTGACCGAGAGGTCGCTCCTCAGGCCGAGGGTCAACCTGGCCCAGACGAAGTGCCGAACCTTCGCGGTCCCCTCCCCGAGGATAACGCCGGACGACCCGGTGACGAGGGCTGCGAGGCTGTTGATGGAGAACAACCTCAAGGCCGCGCCGGTCGTGAACGAGAACGGGGAGCCAGTCGGTCTGGTGAGCGTGATGGACCTCGTGACCTCCGTCCCCCACGTCTTCTCGAGGCTGAAGGTGAAGGACGTGATGACGAGCGAACCGATAACCGTCGACGCCAACGACTCCATCGGCAGGGCGATCGCGCTGATGAGGGACGAGGGGATATCGAGGCTCCCTGTGGTGCAGGACGGCCGCCTCGTCGGGATCCTCACGCTCCACGACGTGATCGTCAAGGTCCTCGGCCCGAGGGTCAGGGCGACCTTCGGGGAGATTGCAGGAGAGAAGATCTACACGCTCGGCAACAGGGTCTATGAGCTCATGCACTCCCCGGTGATAACGGCGCGGAGCGATGAGCCTCTGATAGAGGCCGTGAAGAGGATGGCCCACCACGACATATCCTGCCTCGTGGTCGTCGACGGCCACAGGGTCGTGGGGATCCTGTCGAGGACCGACGTCCTCGAGCCCCTTGCCGCTCTGGACGCGAAAGAGGAGGAGGGCATCTCGGTCCAGGTGACCTACAAGCTCACGAACGTCTCGGAGAGGGACAAGGAGGACCTGATGGACGCTGTGAGAGGTTTCGTCAAAAGGTACCGTGACGTGCTCGGCGTCGGGACCATCACGCTCCACTTCAAGGAGCACAAGGAGAAGCACGGCGAGATCCACCTGATCCACTGCAGGGCCAGGCTGAACACCGACAAGTGGAAGATCGCCGCCGTCGGCGAGGGATGGTCGCTCACGTTGGCCGCGAAGGCCGCGCTCAACCGCATCGAGCGAAGGATGACCGTCAGCAAGGAGCTTGCCTCCTCATACGAGCTCTTGAGGGATGACCTGCAGGAGCTGGCGGAGCGGTACTGAGGGCTTGAGCCGTCTCACCAGGCCACCGGAGGGCGGGCCGAACACGGCGGCTGTCGCGGCCATCACGGACGACCAGCGAAGGCTCCTCGTCGTGAGGAGGTCGGAGAAGGAGGGCGATCCCTGGTCAGGTCACTGGGCCCTTCCTGGAGGAAGGTGGAAGGAGGGCGATGCGGACCTCGGAGCCACGCTGATGAGGGAGGTGATGGAGGAGACCGGGATAGACCTCCGTTCCGCCGCGCCCGTCGGCTGGTTCGGGCCCTTCTCTCCAGGCAACCGGCCGGAGCTGAAGGTGAGCGTCCTCGCGGTCAGCGTGAGTCCCAGGCCAGAGGTCAGGCTGGGTGACGAGCTGACCGACTACCGATGGGTCGACGTGAGGTCGATGGGCGCAGAGCGGAGAACGGTGATGACGTCCTTCGGTCCGAGGGAGATGGAGGCCTTCGTGAGCGGCGACGTACTGATCTGGGGCCTCACCGCCCGCATCATCAAAGCCCTAACGGAGGCGGGCGTCCTGTGAGGTGAAGGTGTCCGTTCGGGCCCTGAACGCCGCTGCCGAGAGACCGACGTGGGTGCGAAGCTTCAGAACGTTGATTATTGACTGATGAGATCGGTGGGGCATGAGGAGGGAGTTCAGGACGCTCTACTGGAGGAACTCCAGACTCTACCTGATCGACCAGAAGGCCCTTCCCCACAGGCTCAGGTACGTCGCCCTGAGCGATTACCGACAGGTGGCCAAGGCGATCAAGGACATGACGGTGAGGGGCGCGCCTGCAATCGGCGTCGCTGCGGCCTACGGCCTGGCCCTGGCTGCCCTCAAGGCGAGGGGTTCGGACCCTCTGAAGGTCCTCGAGAGGCTCCAGAAGGCCGCGGACGTCCTCAGGTCCACTAGGCCTACAGCGGTCAACCTCTTCTGGGCCATAGAGAGGGTGATGGTGAGGGCCGAGGCCGCGGCGAGGGACGGCGAAGACGTGGCGAGGGCTGTCCTCGAGGAGGCCCACGCGATAGCGGAGGAGGACGTCAAGGTGAACAGGGCGATCGGCATGCACGGAGCACAGCTGATACGGGACGGCGCGAAGGTGATGACCTACTGCAACGCGGGTGCGCTGGCCACGGTCGGCTACGGGACGGCCCTCGGCGTGATCAGGGCCGCCGTCGAGCAGGGGAAGAGGGTCTTCGTCTACGTACCGGAGACGAGGCCGAAGCTGCAGGGAGCGAGGCTCACGTCCTTCGAGCTGAAGCTCGAGGGGATAGAGCACAGGGTGATACCCGACAACACGGCCGCTTACCTGATGAGCAGGGGAGAGGTGGATCTCGTGGTGGTGGGGGCCGACAGGATACTCGCGTCCTCCGGTCACGTCATCAACAAGATCGGAACGTTGTCGCTCGCGATAGCAGCCAACCACTTCAACGTCCCGTTCTACGTCGCAGCGCCGATCAGCACCATCGACTTCAGGCGCACCCTCAGCGAGGTGAGGATCGAGGAGAGGGACGAGAGGGAGGTCCTGGAGGTGATGGGGAGGAGGATCGCTCCGAAGGGCGCGAGGGCGATCAACTACTCCTTCGACGTGACGCCGCCGAGCCTCGTCAGGGGCATAATCACGGAGAAGGGGATCTTCGGGCCGACGGAGCTTTACAAGCTTCAGCCGCAGTGACCCTCAGCCTTCACCGGACCTCGAGGTTGGGAAGGCCCAACGCACTCAACCTCTCCGACAGAAGGCGCGCGGCCTCCTCGCCCGAGAAGGAGAGCTCGTAGCGGAGCCTCCTTTTGCCCTTCTCGACCACGATCCTCAGAACGCTGCCGCACCTCCTCACCTCGATCCTGTCGACCTCGGCGTAGTGTGCCACAAGCCCCTCCCTCAGCTCCCTGACCTTCATCCTCGACGCCAAATAACCCCTGAGGAAAGTGAGGACCTCCTCCACGTCTTCTCCCGAGAGCGCCTTCGTCACCTCCTCCCTCTCCCTCTTCCTCTCCCTGATCCCGGCTTCCTCCACCGCCACGTCGGTCANCACGTTCAGCATGAAATGCCAAAGCAGATNTATCGGGTCGGTCGCGCCGCTGGGAAGCNNAGCGTAGGGCATCGAGTACCTCGGCACCGTCTCTCTCAGGACGTCCGTCTCGAGCTCGACGAGCCTCTTCTCGGTGAAGAGGAGGAAGCACATCCTGTAACACCTTCCGAGCATCCTCAGCGCCACGGTCTCCTTCCAGGCCTCGAGGACCAGAAGCACCCTCTCCCCGGCCAACGGGATTCCAACAGATTGCTCTGCGATAGGCATTTTTCTCCGGTCGCACTGAGGTCCACGAGAGGTGCGATCTTTGGCGAGGTTCGAAGCGGTCGTCATAGGTGCAGGTCCTGCGGGTTACCTCGCGGCTCTGAGGCTAGCCCAGCTGGGGAGATCGGTCGCGGTCGTCGAGAGGGAGCGGGTCGGCGGCGAGTGCCTGAACTGGGGATGCATACCNAGCAAGGCGCTGATCGAGGTCTCCGACGCCATTGAGAGGGCCAGGAGGTTGGGCGCTTTCGGTATGGAGCTCTCGGTCCAGCGCCTCTCCCTCCGCGAGGTGGTCAGGTGGAAGGACTCGGTGGTCGAGAGGCTGGTTAGGGGAATCGAGACGCTCTTCGACCACTACGGCGTCACTCTCATCAGGGGCGAGGGAAGGGTGAGGTCCGACAGGAGGGTCGAGGTCATCGGCGCTGACGGGAAGACGGAGGTCGAGGCCGGTTCCGTGCTCCTGGCGGTCGGTTCGGTGCCGGTCAGCCTTCCGCAGATACCCTTCGACGGCAGGCGCGTCATCGGGTTCAAGGAGGTCCTCTCGCTGGAGGAGGTCCCATCGAGGATGCTGGTGGTCGGAGGAGGTGCGATAGGGCTGGAGATGGCCTTCGCCTTCAGGAAGCTCGGCGCTGAGGTGACCGTTGTCGAGCTCATGGACCGGGTCCTCCCCGCGATGGACCACTCGGTATCGAGGGCGATCCAAAGGAGCCTCGAGGGGGCAGGCATCAGGGTTCTCGTCAGGTCGACCGTCACCTCCTCGGAGGTGAGCGGCGACTCGGTCAGGGTCAGGATCTCCACGCCGGAAGGCGAGCTGGTCGGGGAGTTCGAGAGGGTCCTCGTCGCGGTCGGAAAGAGGGCTCCTGAGCTGCCGGTCGACGGCTCGCTGGGCCTCGAGAGGGACCAGAAGGGCTTCGT
>AWOE01000106.1 GCA_000494145.1 Candidatus Calditenuaceae archaeon JGI OTU-1 | reverse complement strand
GATAGGTCTAGAGGACGAGACGGTCGTCTGCGGGAAGGCCGGCGACGTCCTCAGCTCAGCCCTCCCACCACCTCCGCACGTTTTGATAGTTCCGGGGAAGCTGCACTTCGCGGAGAGGGAGTTCCTCGGGGAAGTCATCGGCTGCTCCCCTTCAGGCCAACGGGAGGTCCTCAGCCCGACCGCGGCGAGGGCCAAGGGCTACATCGCCAAGCTGAGGGAGGTCCTCGCGAGGCTCGAGGCGGTCTACGACGATGGGAGGGTGAGGAGGGTTGTGGAGCTGGCGGAGGCCTACGTCGACGACGCGGAGGAGTTCCTGAGGTCTGGAAGGGCCGAGGACGCGCTCGTCGCCTCGAGCTACGCGGAAGGTCTTTTGGATGGCCTCAGGCTGATCGGGCTGGTGAGGTTCGAGTGGCCGCGAGGAGGTCAAGGGTCGTCCTCACGACGGGGGCCTTCGAGGTGATCCACCCCGGACACGTCTATCTGCTGAAGCAGGCCAGGAGGCTCGCGGGCAAGAGGGGTAAGGTGATCGTCGTTCTCGCGACCGACGAGACGATCAGGCAGAGGAAGGGAAGGGAGCCGGTGATGGGGGAGAGGGAGAGGCTTCAGGTGATGTCCAGCATAAGGTACGTCGACAGGGTCGTGATAGGTTACAGGCCGATGAGCTTCGAGAAGGTCCTCAGGCGCTTCAAACCCGACGTGGTCCTCTTCGGCTACGACCAGACCGAGATCGAGAGGGCCTTCAGGGAATTCGTCGCGTCCAGGGGCATCAGGGTCAGGGTCGTCAGGGCAAAGGCCCTACCGGGGACCGAGAAGGTGAGCACGACGGCCATCCTGAACAGGGCCGTGAGCAACACCACGTCCCAGAGGTCAGGCTGAGAGGTTCCGATGACGGCCTCGCTCATCCTTAAATCAAAACCTCGGAGCAGGAGGGAGGGATGTCCCAGAAGCCGAACCTTCCGAGGCTCGTGCTCTCGGACCCCAGCACAGGGACCGCGAAGACGATTCAGCTGACGCCGCAGCAGTTCGCCGTCTTCAGGGGGAAGAAGATAGGCGACGTGATCGACGGAGGGCCCCTCGGGCTCGGCGACTTCAGGATCAGGATCACCGGAGGGAGCGACCTCGCAGGATTCCCGATGAGGCCCGACGTGAGCGGCACCAGGTTGGCGCAGGTCCTCCTGACCAAGGGGATCGGCTTCAAGGCCAGGAGGAAGCCACCGTCGAAGGCCAAGAAGAGGAGGAACCGGAGGACCGTGAAGGGGCTCAGGAAGAGGGTATCGGTGAGGGGGAACACGATAAGCGATGCGATAGTCCAGATCAACGCGGTCATCGTGAGGTGACGTCCTTGTCCCTCCCGGAGGTCAGGGTCNTCGAGCGGAGGAGGAACGAGCTCCTGAAGCGGATTGAGTACCTGCTGGAGGTGGCTAACCAGAGCGGCACGCCGAGCAGGGCCGAGCTGAGGAAGCTCCTCTCGACCTTGCTCGACGCCAAGGAGGACAACCTGGTGCTGGTGAAGGTGCTGACGCCTGCAGGCAGGAACTGGACGAGGGTCATCGCGAGGGTCTACGACTCGAAAGAGCAGCTGATGAGGATCGAGCCGAAGTATCTGCTGATAAGGGAGGGCTTCCTCGAGAGGCCGAAGAAGGGCTGACGCTCAGGCCCTGATGAATTCTCCTCCGCTCGCCTTCCTGAGCCTGTTCATTATCGCGAGGCCGAGTCCGCTCTCCTCCACGCCCTCTGCGAGGATCACGTCGACCCCACGCTCGTCCAGCTTTCTTATCGCGGTGAAGAGGGACCTAGCTACCTTCTTCAGGTCCGACCTCGGGCCCAAGTCGACCACCTCGGCACCGGGATAGTCCGCTCCGTCGAGCGCCAGCACCCCGACCCTCATCCCCTGCGCCCTCAGGTCGAGGACCAGCTCGGCCACCTTCCTCCTGACCGGTTCAGGATCGCCCTCGACCACGATCAGCCTGCACCTGGGGGCGTAGTGCCTGTACTTCATCCCCGGAGACCTCGGCCTGCCCGTGAACGCAGCAAGGCCTCTCGCCGATTCGGGCACCCTCACGCTCCCCAGAACCCTTTCGACCTCCTCCAGGGGCAGCCCTCCGGGCCTCAGCAGCTCCGGAGGTTCAACGGTCAGGTCGATCACCGTCGACTCGACGCCTATCTCCGTAGGCCCTCCGTCCAGCACGACCTCGATCTTCCCTCCCAGGTCCCTCAGGACGTGCTCGGCGGTCGTGGGGCTCGGCGAGCCGGAGAGGTTGGCGCTCGGCGCCGCTATCGGAACCCCTGATTCCCTGATCAGCTCGAGTGCAACGGGGTGCGCCGGCATCCGGACCGCAACCGTCTCCAGACCTCCGCACGTCACTGCCGGAACCAGCTCCGTCCTCTTCAGGACCAGCGTCAGCGGTCCGGGCCAGAACCTCGAGATGAGCTCCTCGGCCGCCGGAGGTACCTCGGAGGCGAGGAGGTAGACGCTGTCCCTATCGGCGATGTGGACGATGAGGGGGTTGTCGGGAGGCCTGCCCTTGACCTCGAAGATCCTCCTGACTGCAGCCTCGTTCAGCGCGTCCGCCCCCAGCCCGTAGACCGTCTCGGTGGGGAATGCGACGAGTCCTCCGGACCTTATGACGGCCGCTGCCTCCGCTATCACCTCTTTTTCGGGTTCGGTCGGGTTGACCCTCAGGACCCTCGTCTCGGGCATCCCATGGGTTGCTGTGCCTGCTCGGATCAAAACGCTTCCCGGACGCCTCACGGGGCCAAAAGCACCGGAACCCTCGACCTCCTGACGACCTCCTGCGCCATCCTGCCGAAGGCCCATTCCGCGTCGTCGCCCCTCTCCATCACTATCACAGCGCATCCCTCCTCCGGGAAGGTAGAGCGGAGGGATCTGAGGCGAGGCGGCACCTGATGCTTGTCGTCACGGCGGACGATTCGTCCAGGCGGGCAGGCCAGGTGGCCCTC
>AWOE01000105.1 GCA_000494145.1 Candidatus Calditenuaceae archaeon JGI OTU-1 | reverse complement strand
GGGAAGGTAGAGCGGAGGGATCTGAGGCGAGGCGGCACCTGATGCTTGTCGTCACGGCGGACGATTCGTCCAGGCGGGCAGGCCAGGTGGCCCTCCGGCTTGCCAGGTCGCTGGGCCTGGGGCTGAGGACCACTGCCGTCACCTCACCGCACGTGCTCATTCCGCTCTACCTCCCCTCCCCTTAGCCCGACATGACGGCGCTGGGGATTGAGGAGGGCGTGGTCTACGAGATGGTGATCGTGACGCTCTCACCCGACGGATCTCCTCACGCCGCCGCCATCGGCTGCACGTTCCTCAGGGGCGATGATGGCTGGAGGGTGCTCTCAAAGCTCGCGAGGGACTCGGTCACCTCCGCGAACCTGTCACGGCGGGGCGATGCGGTGCTGAACGTCGTGGGCGAGGAGGTGCTGGTGGAGGCGGCCCTGGACTTGGGCGTCGTCGAGATGGGCTTCGAACGGATCGAGGGGCTCGAAGTCCCGGCGATCAGGGACGCTGTTGCAGCGATTCCCGTGAAGGCCAGGTTCCTCGCTCAGGACGACGTCTGGCACAGGTTAGAGTTGAGGCCCTTCTCAGTCCACCTCGGCAGGGGATCCCGGAGGCCCTTCACGAGGTCCCTCGCGGCGCTGGTGGAGGCAGCGGTCCACGCCTCGAGGATACCGGTCTTCGAGCGATCCGATCCTGCGAGGGCCGAGGAGCTGAGGCTCAGGGTCAAAGAGCTCATCTCGCTCGCCGAGAGGTTGGGGCCGACCTATAGGGTCAGGGCGATCTGCGGAGCCATCAGGAGGAAGTACGGGATCGTCGATTGAGCCCATTAGCTGCAGAATCCGCTGAAGTACGCCATCCTCCTCAGCGCCCAGCGACCTCGACCTCAGCACCCCTGTTCCTCCCCCGCGTGACCAGCACGCTCCAACCCTCGCCCAGCTCCTCCTGAATCTGACCCGATCTCCTCGAGGCCTCCTCGGTCGAAGGGAAGAACCCGTAGACCGTCGGACCCCAGCTCGACTGGCCGATTCCCGAGGCTCCGGCCGATGCGAGGGCATCGACGGCCTTGAGCGAGTGGGCGCCGAACCTCCCTCCCTGGACGTGTCTGAAGGCGTCGCCGACGATCCTCTGGACCTCCTCCACGCCACCGCAGAACTCGCGGAAGTCCCTCCCCAAGAGGCCCGGAACGACCTTGCCGATGGCCGCTGACCTCAGCTCCTTGACCTGCTGGGGATCGAGCCTGAAGCCCTCGAGGGCCGGCCCCTCCTGGAGCTCGTCGGGCCCCCTCGCATCGCGGGGAACGCAGAGGACCACGCTCCAGCCTTCAGGGAACGGAAGCGCGATCAGGTCGTGCTCCCACCCGTCCACCCTCCTGCCTAGATCGACGACGAAGCCCCCCCTCGTGAAGGCTCCTATCCCGACCCATGACCTCTTTCCCCTGCCGGTGGTGCGTGCGATCCGGACCGGGTCGTGCTCCCTTCCTATCAGCCTGAGGACCGCGGTGCACGTTGCGAGCATCAACTGCGTCGTGGTCCCGAGGCCCACGTGGAGGCGCGGCGCCCTCACCTCGACTCGAAGGGGCACAGATCCGAGCCCCATCAACCTCAACGCGTTCGAGACGACCTCCGCGTGCTCACGCTCCGCTGCGACCTCCTGCACCACCGATTCGGTGGATGAGACCTCGACCGCCGGAGACTCGACCGCGAGCCCTATGCCAGCCCAAGGCCTCGGCCCACCCGACGAGGAGAGGAAGCCCATGTGGAGCCTCGAACCGGTCCTAACCCTGACCTCCAAGCGCCATCACTCTCTCGACGAGCCCGGACCACATGCCGCCCAGCGCCTCCCTCGAGGCCAAGAGGTGGGTTCTCTCTCCGGAGAGGAAGACCCTGTACCTCCACGACCTCAGGTCGACCTCGAGCCTGCCCACCACGAGCACCGTCTCACCGGCACCCGCCTGCTCAGCGAACCTATACCTCACCGACTCTATCCATCCCACCTCCATCCCCTCCTCCCTCCCCCACAGCAAATCGAGGGGTTCGACGCGGTACATGTTCGGCGTGTCCATGGAATACTCGTCACCGGTCACCTCGCAGACCAGCGTCACGTCGCCCATCGACCTCCACCTCGACGAGCCCCGCTGCTCCCAGTGCTCCT
>AWOE01000104.1 GCA_000494145.1 Candidatus Calditenuaceae archaeon JGI OTU-1 | reverse complement strand
CCTACACAACCTTCGCCGAGCCCGGCGACGTGATGGTTGCCCTGGCGGTGCCCCACGGAGGCCACATCAGCCACGGAAAGAAGGAGTGGGGAGGGACCGCAGGGGCCGTTAGGGGGCTGAGGGTGGAGAGGTACGAGTTCGATTACGAGAGGCTCAACATCGACGTCGACGGCACGAGGAGGAGGCTCGAGAGGCTCGAGAAGGAGGAGGGAAAGAGGCCCAAGATCTTCATGCTCGGCGCCAGCGTCTTCCTCTTCCCGCATCCCGTCAGGGAGATCTCCGACCTCGCGAAGGAGTACGATGCCAAGGTCGTCTACGACGCGGCCCACGTCGCAGGCCTGATCGCCGGAGGAGTCTTCCAGGACCCGTTGAGGGAGGGGGCTGACGCGGTGACGATGAGCACCCACAAGACGCTCGCAGGCCCCCAGCACGGGATGCTGCTGAGCTGGGAGAGGTACGCCGAGGACTTCAAGAGGGTGATGTTCCCCGGGCTCCACAGCAACCACCACCTCCACGCGGTCGCAGGCGTCACGATAGCCCTGGCCGAGGCTCTGGCGTTCTACCACGAGTACGCCAAAAGGACCGTCGAGAACGCCAAGGCCCTCGCCGAGTTCCTGACGGAGGAGGGGCTGGACGTGCTCTACGGCGAGCTGGGCTTCACCGAGTCGCACCAGGTCCTCGTCGACGTCAGCCGCCTCACCGGCGGAAGNGAGGCGGAGTTCCTGCTGGAGCGGGCCGGGATCGTCGTCAACAGGAACCTCCTCCCCAAGGACTACCTCCTCAAGACCGATTACAGGAACCCCAGCGGCATCAGGCTCGGGACGCAGGAGGTGACCCGGCTGGGAATGGGGAGGGAAGAGATGAGGGAGATAGCCCGTTTCATCGCGAGGGTGCTCGTCAGGCGCGAGGAACCCGAGAAGGTCAGGCTCGACGTGGCCGAGTTCCGGAGGCCCTACCAGAAGGTCCACTACGCCTTCTCCAACGTGACCGAGGCCTACGCTTACATCTCTATAACCTGAAGGCACGGGGTATCCTTCTCAGGACCGCGGGCATGAGGATCAGAGCTGTGGTCTTCGACCTCTTCGGAACCCTAGTCCCGCGTTACCCGATCGACAGGCACAGGAAGCTGCTGGCGGAGATGGCGTCGCTCCTCAACGTCGACGCGGCGCGGTTCACGGAGGTCTGGATCCGGAGGCTCGAGCGGAGGATCACGGGCTTCTGCAGGAACGCCGAGGAGTGCATACTGGACACGCTCGAGGCCATGGAGGCGAGGGTCGAGAGGGAGGCGCTCTCGAGGGCCGCACGTATGAGGTACGAATTCATGAGGTCCTGCGTCGTTCCCTACCCCGACGTCGAGGAGGGCGTCAGGTCCATCAAGGCCATGGGCTACAGGCTCGGTCTGATCTCCAACTCNTCNCCTGAGGTGCCNGAGCTCTGGCGTTCCCTTCCGCTGTCCAGACACTTCGACGTAGCGACGTTCTCCTGCGAGGTAAGGACGAGGAAACCGAACAGGGAGATCTACCTGATGACGTGCAATGCCCTAGGCCTCCGGCCGGAGGAGTGCCTTTACGTGGGCGACGGCTCCGAGAACGAGCTCGAGGGTGCCAGGGACGTGGGGATGGTTCCGGTGATGATCGTTCGGGACCAGCCCTTGAGGGACTGGGACGGGCCCGTCGTGAGGGACCTGCACGAGGTCGTGAGGCTTCTCCGGACGCTGGAAAGCAACGATCGATCCGTCGCGCTGTGAGTTCGGAACCGGTAAAAAGGGGAAAGAAAAAGCTCCGTGGGGTTGGTTCGCCACCTCAGATGTCCTTCATGAGGCTCTCGACGTAATCGAGGTCGCCGTCGGCTCCGGCGCGGTTCTCATAGACCACCTGCCTCTCGAACGGCCTCTGCGGTACCCTGAACATCGTCGAGGTCCCGGTCTGGGAGTAGCTGCCGCCGCTCATGATGATCGAGACGTGGAGGGTCGACCCGTACCTCCTGTCCACCCTCGCACCCCAGATCACGAGGCCCTCCTCCCCCATCAGCTCCGAGACGATCTCCGCAGGCCTCGTCGCCTCCTTCAGCTTCATGTCCTCACCGCCTCCCACGTGGACTATTGCGGCGCTGATCCCCTCGATCGTCCCCTCGAGCAGCGGCGACTGGAGAGCGTTGAACGTGGCCTCCTCCGCCCTGTTCGGAGAGCTGCTCTTCCCCAGCCCTATCGTNGCNATCCTNCCCCTGCTCACGACGGTCTTGAAGTCCTCGAAGTCGATGTTGATCAGGCTCGGCCTTACCAGCGACTCGGTGATGCTCACGACCATGTTGTTGATCACCTCGTCCGCCAGCGAGAAGGCCGTGTTCAGGTCGTACTGCGGATACAGCTCGAGGAGCCTGTTGTTGTCGATCACGACCACCGTGTTGCAGTGCTTCTGCAGCTCCTCCAACCCCCTCATCGCGATCCTCCTCCTGACCGCNCCCTCGAACCTGAAGGGCANCGTCACCACGCCCACCACGATCAGCCCCTGCTCCTGNGCAAGCTTCGCAACGAANGGCGCCGCNCCTGTCCCNGTCCCNCCTCCNAGCCCGGCCGCGATGAAGACGAGGTCCGCGTCCTCCAGCAGCCTCCTCAGGTCCTCCTCCGACTCCTCCGCCGCCATCCTCCCGAGCTCCGGGTTCCCTCCGGTGCCGTGGTTCCTCGTTACCGTCGGCCCGAGCAGCAGCTTCTCGTGGGACTTGATGTAGCTGAGGTGCTGGAAGTCCGTGTTGACGGCTATCGTCCGTATGTCGGAGACGTTGGCCTCGATCAGCCGGTGGACGGTGTTGGATCCNGCTCCGCCGACGCCGATGACCTTGATCCTGATCTGGTTGGCCTCGAGCTCACTCAACGCTCAGCCTCGCCTCCATGCGTATGAAGTCCCTGACCGCCATCCGAATTGCCTCGGCGCGGTTCGGGTACCTCTTCTTCCTGACCAGCTCGTCTATCGCCTCGAGGTATGCTTCAGGCAGGTGAACCGTTACGACCTTCATCTCAACCGGTAGACTGAAGGTGAATCCGTAAATCNCTTCGAGCGAAGCAGTTAAATCGTGTCCTGNGGCGAGGTCCAGTTTTTCGCGATTTCCGATCCACAATTTGGNAACTTTCGAGCCACNTTNGCCCCACATTTCATCACGGAATGAGAGCCCAAACGAGTCCCGCTTCTGCGGATGATGAATCTTGGGACGACAGTAGCTAAGCACCGGCCCGTCTAAACAGGATCGCGTATCGGCACGGTCTTCGCGAGATGCCCGCATGCCATGATCTCCGGGTGATCCGCGGTGAGTTCTATCAGACGCCGGTGAGACCAGAAGCTGAAGCCGAGAACNGGATATNCCTGAGGTCGTTCCTGAGATGCGACATGACAGGAGTTAGGTCTGCACTGTCAGATGCCGAGCTTGGCCTTTATCCTGGCTACGTCCTCCTCGAGCCTCCTGAGCCTCTCGTCCAGCACTCTAACCAGGTCCTGTCTGAGTGCCCTCACCTCCTCCAGCGTCTCCCTTTGAAGGTTCAGCGTCTCCCTTTGAAGTCTCAGCGTCTCCTTCTGCAATCTGAGCGTCTCCCCCTGCAACCTGATCGTCTCCCTCTGCATCCCGAGCACCAGCCTCAGGTAGCTCGCACCCGTTCCGAATCCCTCCACCATCTCCTCCTCAAGGCTTCCAGCCACGATCCTGAAGGCCTTGAACTCGCCCGTCGGACTCTCCTCGTGGACCTCTATCCGCTCGACGCTTATCGGCTCCTCCTTCACCTGTATCCTNGNCAGGAAATCCTCCAGGTCCTTCTCCTCACCCTCCGCCACTATCTCCACCCTCCCGTCGTCAAGGTTCCTGACGTATCCCTTGACGTTCCTCTCCCTCGCCAAGTTGGCCACCACGTATCTGTACCCTACTCGCTGGACCTTGCCGTCGACTATCGCCCTCACTCGCCTCAAGCCGGACTCAGCACGTCGTACCTCCCTGTAAAAATTTACGCCGGTCGCTGCGCTGAGGTCAAGGAGGGCTCGGATGAGGTTCTCGCCTGCTACGAGGTCGTTCGACCGGAGCGGCACTCGGGAACCGTGCACTTGAGGAGAGGTTAACGACCCGGCCCAGCGCATCCAGNTCGGATGAGGTCCTGGAGGGGTCGAGCGCAGGAGAGGGAGGCGCTGAGGGAGGAGCTCGAGNGGTTCGTGGGCCTCCTCAACGACTCNTGCACGATCGCGGTCGTNGAGGGCGATAGCGACAAGAGGGCCCTGATCGAGTCGGGTGCAGCCGTCAGGGTGATCACGCTCTCGGAGTTCGAGAGGGCCGTNGAGGGGATGTCCGGCCAAACTATCTCCCTTCTGATGGATCTGGACCGCCAGGGGGAGGAGCACGTCCGGAGGCTNGTCCTGCGTTACGGAGGCGTCGTCAGGTTCTCGACGGCCGCGAGGGACTACCTCAGAACCACGACGTCCTACAGGAGGGGGATGAGGAGNATCTACGAGCTGCTGCGGTTCTATTCGAGGAATTCGCTATGAGTATGCGAGGAAGGACTCCACCGCTTTCCCGATCTCGGCCCTTCTGCCCGTGAGGTCCTCCAGCGTCTTTCCGAGCGCGACGANCGTCGGTATCAGGTACCGGGCGGTTGCGGTGATCCCCANNTGGCCGACCCTTACGGCGCTGTCGACGAGGTTTCCTAGGCCGTTGGTCACCATCACCCTGTATTTCNAGAGCATGTGNTGCACGAACTCGTCGGCCCTTCCCCTCAGATCTTCGGGCAGCTTCAGCGACGTGACNGTCGGAGCTGCNACCTCCTCCGAGACCGCGACNGGNCTGAGCCCGAGNACCGACGCNGCCCTCCTGAAGGCCCTCGAAGCCTCCACGTGCCTCCGGTACCTTTTCTCGAGGCCCTCCTCGAGAGCCGACTCGGCGGCCAGCGCGAACGCCACGACNGCNTANGGGTTGATCGTCGTGTGGTACGGATGCCCCTCCTCATACCAGAGGAGGTAGTACCGCTTGAAGGCGGAGGGGTTGGAGATCCAGCCCTCACCGATCNNCGANGGGTCAACGCCCTCCCAGAGGTCTGGCGAGATGTGGAGCGGTGTGACGCCTGGCATGCTGTTCAGGCACTTGTTGGGGTGGCCGACGCAGACGTCTATCCCGAGCTCATCCACCTTGAGGGGTACCGC
>AWOE01000103.1 GCA_000494145.1 Candidatus Calditenuaceae archaeon JGI OTU-1 | reverse complement strand
GCGAGACCAGCTCCGGAGGGCTCGCAGGTCTGGCGGGCTTCTTCCTCCTCTCCGGGATAATCGGCAGGCTCAGGCCGAGGGCCTCGCCGGGGTACGGCTACACGGCGATAATCATCGCCTTCCTCGCCGGCCTCCACCCGCTTCTGGCTCTCCCGGCCGCCGTCTTCATGGGCGGCCTGATAGTGGCAGGGGATGTGCTTCAGGCGACGCTGAACCTTCCCTTCGCGGCCGTGCAGCTCCTCCAGTCGACGATCTTCCTCATGATAGTCGTGGCCGAGTTCGTCAAGCGGTACAGGATAGTGTGGAGGTGGTAAGGGATGGTCGACGTGTCTTGGATCGAGGGGATACTGGCCCTCACCGTCCAGTTCGGGACCGTCTACCTCATCGCCTCTCTCGGAGAGATCTACGTCGAGAGGAGCGGGATCCTCAACCTCGGGATGGAGGGGATGATGATAGTAGGAGCGGCGATCGCGTTCATCTTCACCAACGCCCTCGGTCAATTGGTGAGCCTCGTCACGGTTGTCCTCGTAGGCGCAGCGTTGGGGCTCCTGCTGGCGTTCCTCGTCGTGACGCTCCGTCTGAACCAGGTGGTGGTCGGCCTCGCGATCACGCTCTTCGGTTACGGGCTGAGCGGCCTACTAACCCAGCAGGCGATCAGGGCCAGGATCATGAGGGCTCTGAACCCCGAGGTCCCCGAGTCGGTCATCATCACACAGCAGGCCGAGGCGCTGAGGGCCGTCAAGGTCCCTTACCTCTCGGAGTTACCGGTTTTAGGCTCGGTACTTTTCTCGCAGAACGCGCTGGTCTACTTCGCCCTCGTCGCAGCGGTCCTCATGTGGTTCGTCCTCTTCAGGACCTCCGTGGGACTCGCGATAAGGTCGGTCGGTGAGAACCCGTCTATGGCCGACTCCCTCGGGATCAACGTCTTCAGGACGAGGTACGCCACCTCGGTCGTCGTCGGGATTATGGGCTGCCTCGCAGGTGCCTATCTCTTCATCGGCTACCAGCCGTTCTGGGTGGAGATGATGACCAACGGACGAGGCTTCATCGCGCTCGCCCTCGTCATACTCGCTTCGTGGAGCCCGATCAGGGCGATCTTCGGTGCCCTCCTCTTCGGGGGCGTTGAGGTGCTCCAGTTCAGGCTCCAGCTCTTCGGCTTCGCAGCCCAGTCTCCTCAGTTCGTCCTCATGCTCCCCTACGTCGTCGCGATAGTCACGCTCTCAGCCCTCTCGATAGAGAGCGTAAGGAAGAGGCTCGGCGTACCCGAGTCCCTCGGCAAGCCCTACTACAGGGAGTGACGATCTGTTGCGAATTGCAAGAAAAAATTTGTTGAGGATGGAGATTGTAGATCAGCCGCGCGGCAGCTCGCTCTCTATGTACTCCACGAACCAGTCCATCTCCCAGAGAGCGTCCCTGTCAGCCCTGCTGCCTTCCCTCCTCTCACCGGTCCTCTTGCTGACGACGTAGGTCTTCCCGTCGATCATGACCTCGCCGTCCTGGTCCCTGATCGGCTCGTCGAGGTTCCCCTCAGGAGAGAAGGGCTCGAAGACCAGCTCCTTCATCTGCTCGTACCTCAGCTTGATGTGGTCTTGCCATTCCTTCGGTATCGCAGGGTTGAGGGGCGCGAGGTAGACGGTACCCTCGGCCTGACCTGCTGTGCTCCTGTCGGTCGGCCTCCTCCACCTGTAGGGCACGTAATCGCCTATCCTCGTCCAGATGTCGACCGATTGCCAGCTGTTGGTGGCGACCGTCCTGTAGAACTCGAGGTAGATCGGTCCCCAGTTGACGATCTGGCCGGTGAGGTGGGCGTTGGGGCCGTACTGCCTCATATCGCTGTAGTGGCTGAAGCTCCAGACCCTCCTCCCTCTGGTCGTGTACTCCTCAGCGACCTGCAGGACGGCCGGTGTGTCCTCGGTGAAGGCCAGAACGTCGGCGTTCTTCTCCTCTATCAGCGAGATGGCACCGGTCCTGGCCTTGGCAGGGTCGAACCACGAGAAGAGCCATACGACGTAGGCCTTGATGTCCTTACCGGTCCTCTTCTTGTAGGCGTAGTTGGCTCCGAGGACGAAGGCGTTGATGTGCCTCACGACCTCCGGGATCGGGTGGGCTGCGACGTAGCCTACGACCCCCGTCTGCGTCACCGCACCAGCCGCTAGGCCGTTCAGGTAATAGAGCTGGTAGAACTCGGCGAACGCCGAGCTCATGTTGTTCGGCGCGTTGCCCGCAGCACCGCTCCTGTAGCCGGAGATGTGGACGAAGTACCTGTCGGGGTACTTGGCCGCCATGTCAGCAGTCGGGTCCATGTAGCCGAAGCTGGTCGTGAAGATCAGCCTGGCGTCCTCCTTCGTTATCAGCGACTCTATTGCGCTTGCGACCTGCGGTTCAGGAACGCTCTCTATGTAGGCGGACTTGGCGCCCGGCAACCTCTGATCGGCCCACTTTCTGCCCTGATCGTGAGCGTACGTCCAACCGTAGTCGCCCACGGGCCCCACGTAGACGTACCCGACCTTCAGCTCGGGGACCTGCGGGACCGTGACGGTCCTCTCGACCGTCCTCTCGACTGCCATCTCAACGGTCTGGACCTGAGTGACGGTCCTCGCCGGAGCTGCAGACTGGCCTGCGAGATATCCCGCTATGCCGCCTATGACGCCCGCCGCCACAACGCCGCCGATCGCGGCACCCGTTGAGACGCCGAGGAACTCCCTGCGGGTGAACTTCTTCCGGTCCTTGCTGGAACTTTCCGTCATGGCACAATAACTATGACGTCGTGACGATTAACGTTTCGGATACATCGTTACGCACCTATATGCGTTCATGTAACGGACGTGCAAACCCTCTGTGGCTGTTCTCCGGCCGACGGCTGCTGAACGGTAGAGGATCAGTAGGCCCGGCCGAAGTACGCGGTCACCTTGCCCTCTCCTCCGCAGTAAACGCAATTGGACAGTATTGGCTCGGGGTCGAAGGGGATCACCCGGACGGTCGCTCCCGTCAGCTCCTTGATCGCGGCCTCGCACTCCTTGGAACCGCAGTAGGTAGCCCTGACGAAACCGCCCTTCTCCTCCAGGACCCGGGAGAACTCCTCGAGGGACCTGGCGTCGGTTATGTGCTCGAGCAGGAACCTCTTGGCGCTCTCGTAGAGGGACCGCTGTATTTCGTCGAGGAGCCGCCTCACGGACTCGACCAGCTCGGCGTCGCTCACCGCGACCCTCGTCAGCGCGTCCCTCCTCGCCAGGGTGACCCTGCCGCCCTCCACCTCCTTCGGCCCGATCTCTGCCCTCAGCGGGACGCCCTTGAGCTCCCACTCGTTGAACTTCCAGCCCGGAGTGTACTCGGTACGGTCGTCGAGGTGGACCCTTATTCCTGCATCGGCGAGGCGCCTCGCCACCTCCCTGCACTTCTCGAGGACCAGAGCCCTCTCCTCCTCTTTGTAGTGTATCGGGACGATCACGACCTGGATCGGAGCGATCTCCGGCGGCAGCCTGAGGCCGCGGTCGTCGCCGTGGACCATGATCACCGCACCTATGACGCGCCACGAGAGGCCCCAGGAGGTACTCCAGGCGTAGTGCATCTTGCCGTCGGGGCCGAGGTACCTGACCTCGAAGGGGATCGTGAAGTTCTGGCCGAGGTTGTGGGAGGTCGCCATCTGCAGGACCTTGCCGTCGGGCATGACGGCCTCGAGCGTGGTGGTGTACACCGCACCGACGAACTTCTCGAGTTCCGACTTGTAACCTGCGACCACCGGTATCGCGAGCTTCTCCTCGATCACCTCCCTGTAGATCCTCAGCATCCTCATGACCTCCTCCTCCGCCTCCTCCCTCGTTGCGTGGATCGTGTGGCCCTCCTGCCAGAGGAACTCGGAGGTGCGGATGAAGGGCTTCGTCGACTTGATCTCAGCCCTCAGGGCCGAATTCCAGAAGTTCACCAGCACAGGCAGCTCCCTCCAGCTCTTGATCGCGCCGCCGAAGGTGGCGTAGAACAGCGTCTCCGAAGTGGGCCTCACCGCGAGCCTCTCTCCAAGTGGGTCATCGCCCGAGTGCGTCACCCAGAAGACCTCCGGCGTGAAGCCCTTGAAGTGCTCGGCCTCCTTCCTCAGCAGCGACTCCGGTATCAGGACGGGGAGGAAGGCGTTCCTGTGTCCGCTCTCCCTGAACCTCTTGTCGAGGTGCGACCGGATCAGCTCCCATATCTCGTAGCCGTACGGCAGCAGGTAGATCGTGCCCTTGACCGGTGCGTACCCGGCCAGCCCCGCCTCCTCGACCACCTCGACGTACCACTCGGAGAAGTTCTCGGACTTCCTGTGCTTCATCGCGCCACGCACCCATCCGTGCCTCTTCTTATGAGATTAGCGTCGCCTGACCACCGAACTCGACCTTATCAGGAGGGACCGGAAGAACTTTCCCGGGGAAGACATGGGGAAGAGGAAGATCATATCGGAGCCGAAGGAGCTGGAGCAGATGCCCGAGCTGGGGCCGGGCGACGTCTACGGCGTGGTGGTCAGGTTGGTGGGCTACGACAACGCCCTGGTCGAGTGCTCCGACGGCAAGCAGCGCCTCTGCCGGATAAGGGGCCAGCTGAAGCGGAAGATCTGGATAAAGGAGGGCGATCTGGTGGCGGTGAGCCCCTGGGACTTTCAGAGCGACAAGAGGGGCGACATATGGTGGAGGTTCACGAAGAACCAGGCGCTCGAGCTGGCCCAGAGGGGCGTCCTCCCCGACTTCCTGAGGGCCAAGATCGAGGGTTAATGCCCTGTATTCGAAGCACATATCCGAGAACGGATAATATGCGGCGGTGAGGTCATGTCGGTATGGGCAGGGAAGTATCGCTGGGTAAGGAGAGGTTCCTTCTGCTCGGCTGGGACGACATCGTCTCGGGCGTGGAGGAGCTGGCCAACAAGGTCCTCGCCTCTGGCTTCAGGCCCGACGTGATCGTGGGCATACTCAGGGGAGGGCTCTTCGTTGCGAACCTCCTCTCCGACGTGATGGACGTCGAGGAAGTCGTCCCGCTCGGGATCAGGAGCTACGTCGGCGTCAAGTCGAGGGGCGCACCGGTCGTTTACCACAGGCCCTCGCTGGAGGGGCTGAACGGCAAAAGGGTCCTGCTGGTCGACGACGTATCGGACGAGGGGAAGACGCTGATGACGGCCCACTCCCTGATCCGCGACTCGTCATACCCCGCTGACCTCAGGACCTCGGTCCTCCACATCAAGCCGTGGACGAGG
>AWOE01000102.1 GCA_000494145.1 Candidatus Calditenuaceae archaeon JGI OTU-1 | reverse complement strand
TCGAGGTGGCTCTACGGATCGACCGGCCTCCTCACACCCTCGCTGATCCTCAGGTTCGCGGGCATCTCTACCGGCGCTCTCTCAGCGTACCTCACGTCGCACTAGACGCTGTTGGAGCAGCACTCGCCGTTTTAAAAACGATTCCTGATTTAGAACGTGTTAGTATGATTAATCAAGATTACGCATGGGGAAGAGACAATGCAGAGATATTTGCATTAGCTTTAAAGAAACTTAAGCCTGATGTAGAAATTGTGTCTGAGTATTTCCATAAACTTTATGAAACAGATTACACACCTTTCATCACACGGCTTGCAGTAGATAAACCACAAGTAGTGTTCAGCAGTTCATGGGGTGGCGACCTAGTAACTTTTATAAAACAAGCCGCAGGATTTGGATTGTTTAAAGATATGCTGTTTTGCTTCACCAATGCAGGCCATGTGTTCCCAGTTTTAGGCAGAGAGATGCCTGAAGGAGTACTCGTAGGTCAAAGAGGCCCACACTGGTTTGAGTATCCCGACCCCAAGACTTGGCCATTACAAAAAGAGTTTAACGAAGGATATTATGCAAAATATGGTCATTATCCTGTTGGCCATCATGATGCATACCATATGTGGCAGGCTATATTTGCATATAAAGCAGCAGTTGAAAAAGCCGTGGCAGTTACCGGAGAATGGCCAGAAGTTGATGATATTATTAAGGCTTTTGAGAACTTAACTATACCAACACCTAATGGGCATATAATCATAAGAGAAGACCATGATGGAGTAGAACCGGCGTTGTTTGGGTTCACAGTCCACACACCAAAATACCCATTCGCAACATTGAAGGATCTAATGGTCTTTTCGCCTGAAATGGTAAATCCGCCTGTAGGAGTCCGAACTCTAGATTGGATCAATTCTTGGTGATGATCTAGCATGCGAGTCTTACGTTCACTTTCTTTTCTAGCGGAGTAAGGGGGTGAGTAACGGTATGAATAATTCATTATTTAAAGAAAATCGCCTTCTACAGGTAATAAACTTGAAAAAATATTTTGGTGGAGTTAAAGCAGTAGATGGTGTTTCATTCCATATAGATAAAGGTGAGAAAGTTGCGATTATTGGTCCAAATGGTGCTGGAAAATCCACTCTTATAAATCTGATTAGTGGGTACTTGCTTCCAACCGACGGTAAAATAATATATCAGGGCAAGAGTTTAGAAAAGACATCAATGATTAAGAGGGTTCAGATGGGAATAGTTCGATCATGGCAGATACCACAATTATTTGAAAGTCTTACTGTAAAAGAAGCACTAATTACATCAATTTTATCAAGGAATAAAAAGATCTACAATATGTGGAAAGACGTCAATAAATATATGCAAAAGCAAATTATTCAAGAGGTTACAGAACTTTGCTTATCATTTAATTTGAGAGAAACGAAACCTGTAAAGGAACTCTCAGAAGGTGAGAGAAAATTATTAGATGTTGCTTTATCGTTTTCATTACAACCTGAGTTACTTCTTTTAGATGAGCCTACTTCTGGCGTATCTTCATATGAGAAATTCAATATAATCGATATGATTTTACGAGTAGCGTTAGAAAAGAAGACAACCGTCATAGTCGTTGAACATGACATTGAAGTAGTCCAAAAATATTTTCCAAGGATCATCTTTATGAATGAAGGAAAAATACTATATGATGGTTCCTTTGATACGCTCATGGGAGAAGAATCATTAAAATATTTGCTAGGAGGGTGAATGTTATGGTCTTACTTGATATAGTTAATGTTGACGTCTACATTGGCAATGTACATATTCTAAGGAAGATTTCATTTAACATTGAAAAAGGAGAGGTCCTAGGTTTAATAGGTCCGAATGGGGCTGGAAAAACCACTACTTTAAAAACTATAATAGGCTTACTACCTTTGAGAACTGGTAAGATTGTATTTGAAGGAGAGGATATATCAAGACTCCCAGCTAGAAACAGAGTGGGTAAGGGTATAACATACTCTCCTGAGGATAGAAGACTTATATCAGACCTCACAGTCGAAGAGAATATCCTACTTCCTTGCTGGGTAAGCGGTTCGATGACCAAATCCATGATAGAAAAGAATCTAGAGATTGTTTATAAAATTTTCCCTGAAATTAAAGAATTTAAAAATAGAAAGGCAAAGCTCATTAGTGGAGGACAGCAGAAAATGGTTAGCATTGCTAGGGCACTTGTTTTAATGCCGAAGTTAGTACTGCTTGACGAACCATTCGAGGGATTAGCACCAATGGTGGCAAATCGTCTTCTTAGAAGCATAGAGGCAATGAAGTCTCTCGGAATTACAACAATAATAGCAGAGTCTAACTTAAGATATGTAAAACAAATTGCAGATAAAATTGTGAGGATAGAACGTGGTGAAATAAAGGAGGTCGTCGAGAATGCTTGAAATAACATTGCTTATAATAATTTTTTTGAATACTTTAATTTACTCAGTTATCTTAGCTTTAATATCGGTAGGACTTAACATGGTTTTGGGAGTACTAAAAATACTTAACTTATCTCATGGAGTACTGCTCGCTATAGGTGCTTATCTTTCTGTAACTTTTGTCAGGTCTTTCCTATCTTTTGGTTTACCTATATACACAACCTATATAGCATTAGGATTAGCAGGTATAATAGCAGGCATTTTTATGGGCTTCACAGTCGAACCAATAATATTAAGGAGGATTTATGAAAGGGTCGAAATACAACAGTTACTTGCTACATTTGCATTAATGCTGATACTCGAAGACGTCATAAAGTTCATTTGGGGACCACAATCTTGGATGATTACTGAACCTTATCTTTACCTCGGCAATTTAAATATTGGAGGAATATCGTACCCACTTTACTACGTCTTCCTAATGGTCGTTGGCTATGTCATTTTACTGATTACTTATATTTTCTTAAACGCCACAAAGATTGGACGGATCATTCGTTCCACAGCATTTGACCGAGAAATTTCTCTTGCTCTAGGCGTTGACGTTAAAAGAGTCTATACGTATGCTTTTACAATTGGTGCTACTCTCGCGACGTTGGGTGGAGCACTAATAGCCCCTACTATAAGCTTACATCCTGGCTTTAGCAGTGAATATATAGTATTATCCTTTGCTGTAGTTGTCGTGGGTGGCCTAGGAGATATAAAGGGTGCTTTCATTGCATCTTTAATCATGGCACTTGCAAGGACGATAACAGTCATGGTCTTTCCTGAGCTCGAACTAGCTATTATCTTCATAATAATGTTGCTTGTTCTCCAACTAAGACCAGAAGGTCTTTTTAAAGGAGGTAGATGACGTAAATGGTTAAGACTGCTTACAAATGTTTAATAATCTATGCTTGCCTCTTGCTTTTCGGTTTCATTGCCACAAGGCACATACAGCACTTGTTGTCGTTATCACTACTTTATTCGTTAGTTGCTATTGGCTTGGTAATCCTTATAGGTTATGGAGGCTTAGTATCATTTGGTCAAGGAGCATTCTATGCAATTGGAGCCTATTCAGTAGGCTTATTACTTAAATATTACGGTTTTCAAAATGCAGAGATTTTATTAGTATTGGGGGTTTTAATTACTACATTAATATCTTTCCTCATTGGTTTATTAGCTGCAAGAACTAGGAAGCTAGCATTCGCAATGATAACAGTTGCTTTTTCAATGATTATCTATACTCTCTTAGTAAAATTCTACCATATAACAGGAGGAACGGATGGACTTAGAATCCCTGCCGTCAAACTATTTGGAATACTGCCTGTTAGGGGACGCGACTTATTCATGTCCATGTCCAACGAGTATTTCATTATCATAACTATTTTCACGATAATACTTTACATAACTGAGCATGTCATTAACTCTCCACTTTCATATGCGTTAAGAGCAGTCAAGGATGCTGAGTTGAAAGCAGTGTCTCTAGGTATATCTCCAACAAGGGTTTATATCCTAGCTTTTACGTATGCTGGTTTCCTTGCTGGTATTGCAGGTACACTTTATGCATTCCTTAACGCTCACATAGACCCGTTAATTGCGTTTTGGACAACATCGGGTGAATTCGTATTTATTACTATCTTAGGAGGTATAACCAGTATTTATGGTGTCTTCTTAGCTTCTATACTTTATCTTTTCTTGAAAACTTATTTAATAGTGTACACAGCATATTATTGGCAATTTGTAATTGGTTTTGTAATACTTCTTTTAATATTGTTGGCACCAAAAGGGCTTTCGGGAATAATATTTAAAGTCTATATAGGAAGGAAAGTATTCCGTAAGTCTTAATACTATGGGACTAAAATGCTTCTTATAACTTCTCCTCTCTTAAGCGATAAGAGAGCATGGTTGACATCCTCAAGTTTCCATCTCTTCGTTACCTGCTTATCTATGTCTAATAATCCTTTTTTAACTAATTCAAAGATTCTGGGGAATGCCACCCTAGGTCTTCCTCCATAGCTCCATAAGCAGATAGAACAGCACAACCTAGTATTGCTGATGTTTCCTTTCTTAATTCATTTGGGAGGACTTTTACTCCTGACTCCGGGATAATGGCATACTCTGCAAACCCTCCTCCAAGAAAAATATACAATGGAGAACCATCTAGTAAGCTAAGTCTAGTCGCGCCGTTAAATAGAGTCCCTTTAGGTCTTATCGCCGCCATATTCTCACATAAGTTTTCTAGTCCACTAGCACAATTATAGCATCTACCACATGGCCAAATAAAAGTAGCTACTACATAGTCTCCGATATTAACGGCGGTGACGTGAGCTCCTACTTCCTCAACTACTCCATAGATTTCATGTCCGCAGACACATGGAAGAGATATTGGGGTCCTTCCTTCAATAACATGGAGGTCGGAATGACAAACACCCACTGATAGCACTTTTATCAAGACTTCGCCTACTCTTGGTTTCAAAATATTCACATCTTCTATTACTAAAGGTTGTTCCTCAATCTTATTGCATTTATGAAGAACTGCGGCCTTCACGTTGTTAATCTTTGTTTAGCTATATTTAAATCTTTCTACACAAAGATGCCGGCGGGAAAGCTCTCGGCCAGGGATGAATGGGGAATCACCAAAAGGTTCTCTTGTGACCCTCTTCAGCATAAAATTCGAGCCACTCTGTCATTCTTCCTTGAAGCAGAGCCTTCTGAGCCTACGTATGACCTCCTTTGCCGAGAGAAGCGGTAACTTCGTCAAGGCCGGCGACTTCAAGATACTGTTCTATGGTCTCCTCGACGTTTCCCAGCACAGGATTTCGAGGAGGATAGGAGGAGGCGAGAAAAGACGGTGAGGTGCCTCTTCACCTGCTTGTTCCAGACACCGTACTCTTTCGGGTTGGTAGTAGGTCAGCATCTCGGTGAGCGTTGCGGCGCTGAAACCCTTGACGGCTGCGCGGAAGGCGTCGAACCTCTGCGCGAGTCCTCTGCCGGGGTCGAGCAGCTTTCTCAACCCCTCCTTGAGGAGATCCACAAGCCACTCCTTCTTCGTCAACCAGTTGAACGAGTTGAGGTGGAGCCCCTTCACCAGCTCCGTGAGAAGCTCCTCTACTGGAAGATCGGGGAGGTGGTGCGGGCTAGCGAGCTCGTCGAGGAGCTCATGACCTTGGTGCAGAGGCTCAGGCTGACCAG
>AWOE01000101.1 GCA_000494145.1 Candidatus Calditenuaceae archaeon JGI OTU-1 | reverse complement strand
GGCTCTCCCTCATCTCCGAGGCCAGGTCCCTCAGGGCCGCGAACCTCGGGCCCTTCTCCTCCCTTATCTCCGAGAGCCTCCTCCTGAGTTCCTCCGGACCGTGACCGGGCGCTATGTGGACGAGCCCTGTTCCCTCCTCCATCGAGACGAACTCAGCCTCGACGATCGTGTGAGCCGGTGGAGAGTGCGCCGAGTGGACGCCCACCTCCTCCGCGAGCGGGTGGACGTACCTCAGCCCTACGAGCTCGGAGCCCCTGAAGCTCCTTACGACGTTGACCTGCCTCAGCTTCGCATCGGTCACGACCCTCTCGAGCAGCTTCTCCGCGACGATCAGGTTTCCCTTCTCGGTCTCCACCTCGACGTAGGTCTCATCGGGGTTGACGGCGACCGCCTCGTTGGCCGGAAGGGTCCACGGCGTCGTCGTCCAGATGACGGCGAACTTGCCCGGCATGGACTCGATCGGGAACTTCACGTAAAGCGAGTAGTCCTCCACCTCCTCGTACCCGAGGGAGACCTCGTGGGACGAGAGGGGCGTCTCGCACCGGGGGCAGAAGGGGACGACCTTGTTGCTCACGATCAGGTCGCCGTTCTCGTAGGCCCTCTTCAGGAGGTACCAGATGTGCTCCATGTAACGCTCGTTCCTGGTCTCGTAGGCCGTGTCGTAGTCGAGCCAGAGGCCCAGCGTCTCCGAGTCCTTCCTCCAGTGTTTGATGTAATGGTCGACGAGCTTGTTCGCCTCCTCCACGAACCTATCCATCCCTATCGCCTCGATGTCCTTCTTCGTCCTGATACCGAGGATCCTCTCGACCTCGAGCTCCGTCGGAAGCCCCTGACAGTCCCATCCCGCCCTCCTCCAGACCCAGAAGCCCTGCATCGTCGCGAACCTCAGCACCACGTCCTTGCAGATCCTGCCCCTCACGTGGCCGACGTGCATGTACCCGTTGACCGTCGGAGGCCCCTCGAGGAAGGAGAAGACCGGCCCTCCCCTGTTGAGCTCCATGAACCTCTTGGGGACGTTCCGCTCCTCCCAGAACTTCCTCACCTCTTCCTCGACGACCCTGAAGTCGTAGACCGGCGGCAGCGCATACATTCCCAGACCCTGCAACTATCTGCGGTAATAAGGGAATTTCCTAAGCAGGGGGTTCGACCCCCCAAACCGTCAACGATAAAGAGGTGACTAGCCCGGGGAAGTCGTGGATCCATTAACGACGTTCAACCTGGCCCTCTCGTTCGTGCTGCTCTCCGTCGCCTCGGTCATGGACCTGGTCAAGAGGGAGGTGGAGGACTGGATCTGGCTCCTGCTCGCCTCCATCACAGGCCCCCTGACCCTCTTCAGGGCGCTCCTTTACCTCGAGACCAGCTACCCTGTCCTCGCGGTCATCTCCATAGCCGTCTCCTCGTCCGTCGCTTACCTGTTCTACCGGCTCGGGCTCTACGGAGGTGCGGACGCCAAGGCTATCGCCGCGCTCTCGCTGGCATACCCCGTCAACCTCCACGAGAGGGCCGTCCACCCCATAGCGCCGATCGGCATCCTGCTCAACGCCCTGATGCTGTCGCTGGCCGTGCCGGCAGCCCTCTTCCTCTTCAACGCCTACAGGTTGTTGGTGAGGAGGGAGGACGTCCTCTCGGACCTTGCTGGCACGCCGTCCCACGTCAGGCTCGCCGCGCTCTTCCTCGGCACCCGCGTCACTTTCCCGAAGAGGTTCTGGGCTCCGATGGTCAGGGTTGAGGAGGACGGCTCAGTACGGATATCTCTTTCCCCGCCCTTCACCAGCTACTTCCTCGAGGAGAAACCAAAGATCGGGAGGAAAGAGTTGTGGGCTACACCGGGGATCCCGCTCGTCGCGTTCATCACCGCAGGCTTGGTCCTCTACCTCGCTGTGGGCGACTTCCTCTACCTGATCCTCACTTCGATCTCTGGAGCTCCTTCACTATCTCCCTGATCGGTATACCGAGCCTCACGGCCTGCTTCAGGTCCTTCATCACCCTGCTCAGCAACCTCTCTGCCCTGATCCTGTTCATCGCCACCTTCCTTCCGAGAGGGGTCAGATAGAACCTCCTGTTACGCTTCGCTTTTTCGCTCCTGACGTATCCGAGTTTGAGGAGCCTGTTGAGGGAGAGGTATATCGTTGGCTTCTTGATCCTGGTCGCCTTCTCGAGCTGCGAAACGGTCATCGGATTTTTCAGCAGCGCCCTCATTATAATTGGCTCCGAGAAACCTTTTGGATTTCTCTTCCTCTTACCTGCCATCGATTATCAGCTTGAGACGGCACTATATATTTTTATTTATGGTTGCCGATTCTACTGGACACCGATGTAATCACATTATCTAAAAGGAACTCGGCAGGAAGTTTGCGAGCGATTCAATCAGCAGATATTCGAGGAAAGCGGCTGAGAGGAGAACTATGGTACCTATGACTACCATGAAAAGAGCAGGTCTCAGCTCTTCCTTCAGACGTCTCCTGAGGATTGCGTACGAGAACCTCAAACCGTGATAGAAGAAGAACCCGTATGCGATGAACTCGAGCGCACCGTAGACCGTGATCAGCGGTGTGAGCACTAGGACGACCGGAGGGAGGTTCGTCGTTGTCGAGAGAGCCGAGAAGAAGAGGCCGGTGTTGTAGATCACGAAGGCCGCTAACGGGTGACCGATGAACGGAACCAGCATCAGCAGCGAGACGAGGAGGTTGTTCGCGAATATCTGGAGGGGCGAGTTGATGCCGGCCGTCACCTCCTGTAACATGCGCATTCTATCCTCCGCCTCCTGACCGCTTAGGGGCGTGAGTGCTCCGGCGACCAGGATGAGGTAGAGGAAGGCCGAGGTGAGAAGGGACCTGAAGAACCTCCTCTCGTAGTCCAATCACCTGGCACCCCTTGTGGAGGACGTGACGGACTCCCGGACCTTCGGTATTCTCTTGAGCTCTGCTGGATCGACGTTGAGGAGGTACGACGTGTACAGGCTCACCAGGTCCGCCCACATTACAGCTGAGATCAGCTCGAAGACGGCACCGCCAGAGAAGGAGACCTCAAGCCCGAGGTCGACCATTCCCTTCACAGCCTCCATCTGCGCCGAGACGTCCTTCGTCTCCAACCTGCTCCTCAGCAGGACAGCCGATCGTCCCGGTATCGTGTGGAGGCCCTCGATGGCGTTGTGGAGGTCCTCCGGTACCCTGAGGGAGAGGGAGGCGCGCTTGGCGTTCTCCGCCAGCTGGTTCCTCAACCTCAGCCCCGCCACCGCCATGTGGGCCCAACCTATCGCGACGAGGAGATGTCTTGCAGCGAGCCCGGCACACCTCAGCGCTGTGTTGTCCTCGCCCTCCGACTCCGGCGAGACGATGGAGTAGTACGTGGGAAGCCGGTCAGCGGCCTCGGATACCGACTGGGGCGATATGGCCGCGCTTCCTGAGACCCTGTGGTAGAGGGCTGCGAGAACGCCGAACATCTCGGGTACTGCCATCCGCGGCGTGAGACCTCTCTCGACCGTAACCGATGGGATGCCGAGTTCGGTCGATCTTGAGAGGAGCGTGCCGCCACTGCCGACGACGACGACCCTGAGGGACCTGGACGAGGCCTCCTCGAGGGCGAGAACGCACTCGGTCGTCTCACCCGAATAGCTCACGATGACGAGGAGGTCGTCGCGGCCGACCCATCTGGGTAATCGGGAGCCGTCGTTCACGTGAACGGGGAACTCGGAGAGCGCCTCGGCAAGGGACTCGAGCATCCTCCCTGCCATGGCGGAGCCTCCCAGTCCGTAGACGACCATCGCCCTGAAGCCCTCTCCGGGGATCTCTGCCCTCGAGCCGCCGACGAGGCCTGACTTGTACATCAGGTGCTGGCGCTCGATCTGGGAGAGCATGGCCGAATACCGCTGGTCCCTCCGGATCCCTGAGAGCTCCGGGTCATTCCCCACCGCCGAGCACCTCCTCCATGCTCATCCTCCTGAGCTCTGCCGGCTGAAAAGCGCTGAGCCTTTCCTCCAGCACGCCGATGGCCGACTCCACCTCCCTCCTGACCTCCTCGGGGTCCTGACCCTCCGAGTGGACGACGACCTCCACCAGCGAGACCCCCTCCTCCATCCCCTTTGGATGAGACTTGACGTAGAGCCTGGGCCTCTCCGCCGCTAGCTCCCTCAGAACGGGTGCCATCGAGGACTCCGGCACGCCCTTCACGAACAGGCCAGCGACGTATCGCACCACGCGCCTCGCCTCGGTCCTGATCAGCGGGGCCACCTCGTTGACGAAGATGTCCTTGAGCTCCCTCGGCACTCCCGGAAGCGAGATTATCCTCGAGCCCTTGTACCTGAGGAGGGATCCGGGAGCGGAGCCTGCCCTGTTCCTCAGGGCCTTCGCACCGCGGGGAAGCATGGCCATCTTCAGCCTCGAGGGCGTGAGCTCGCTCTCCTTCACGACCCCCATCTCGTACAGCCTCGCGTACCTCTCCCTCAACATCTCGAGGGCCTCCGGGTTGAGGACGGTCTTCCTGTTGGTGGCGAGCGCCACCGCCTCCAGCGTCATGTCGTCGTGGGTGGGGCCGAGGCCGCCGGTGGTTATGATCCACTCGGTCCTCCTCCTCAGAGCCTCCCTTATCGCACCAGCTATCTCCTTCAGGTCGTCCCTCACGGCCGTGACCCTCCTCAGATCGAGGCCGAGGAAGTACAGCTGTCTGGCGAGCCAGTTGCTGTTGGTGTCGAGGACCTCTCCGTTCAGGACCTCGTTGCCTACAACGACGATCTCGGCGGTCGACGGCCTGATCCTCCTCCTGCGGCCCATCACACGACGCTGCGATCGACGGGGTCAAAAGTATGAGAGGCGATCGGACTAACGGCGCTTCAGCATACAAATAGTGCCTGCGCGGTGGGGGAGACGGCTCATGGGCATAGCCGGCCTTCTCAGGGCGAGGGTGGTGGTGCCGAGGGGAAGGGCAGGCGAGCTGCTGAACGACCTCTACAGGTTCGGCGACTTCCACGTGACCGAGAACGACGGCGACCGCCTCAGGGACGTCGAGGAGCTCTACTCGAGGGCGAGGTCGATCTACTTGGAGCTGGAGGCAACGGTGAGGGAGCTGGACGTCAACGTGGAGAGGGGGCCTCTGCAGGTGCTGATGGAGGGCGACCTCCCGGACCCGGAGGAGGTGAGCGTCTCCGATGTGAGGGAGGCCCTCGACCTGATCGAACGGGAGGCGAGGCCTATTCTGGAGGGACTGAGGGCGATCTGGCAGGACCTCTCGGACGTCTCGGAGAGGCTCAAAACGCTCGCTTCGAGGGCCGAGGTGCTGGAGGTCCTGAGGGGACTGGGCAGGACGGCCTCGGAGCTGGGGCAGCTGAAGAGGTTCCACGTGTCCCTCTTCACCCTGCAGTCCTCCGCCCTCGAGGAGGCGAGGAGGGCCTTCCAGGACTTCGTCGTGGTCCAGGAGCGCATCGGCGAGGGCAGGGCTTTACTGGCGGTGATCTGCAGGCCCCGTGACTCGGACAGGGTCGTCAGGATCGCCCGCGGCCTCAACCTCTCCCAGGTGCAGCTGGACAGGGTTCCGCAGGACGTCGAGGCCGAGCTCGCGGCGGTTAGGAGGGAGCTCGAGGAGCTCGGGAAGAGGGAGGAGGAACTCAGGAGGAGGCTCTCGGAGATAAGGGAGGAGAAGGGCCCGAGGTTCGCGGCCCTGAGGGACCTGGCCTCGGAGATGAGGGAGAGCC
>AWOE01000100.1 GCA_000494145.1 Candidatus Calditenuaceae archaeon JGI OTU-1 | reverse complement strand
GGTGGTTGAGGGGAACTGGATCGTCGGCAACGGCGTGGGGCTGAACGTCGTCAACTCGCCGTACCCTAGGGAGGGAACCGTCGTCGTCCGGAGGAACGTCATAGCCTTCAACAACGTTGGGATCAGGTTCGATGTCTGGGCTTCGGCGGTCTTCGAGGAGAACGACATCGTCGAGAACGCACAGCAGCTCTCAACCCTCGCCCGGTTCAGCAGCCTCTGGCGCGGTAACTTCTGGAGCGACAGGGGATTTCAGGTAGGCGACAGGTACCTCGTCGTCTCCTCTCTCGAGGACCTGATGGACAGGTGGCAGGAGCTCTGGGCCTTCGCCTACGGACCGGGGTATGTCGCGCTGAAGCTCACAAGGGTATTGACGGACCTGAAGCCTACGGTCAAGGCAATTGAGGAGTCCCCCTCCCAGACCCCGAACGTGCTCGGCACCAACGAAGCACGACCTACTTCCGCGCTCTGGCTCCTCACCTCCTTCGCGCTAACCTTTTCACCTCTCGTTGCAGTCATGGTCGCTAGGCGGAGATGAGGGCTATCGAGGTCAGGGGGCTGCGGAAGACGTTCGGCGAGAGGGTTGCGTTGGAGTCCGTCAGCATGCAGGTCGAGAAGGGAGAGTCGGTGCTGCTGATGGGNCCCAACGGGTCGGGCAAGACGACGCTCCTCAGGTGCGTGATGGGTATTCTCGACTTCGAGGGCGAGATCTCGGTGATGGNGCTCGACGTGAAGAGGGACGGAAAGGAGGTCAGGAGGGTCACGGGCTACGTCCCGCAGCACGTGAGGTTCCCCGAGGAGGCGACGGTCTACGAGCTGGTCGACTTCGTCTCGGACTTGAAGGGCGTCGACGTCGAGCTGGACGACGTCCTCGGACCGTTCGGGCTGACGGAGGCATCGCACGTCAAGGTCGGCGCTCTCTCCGGAGGGATGAAGCAGAGACTGGCGATCGCACTCGCGCTGATCGGCGACCCGCAGGTCATACTGATGGACGAACCCTTCAGCAACCTCGACGCCGCATCGAGGNGCGTTGTCACCGAGCTCCTCAAGACTCTGATTGAGGAGGGGAAGACCGTTGTGGTNTCCGTTCACACCGTCAGCGGCCTNATCCACGTCTTNGAGAAGGTGGCCGTTCTGCGCGACGGNAGGATGGCCGGCCTCTTCAGGGCAGAGGAGGTCCTCAGGAAGATGCGGCCGAGTTACAGAATCCACCTCAGGACCGGAAACGGCTGGACGACCCTCAGGACCGATGACCTCTTCGCCGCCCTCTCGCGCCTCCGCAACGAGGGCCACGATCTGAGGGAGGCATGGGTCGAGGAGCCCGACGTCGAGGAGCTGATGGGGTCGGTGGGCGCATGAAGGTGACCTCGCTCATCCTCCTGAAGCGGGANCTGTCCTCAGCCCTCAGGAGCAGGTGGCTCTTGGGCTTCGCGGCCTCGTTCGCAGCGATGGGTGCCTCCTTCGCGTACCTCGGTGCCCTCGGCCTCGGCGAGGTGGGGTTCAGGGCCTACAGCGCCTCTGTCGCTGGGATCATCAACCTGAACCTCTACGTCGTTCCGCTCGCAGCGGTCGTCTCGTCCTCGCTCTCCCTCGTCGCTGAAAGGGAGAGGGGAACCCTCGAGTTCCTCCTNTCCCTTCCTGTCGCGAGGTGGGAGNTGGTGNTNAGCAGGCTCGGAGCGAGCGTCCTCTCCCTCGCAGCGGCGATCGCGCTGGGTTACGGNCTGGCGTCCTGGATCCTCTGGCTCCTTCTCACAGAGGNCGACCTCTGGATCTACCTGAGCATGTTCGGAACCTCTGTCCTGCTGGCCTCTGCGTTCGCCGGCATAGGCGTCCTCATCTCCTCAGCGGCGAGGAGCAGGTTCGGGGCCCTCGCCCTAGCACTCGGCGCGTGGATAGGGCTGGTCATGGTCTACGAGGTGGCCCTGATGGCGNCCGTCATCCTCTTACGGCTCGATTCGGTGACGGTGATGGTTCTGATGGCCCTCAACCCCGTCCANGCCTCGAGGCTTATGATGGTCTACTACGTTGACCCTACGCTCTCGTTCCTCGGCGAGTTCGGCGTGACGCTGTTGAGGCAGCTCGGGGGTTCGCTGATACCGGTGCTTGTATCGTCGCAGCTCGCGGTTCTGTCGGTCTCCACCGCGATCGCTCTCTTGATCTTCAGCAAAAGCGAGCTGTGAGCGGTGTTCGCATTAGGACCGTTGGATCGTGAACCGGTTTGCCATAACATGGGTGAGCAAAAGTCGTATACATTTGTACACAGTTGCATACAACTGCATGACTTGGCTCCAAAAGTTGGGG
>AWOE01000099.1 GCA_000494145.1 Candidatus Calditenuaceae archaeon JGI OTU-1 | reverse complement strand
TCCGCTCGACCGCGAAGAACTCGTCCAGAAGGCCGATGAGCTCCCTTTTCACGGGCCACCTCCTGTACGTCCTGTAAATGTCCCAGACCCTAAGTCCCCTCCTGCCGGCAGCGAGGAAACCGAGGATGGGCGCGATCAGGAACCAGTACGCCGAGACGACGAACCTGAGGGGAGGTGGATCGGGCTTCGCGATGTCGCAGACTACGTACCTCCCGCCATANCGCAGAACCCTCCAGATCTCTGAGATCGCCTTTCTTAGGTCGATCGCGTCCCTCACCGAGAAGCCCGTNAGGACCAGACCGAAGGCGCCGGATCTGAAGGGCATCTGCTCGAAGACNCCCCTGACCACGTCGAACCTCTCCGACCGGACCCTCCGCTTCGAGAGCGAGNCCATCACGTCCAATGGATCCAAGGCAACTACGTCAGCCCTCCGCCACCTCCTGAGGGCGAGAAGCGAGAAAATCCCAGGACCGCTCCCCGCATCGAGCACCCTCCCGTTGAAGCCTTCACCAGCGAGNNTGAGCGCCCTCTCCCGCAGCATCAGGTCGAAGCCGAGCGAGATGAACCGGTTGATCCGGTCGTAGGATCCGCTGATCTCCGCGATCGCCTCCTCGACCCTTCCCCAGTCAGCNCCGAGGCCCGACATNCACCACGGGCAGGGGCAGGGATGATGTAAAGGGATGAGCGGTGCTGGGGTTTTGAGAAGGCTGTGCGGGGCAGGCGGATTGGGAAGGACGAAGGTCCTCTATGCCAACTCCCTCGCATCGTCGGTGGCGATGGGCTCGTCTCAGCCGTTCATAGCAATCTACGCGGCCCAGCTCTAGGGGATCTTTCTCCGACGNGGTCGGGAGAAGGGTTCCTTTCCGTTTGTCGGGTACCGGCGATGGGGCCGTCGAGGGATCGTTACCAACGTCAAGGGTCCATGCCGCTTGCAGCGTAATGGGTCGAGGCGGAGCGCAAGGGCTGTTCAATGATAAATTAGGCTCTGGCAACGATTTCGCTGGGCGCATCCCTTGGCCGAGAAGCTGAAGAAGGAGTTCATGGAGCTGCTGGAGAAGGACGTCGAGTTCAGGTACGCGGTAGCCGGCTACCTCGGGCTCTCCGAGATCCTGAAGCGTTTGGACAGACACGAGTCCCACGTAGTCGAGATCCTCAAGAGGCTGGACAGGCTGGAGGAGAACCAGGAGAGGCTCTGGGAGGAGGTCAGGGCGCTCAGGGAGGATCAGAGTAAGCTCTGGGAGGATCAGAAAAGGCTCTGGGAGGGGCAGAANAGGCTCTGGGAGGAGGTCAGAGCGCTTAGGGAGGGACAAAACAGGTTGTGGGAAGGTCAGAACAGGCTATGGGAGGAGTTCAGGCGCTTAAGGGATTACGTCAAGGCCGGCTTCAGGGATCTGGGAAGGGTTCTGGGCGTCACCTTCGAGGCCCACGCAGCGTCGTTCCTTGAGGTGCTGCTGGAGGANCTGGGTTATCCCGATGCGAGGGTCGACAGAAAGTACCTGGTCTCCGACGGAGAGGTGGTCGAGGTCAACATGTTCTGCGAGAGGCCGCTGGTGGTAGGTGAGGTTACTATGCACGTATCGACGAAGGACGGTGCGAGGGCTGAGATCGAGAAGCTCCTGAGGAGGGTAAAGCTGGTGGAGGAGAGGTACGGAAGGAGGGTGGAGCTGGCGGTTTTGGTGGTATCGACNGCGACACCGGAAGCTCACGAAGAGCTGAGGAGGGCGGCGACCGAGCACGGAATAAGACTGGTGCTCGGAAGGGAAATCGAGGAGAGGTTGGCGGTATGAAAACGGGTCCACGGGTGCAGCCATCTGCCGGCTTCATGGGGGACGTCCTACAGCGCTCTTGAACGGCGGGCTAAGGGGAGGGGAGGTAGAGCGGAATGAGCACGTGCGGTGAGGTGACGGCAGTGGTCCTCAGCCCCAGGCCCAGCGACCTGGCAAGCCAGAGGGCCACCTGGCCTGCCCGCCTGGACGAATCGTCCGCCGTGACGACAAGCATCAGGTGCCGCCTCGCCTCAGATCCCTCCGCTCTACCTTCCCGGAGGAGGGATGCGCTGTGATAGTGATGGGGAGGGGCGACGACGCGGGAGGGGCCTTCGGCAGGGTCGCGCAGGAGGTCGCCAGGAGGTCGAGGGTCCCGGTGCTCCTGGTCCCCTGACGGCCCGGGAATCGTTTTCAGCGGAGCAGGCACAGCAACCCGTGGGATGCCCGAGACGAGGGTCCTGAGGGTCAACCCGACCGAGCCCGAAAAAGAGGTGATAGCGGAGGCAGCGGCCGTCATAAGGTCCGGAGGGCTCGTCGCATTCCCCACCGAGACCGTCTACGGGCTGGGGGCGGACGCGCTGAACGAGGCTGCGGTCAGGAGGATCTTCGAGGTCAAGGGCAGGCCTCCCGACAACCCCATCATCGTCCACATCGCCGATAGGGACAGCGTCTACCTCCTTGCCTCCGAGGTACCTCCAGCGGCCGAGGAGCTCATCTCGAGGTTCTGGCCGGGGCCTCTGACGCTGGTCCTGAAGAGGACGGAGCTGGTTCCGGCCGTGACGTGCGGAGGTCTCGAGACGGTTGCGGTCCGGATGCCGGCGCACCCCGTTGCTCTCGAGCTGATCAGGGAATCAGGGGTTCCAATAGCGGCGCCGAGCGCCAACCTCTCCGGCTCGCCGAGCCCCACGACCGTCGAGCACGTCCTGAGGGACCTGGGAGGGAAGATCGAGATGGTGCTGGACGGAGGGCCTACGGAGATAGGCGTCGAGTCGACGGTGATCGACCTGACCGTTGAACCTCCGGAACTGCTGAGGCCCGGAGGGCTGCCCCTGGAGGAGGTCGAAAGGGTTCTGGGGCGCGTGAGGGTGCCCGAATCGGCGAGGGGCCTTGCTGCACTTACGGGCAGGCCGAGGTCTCCGGGGATGAAGTACAGGCACTACGCTCCCAGGTGCAGGCTGGTCGTGGTCGAGGGCGATCCGGAGCGAGTCAGGAGGAAGGTGGCCGAGCTGGTCGTCGGGCTGAGGGCGCAGGGGATGAGGGTCGGGGTGCTGGCGCTCGACGGAGCCGAGTATCCCGGTGCAGAGGTCATCGATCTCGGCCCCAGGTCTGACCTGAGGAAGGTGGCGAGGTCCCTCTTCACTGCGATAAGGGAGCTGGACGAGCGTGGGGTCGACGTGATCCTCGCAGAGGGTGTGGAGGAGAGCGGGCTCGGCCTCGCGATAATGAACAGGCTCAGGAAGGCGAGCGGCGGAGAAGTCATCAGGGCCTGAGCGTCAGCCCTTCTTCGGCCTCTCGAGGAAACCCTCCCTTATCAGCAGGTACTTCGGCTCGATCCTCATCAGCTGCTCCTTCGAGTCGTAGACCCTTGCGATGACCCTCGTCCAGTTCCTGCCCGCAGGCGTCAGCACCTTCACCAGAACCAGGTTGTCCTCCTTCGCATCGAGCACGGTCGACAGGAGCTTCCTGAGCTCGGCCCTGCTGGGCGTGCCGCTCTGGTTCGCGACCTCTATCAGATACTCGACCCGCTTCAGGAGCTCGTTCCTCCTCCGCTCGACGACCCTGACCTCGGGGAGCGACAAGGACATCACCTCACGATGACCGCGTTGATCTGGACTATCGCGTCGCTTATCGTGTTCCCCCTCACCGAGACCCTCTTCCTCAGACCCTTGACGGTCCTCCGGTTCCTCCGCTTCTTCGCCTTAGACGGAGGCTTCCTCCTGGCCCTGAAGCCGATGCCCTTGGTGAGGAGGACTCGCGCAAGCCTCGTGCCGCTCACGTCGGGCCTCATCGGGAACCCTGCGAAGTCGCTCCCTCCGGTGATCTTGATCTTGAAGTTGCCGAGACCTAAGGGCCCTCCGTCGATCACGTCGCCTATCTTCTTCCCCCTGAAGACCGCGAACTGCTGCGGCGTCAGCTGGATCGTCTTGGCGGTCCCCGTGCTGGGGTCCGAGAGCACGAGCCTCGGAACGTTCGGCTTCTGGGACATCCCTCCCTCCTGCCCGGAGACGGTGAATTAAAGGATGAGCGATGCCCTCACCGGAACCTCTCAGCCTGACCTCTGGGACGAGGCGTTGCTGATGGCCCTGTTCAGGATGGCCGTCGTGCTCATCCTCTCGGTCCCCGGGAGGGCCTTTGCCCTGACGACCCTTACCCTGATGCCCCTCGATGCGACGAACTCCCTGAAGGCCTTCTCGATCTCGGCCTGGTCGTAGCCGAAGAGGACCACGTCGGGCCTGAAGCGTTTGAGGACCCTCTCGAAGCTCATCGGCCTGTAGCCTATCACGACCTTGTCGACGTACCTGATGCTGGACATGACCTGGAGCCTCTCCCTCTCACCCATCACCGGCTCCCTCCCCTTCCTCTGCCTGATCGTCTCGTCGGTCGCCAGAACGACGATCACCTTCCCCCTCTTACCGGCGAGCCTCCTGGCCTGCTTCAGCAGGTAGATGTGTCCCGGGTGGATCACCTCGAAGGCCCCTGTCGTGAGGACGACCCTCGGGCGCCTCGCGGCCACTCGAACCTCACCAGACCGATCAGCCTGAGTCCATCCAAAAGACCTTCCGCATAGCTCGAGGCGACGAGCGCGTCCTCGGCCCTTCCCGACCTGAGGAACTCCTCGGCGTCGTCGACGTAGGCCTCCGCCAGCTCCACAACCCTCCTCACCCTCCCATCGTCGTAGACCGCCTCGAGCCTCGCGAGGACCTCCCTCAGCTTGGCGATGTAGCCCTTGGCCCTCGCCGCGGTCGGGCTGAGGACCTCCCGTTGGCCTGAAGGGGAGCAGCCGATGACTTCCCCGAGGAACTCCCTCTCCGCGAAGTGCAGCTTCCCCGGAACTATCAAAACGTGCGGAGGTGGTGGGAGGNCTGAGCTGAGGACGTCGCCGGCCTTCCCGCAGACGACCGTCTCGTCCTCTAGACCTATCCTCGCCATAGCCAGCACATGCGAGGTCTCGAGAAGGTTCGAACCTGTGGAGGATTCGATCCCGAGCAGCGACCTCATGGCCTCCTGTGCCTTAAGCCCTCCATCAGCGGTGTCGAGGAGGACCAGCGTGTGGAGGCCGAGCTCGAAGTTCGACGTTATGGTCCTGTAGATCGCCTCGTACTCCTCCTGTCCTGCGATCTTGGGGAGCGTTACGGTCCTGCCGAAGCGATAGGCGGAGAGGCCCGACCTAGAGATCGCCGCCGAGAGCACCGAGACCCCGTGGACGACCTTCCACCTCACGCCGCGCCTGACAGCCCCAACGATCAGCGAGGAGTGGGTCGTTGCTATCAGCGGATCACCCGGAACCGCCACGGAAACCTCCTCCTTCCCAGCGAGCTCGATCAGCTCCCTCGACCCCTCCTCGAGGTCCCTCCGTNTCGCCAAAACCAGCCTCTCTCCGAGGAGGCCTCTCAGCTCCGATATCGCCCGCTCCTCGAGGAATCCCGTGTAGGTGTCGAGGTAGACGACGTCAGACCTCTCGAGCTCCCTGAGCGCCGCCCTCGTGAAGTAATCGGGGGAGCCGAGTCCCAGACCCACGAGCTTCAGCAAACCCCTCCGCGTAAGGGACTGCGAGGACAACGATATCTGGGTGCCGCGGGGCAACCCGAATTCTATGCCGAAGAGAAGACCATCCTCAGCAGAATGCCGATCACCGCTATCAAAGTCGGGAGGTTGAACGCGATGAANAGNCTNACGAAGAGGTTCATCTGGCCCTCGAGCCTCGCAAGCCTCGCCTCGATAGCGCTGACCCTGTTCTCGAGCGCTGAGATCCTGTTCTCGAGTGCAGACATCCTGCTCTCCAGCGCTGAGATCCTC
>AWOE01000098.1 GCA_000494145.1 Candidatus Calditenuaceae archaeon JGI OTU-1 | reverse complement strand
GGGATGATGGGAGCGCGGATGTACGAGGTCGTCAGGGTCGGGAAGGACGGGCTCGTCGGGGAGGTCATCAAGCTCACGGGCGACGTCGCCTTCGTTCAGGTCTACGAGAACACCTCCGGCCTCTCGCCGGGAGAGCCGGTAGTCGGCACAGGCCTCCCGCTCTCGGTCACGCTCGGTCCAGGGATGATAGGAAGCGTCTACGACGGCGTCCAGAGGCCTCTCGACAAGATAGCGGAGCGGGTCGGCCCCTTCGTCAAGAGGGGCGTCACGGTCCCACCCATACCGGAGGACAGGAAGTGGCACTTCGTCCCCACGGTCAAGAAGGGCGAGGAGGTAGAGCCCGGCACGATAATCGGCGAGGTCCAAGAGACGCCTCTGATCACGACCAAGATCATGATACCTCCGGACGGGAAGCCCGGCACGATAGTCGATGTGGAGCCGGAGGGCGACTACACGGTCAACGACGTGATCGCAACCGTCGAGACGAAGGACGGGAGGTACGAGGTGAGGATGGCTCACCGCTGGCCCGTCAGGGTACCGAGGCCGATAAAGAGGAGGCTCGACCCGGAGGTGCCGCTGATAACGGGTCAGAGGGTCCTAGACACGCTCTTCCCCATGGCGAAGGGAGGGACCGGTTGCATACCTGGGGCCTTCGGGACCGGCAAGACGGTCACGCTGCACCAGCTCGCGAAGTGGAGCGACGCGAAGGTGATCCTCCACATCGGTTGCGGAGAGAGGGGGAACGAGGAGGCCGAGGTCCTGACGGAGTTCCCGCACCTGACAGACCCCTACACCGGCAGGCCCCTGATGGAGAGGACGGTTCTCATCGCCAACACCAGCAACATGCCAGTCGCCGCGAGGGAGGCCAGCATCTACACGGGCGCAGCGATCGCCGAGTTCTACCGGGACATGGGTTACGACGTCCTGCTCGTGGCCGACTCGACCAGCAGGTGGGCGGAGGCCCTCAGGGAGATCAGCGGCAGGCTCGAGGAGATGCCGGCGGAGGAGGGGTACCCGAGCTACCTGGCCAGCAGGCTCGCCGAGTTCTACGAGCGCGCAGGCAGGGTGGAGGTCATCGGGAAGCCCGAGAGGGTGGGGAGCCTGACCATAGTCGGTGCCGTCTCGCCGCCAGGCGGAGACTTCACGGAGCCCGTCACCACCCACACGCTCAGGTTCGTCAGGACCTTCTGGGCCCTCGACCCGAACCTCGCCTACACCAGGCACTATCCGGCGATCAACTGGATGATGAGCTACTCCGGCTACGTCGAGACCGTCAGGAGCTGGTGGTCCTCTAAAGTCGCGCCCGACTGGTACGAGCTGAGGTCCTACATCTACAGGTTGCTGAGGAGGGAGGAGGAGCTGCTGGAGCTGGTCAGGCTCCTGGGACCCGAGTCGCTGGCCGACGAGGAGAAGCTGATACTCGACGTGGGGAGGATGATCAGGGAGGGATTCCTCCAGCAGAGCGCCTTCGACCAGATCGACTCGTATTGCAGCACGAGGAAGCAGTACCTGATGCTGAGGCTCTTCGTCACCTTCCACAAGCTCGCGGAGGAGGCGCTCTCGAGGGGCGTTCCGCTGGCCAGGATAAGGCAGCTTCCGATCATAGCCAAGCTGATGAGGGTCAAGGCAGAGGTGCCCAACGAGGACGCGGAGCAGCTGCTCGGTCTCGAGGAGGAGGTAAAGTCGGTGATGTCGTCCCTGAAGCCTGAGATCGTGGCCTGAAGGGCCCTCATCCGTCCCGCTCCGTCCTTTCTATCACCACCTCGCTCCCGGGCCTGAGGCCCAACTCCTTCGCCGCGCTCCCCCTGTTCACGGAGACCTCGAGGAAGCCGGTCCCGCCGAGCGTAAGCAGCAGCTCGCCCGGTCCAGCCTCGGCGTAGGCCCTCAGGAACCTCGCCCTGTGCTCCCTTCCCCCGACCCTCACCCTGGACGACCTGCCGGTCCTGAGCCAAGACGGGAGCTCCTCCGACCTGAGGTCGGTGATGCAGTTCCCGAAGCGGTCGACGTGGAGGACCCTCGTCCTGACGCGCTCCCCGGTCACCTCGGCCTTCCCCAGCTCCAGCCTGACGATCGTCTCAGGGTCCACCTCCCTCATCCTCGGCCTCCTGCCGCACGCAAGCTCTGCCGCCACCGGCCCGAAGACGTCCCTTCCGTGGAAGGTCTCCCCTCCGTACCTCGGGTACCCCTCGAGGTCTATCTCGTAGCAGCCGACGATCCCGTCCTCGAACGCCGCCGGATACAGCAGGCCGTTGTCGGGCCCCACGAACCAGTACCTCCTCGTCGCGATGACCAATCCGCGCCTCCCCGTCCCGACGCCCGGGTCCACGACCGCCAAATGCACCGTTCCCTCGGGGAAGAACCTGTATGAGAGGTAGAGGAGGAAGGCGCCCTGGAGGACGTTCTGCGGTTCCACCGAGTGTGTTACGTCCACTACCTTGACATCCCTGCAGACCGAGAGCATCCTCGCCTTGACCTCGCCGACGTACGGATCGTCGAGTCCGTAATCCGTCAGGAAGCTCACCAAACCCGCGCCCTTTCCAGGCATCTCACCGCACCCCGTCGTCATCGTTCGAGCAAACCTTAATCCCTTGGAGACCCCATCAAGCGTCAGGAAGGCCTTGAGCGAATGGGATGTCGAGGACTTCAGGAAGCTTTTCCCGGCGCTTTACGAGGAGATGGCGAGGAGCAGGCCGATAAGGGTGAGGATCGATGTGCTGAGGGGGTACACGCCGACGGTCGTCGACTACCTCGCCCGTTGCTCCGACGACCAGGGAGCGATGGAGGTGATAGACTACCTCGAGGGGAAGGGGGAGATAACCAGCGAGCAGGCGAACGAGCTGAGGGAGAGGATCAGGAGGGAGGGCCTCCGCAGCATCGTCGAGAAGCGGGAGGAGGGCTACTACCTGAGGAGGTACTGGCTCCGTTAGGACGCAGGTGCCTCTTCCAGCTGCGCTTCGGGCTTCCTTCCCTCGTAGACCCATTCGGGCAGCCCGACGACCTTCGACTTGTAGATGCCGACGTGCCTCGGTATCAGGATCTTCTTGACCCTGTTGAAGATGTCGGACCCCATCTTCCCGAGGACCATCTCGATCGCGAACTGGTCGTGGTTCAACCTCTGCGCCGCCTCCGTGAAGACCTGATCCATTATCATCCTGATGTCGTGCCTCTTCCCTGACCGGATCCGCTTCTGCGTGAAGACGACTCCGTAGACCCTGAACCTGAAGCCGTCACGCGTCTCTACGTCCTTGATGTACTCGACCATGCTGGTCCCCCTCCTCACGAGGCTCCTGAAGTACTCCCGGCCGTACTCGTGGCCGTAGAAGACCGTCTCGGCGTAACGCCCGTTGACCCGGACTATCTTGAACTTCACGAGCAGGTAGTGCTTGGTCGGGTCGTCCGTGAGGTTGTAGAGGCTCGTGATAACCGTCCTCCCTATCAGCTTCTGCGGGTCGTCGGCGAACGTTATGCCGAGCTCCCTCTCCCCGAAATAGGGAGGGGCCCTAACGACGTACTCCTCCTTCTGCTTCTCCGCTCCCGGCATCCCCCAACCTCCGCTACCTTTCAGGTAAAAACCTGATCCCCAAGCCCTTCACTCCAGCAGCGGCACGACCTCGGTCCTGATGTGCTCGAGGAAGTCCTGCTCGGAGAGCCGGGTGAAGGCGGTGAAGACCGCGTTCCTCGTCAGCCCGAAGACCCTCCCCTTCTCCCTGCTGACGTAGACGATGTACCAGATCCTGCCGTGCCTGAGGGCCTCGTCGTACATCGAGGTGTCCATGAGCGATGGGCCTGCCAGCGCAAGCTTCTCCACCCCCGGATAGTCCACCTGGTCGAACCAGATCAGCCTCGTGCCGTCGGGGTTCCTCTCGTGGAGTTCCACCAGCCTCTCGTGGGGAATCCTCGCCTCCACGATCGAGCGGAAGTTCAGGAAGAGGGCGTTGCTGAGCGCGGTGGCCACGTAGTTGGCGAAGTGCTTCTGCTGCATCACCACCAGGAATATCTTGTCGCCCCTGTCCCTGAACTCGATGTAGGCGTCGATCGTCCTCACCACCGGCACCACGCCTCCCCTCTGCCTTATCCTGACCAGCTTGTCCCTGCTGAAGACGCCGCTGACGTAGTCCTTGCCGCCGATCACGTCGTGGACGTCCGTCACCAGCTCCACCTCCTTGTCGCCCTCCTTCACCACGTCCACCACCCTGAAGTCCCTCAGCTTCTGCGCTATCATGCCGAGCGTCGCCTCGGCGTTGACCCTGAAGACCTTCGCCGTGAGGACCATGCCAGAGGGTGGATTCCCTCCGCCCGGTAATAATTGGGTCTTCTTTGCGTCGGGTTCCCGTCCTAGTGCGCGGTGTTTGTCGTCGCTAAAAAACGTAAATAATGTGGGTTAGATAGCACCGATGAGGATCATGGGCTCCATCTCGGAGCGTCTCTCCGAGTGGTCCTCGCGCAGGCTCGGGTATTGGAGGGACCTGAGGTCGAGGAGGGAGGTGGCGAGGTCGAGGACGCCGCTCTTCAGGGAGGACGCCCTCCGCAGGATCGAGCAGCTCCAGAGGGAATGGTCTGAGAGGTACCGGGAGGCCGTTAGGCTCGCACCAGAGAGGAAGACCAGTTTCAAGACGTCCTCGGGCATCGAGATCAAGCCGCTCTACACGCCGCTCGACGTCTCATGGCTCGACTACGAGGCGGACCTCGGGTTCCCGGGCGACCACCCGTTCACCCGCGGCGTCTACACCAGCATGTACAGGTCGAAGCTCTGGACGATGAGGCAGTTCGCCGGGTTCGGCACACCGGAGGACACCAACCGGCGCTTCAAGTTCCTCCTCGAGCACGGCGAGACGGGCCTGAGCCTGGCCTTCGACATGCCGACGCTTTACGGCTACGATCCCGACAACCCGAGGTCTGAGGGCGAGGTGGGGAAGTGCGGTGTCTCGGTAGCGACCGTGAAGGACATGGAGATCATCTTCGACGGCATCCCGCTCGACAAGGTAAGCGTCTCGATGACGATCAACGCACCGGCCGCCGTCCTCCTGGCGATGCTGATCGTCGTTGCCGAGAAGCAGGGCGTGCCCATGAGCGCTCTCAGCGGGACCACGCAGACCGATATCCTGAAGGAGTTCATCGCCCAGAAGGAGTGGGCCTTCACGCCCGAGGCCCATCTCAGGATCATCAGGGACATGATGGAGTTCTGCACGCGGAACATGCCGAGGTGGCACTACATCAGCATCAGCGGCTACCACATCAGAGAGGCAGGTGCGAGTGCAGTTCAGGAGCTGGCCTTCACCCTCATGGACGGTTTCACATACGTCGACCTCGGCATATCGTCGGGGATGAAGGTCGACGAGTTCGCACCGAGGTTCTCCTTCTTCTTCAACTCCACGATGAACTTCTTCGAGGAGATCGCCAAGTTCAGAGCGGCACGGAAGGTCTGGGCCACCGTGATGAAGGAGTTCTACGGCGCCAAGAACCCGAGGTCGATGACGCTGAGGTTCCACACCCAGACGTCAGGCGCTTCGCTCACGTGGCAGCAGCCGCTGAACAACATAATCCGGACGACGATCGAGGCTCTGGCAGCGGTCTTGGGAGGAACCCAGTCCCTCCACACCAACTCCTACGACGAGGCCTGGGCCCTCCCGACTGAGGAGGCGGTCCTCGTGGCGCTGAGGACGCAGCAGATAATAGCCGAGGAGACCGATATACCCGACACGATCGATCCCCTCGCGGGTTCTTACTTCGTCGAGTGGCTGACGGACCAGATGTTCGAGAAGGCCCTCGACTACTTCTACAGGATAGACGAGGTCGGAGGGATGCTGAAGGCCATCGAGTCTGGCTACGTCCAGAGGGAGATCCACGAGACGGCCTACAGGACGCAGCTCG
>AWOE01000097.1 GCA_000494145.1 Candidatus Calditenuaceae archaeon JGI OTU-1 | reverse complement strand
GTCGCAGCCGTCTTCACCGTTGTTATCGTGATCGCGGCCCTGATACCGACCCTTCTGTACACCCAGTCGCTTTACTCGATCCTCTCCAGCGAGATCAACGAACGGCGTCGCTTCGAGATCGAAAGGTACTCGGAGAAGCTGGACGTTTTCGTCCTGCAAATCGGTAACGAGCTGACCCTCAAGGTAGCGAACACTGGTCCGATCTCCTTGGTTGTAGTCAGGGTTTGGGCATACGACGTCGGTACAGGGGCCACGTTGTCGCCTGACGGCCCTTGCCCCAAGATTCAGCCCATCGCTATCAATCCGGGATCCGAAGCTCTCATCGACGACGTAAGTGACTGCGTCAACGGGTATACTGGGTACGTGATGTTCAAGGTCGTGACCGAAAGGGGCAGGGAGTTCACCTCGAACGTCGTCGGCCTGCGCAACGGCATGCCTCCGCTCTCCCCATTTCCGTTCACACTGACGGTCAGCATCGTCAACATGCACAGAGGTAAGACGTACAAGGTCGAGGTCACGCCGCTGGACGATGGTCTGGTCTCACCGAGGACGTTCACGCATAAGGCTACTGCGTCCAACGAGAACGTCACCGTGGCCTTCGGTACAACTGCGGGCACTTTCAACGTGACGCTCTACGAGAACAACAGGCTTGTGGATCTCGGCGATTCGAACCCTCAGNCCGTCAGAGTGCCCGACCACACCGCCGTCGTCTTCGACCTCGAGCGGACGGTCATCACGATCGTCAACCTGGAAGTCACCATAATGGCGCCCCGCAGGGTCGGTTACGCTGAAGGGCGAGAAGTCCAGGTGTCAGTCTTCGTCAGACTNCCGANCAGCGCCCAAGAACCCGTAACAATAACCANCGTACAGGCGAATTTGCTAACCGCGACTGGTGGAGGTCAGGTGGACGAGTGCTCCATAGTATCAGGCATGGACCTATATCCCAACCAGATGATACTCGTCGCCTCCTGCATAGTCACCATTACCTCCAGGAACGATGTGACGCTCACGGTGCCCGAAGGNGCNATCGNGGGAACGGGACATTACTCTGGTCTTCAGTACGATAACGCTGAAGGATCGTTCACCATTCAGGTCCGCGGAGGTAGAGGTAGAGATGGAGATTGAGGGAGCAAACGATTGCTTAATCCGCTCAAGCTGCTTCCATCTTCAGCTTGATGATGTCGCCCAGCAGCTCTATGTCGCCGTTTATTAGAAGCGACCTGACCGAGTCCCAGAAGATCCTATAGTCGAGCTTCGACATCTGCATGAGCGTCCTCAGGTCAGCTTCCCCTCCCAACCTCTGCAAGACCTCCACGATTGTCNTGGGACCGATCTGTTCCCTTTCGATGCTGACCAGCGTCTCGAGCTCGGCGACAGCCTGCGCGAGGACCTCATAGGGCTTCTCGTAGAACTGCAGCACGACCCTGTTGACGTCTTCAGGCCTCGTTATTTCCTTCCTCACCATCCAGTCCAGCAACTTCCTCCTCGATTCGATCTCCTTCAGCAGCTCGTCGACCGTCTTCACCAGCTTNGCACNGAGCCTCTTGAGCAGCGAGCTTTCCCTCAGGTAGCTCTTGAAGNCGTCANTTCGCGGGTCCCACTCGCCGACGAGCTGGTAGATGTCGTAGTCAACCACCTCCCACACGTACCTCACCCTCCTCGCAGGGACGTTGAACTGCTCCAAGTGTCTGACCATGACCCTCTCGACGTAGATAACGCAGTTCATCATGGGTATGAACGAGGGCGCGATGTTCATCGGAGGGGATGTCAGCCGCTTGATCGCGGTGTCGAGGCTCTCGGCGTGCATCGTGGAGAGGCCGCCGTGTCCTGTNGCCATTGCCTGGAAGAGGACGTACGCCTCCTCGCCCCTGACCTCNCCGACGATGAGGTAGTCGGGCCTGTACCTGAGGCTGGTACGCACCAGATCGTACAGGGTTATCCTTCCCCTCTCGGAGGAGCCGAGGCCGTAGCTCTCCCTCGTCACGAACCTCACCCAGTTATCCCTCGGTATGTTGATCTCCGGCGTCTCCTCGCAGGTGACTATCTTGTACAGCGGCTTGATGAAAGTCGTCAGGGCGTTGAGGACGGTCGTCTTCCCGCTTCCCGTCGCCCCCAGGATCATTATGCTGGCCTTGTTCTCGATCAGGAGCCAGAGGTAGGCCGCGAGCAGGCTGTCGATGACGTTGGCCTTTATCAGCTCGGTGATCGTGAAGGGCCTCTCCCTGAACTTCCTGACGGTGAAGGTGCTTCCCCTCGGAGAGACCTCCTCCCTGAAGGTCGCCGCGAGCCTGTGCTTGCCGTAGATCATCGCGTCGACTATCGGGAAGGCCGATGAGATGTGCTTGTTCGCCTTGTGGACNAGATGGATGATGTAGTCGTCGAGCGCNTTCCTCGTCGTGAAGACGATGTTGGTAGGTATGCTCTCGAAGTCCCTGTGGTAGACGTAGACGGGGACGTTCACGCCGTTGCAGGATATGTCCTCGATGAAGTGGTCCTCGAAGACGACGTTGAGGGGCCCGAAGCCCATCATGTCCCTCTCGATGTAGTACTGGAGCTTGGTCATCAGCTCGGGCCTGCTGACATCCACTCCCANGCCCTTTCCGTACTTCTTCAGGACCTTCGCGGCGCCCTCGAGGACCGCTTTCCTGACCTCCTCCAGGTCCTCGAACTTGGGGAAGTCCAGCTCCTTCGTCAGTATCTCCTTCACCTTCTCGATCACCCCCTTCTCCTTTTCGTCGAGGGGCACCTCGACGCAGAAGTAGGTCGGCTCTGCGAACTTGCCCGGAGGTGATGCTATTATGACCTCCGCAAGCCCCTCCCTGATGGGATAGCGGCGT
>AWOE01000096.1 GCA_000494145.1 Candidatus Calditenuaceae archaeon JGI OTU-1 | reverse complement strand
CCTCCGCAAGCCCCTCCCTGATGGGATAGCGGCGTTGGATCTCATAGTCATGGGGCATAGGTTCCACTTCGATCCCTTCCCAAGAATCGACGGCTTTTTTCTGGGACGTNGACTTCTTCTCGCCCATCCTGTTCTTACACCTCCCCTCCATTATAAGTTCTTACGAACACGATCTCTCCAGACCAGCGGATCAAGCCTGTTCTCCGTGGGCAGTTCATCGCTTGGATTCTCGTTGAGTTTACTCCGATGGAGTGAATGGAGGTCAACACCGAAAACCCCGGGCCCACAACAACGAACCCCAAAAAAATGGAAAAATTGGAAAGCCTATGGGACCAGCACCGCTACCGGGTAGGTCTTGCCGCTGGTGGTGTGGAGTGCGATCTCGTTGGTCACCCCACCCGGTATAACGCAATTAAGGTTGGTAGTGCTATTGGTGGGCACATTAAATGTCGCACTCCCGCCAATCGGTATCGATGTCGGTAATCCATCGACACGACATGGTCGTCCATTCACAAAAATCGCGTCCACCACGGCATCGCTCGAGCCGCTGTTCTTCGCTATTACAACTACTTGGGCTCCGTCCCAGTAGGCAGACACGATCTCGATCTTCTCGAACCTCGTGAAGACCCCGACGAGCCCTGAGGCCCAGAAGGCCACGGCGATCGCTATCACGATTGCCACCGCCACCAGAATCACCGTCGCTACGACCGGGCTTATTCCCGAGCTCTTCCTTCCCGTCACGCTACGTCGCCACAATCTCCTTCGGATATTTCTTCCCGTCCGAAAGAAGGACTGAAACGGGCTTTGTTATCAACGCATTTTCTGAAATGCCAACGAGACAGGAGCAAACTTGGCAGCTCCGAAAAAGTTGGCCTTCATCCGACGGGCGCCGGGATTCGCCGAGAGCGGCTGAAGGACCCGCCCCGAACTCACCGAGGCGCCGGCCCCTCCTCGGATCCCTTCATGTGCGCACCGTAGACCTCCAGCCCCTCAACAGAAGGCATGACCAGCAAAGCATATTACCCCTCGAGCAGCATAACACCTACAGAATGGGCTTCTCGGACTCGTTCGCATCCTTCTCTTTCACCTACTTCAGAGGGCTCGGCAGCAAGCTGGTCCTTAGATTGGCTCCGGGCATACCGGAGAAGCTCGACTCGACGGGAAGGAGGATCCACCCGGAGGTCTTCGCCTCGATGGTCTCGGCGGCCTTCGTCATATCAGCTGCCGTCACGGGAGGTCTCATGGCCGTCGTCTTCATTCTGACGGGAAACCCGTTCCTGACGCTCCTGCTGCTGCCGATACCTTTCCTCGTCCTCCTGCTCGGCATCGCATACCCGTACCTTTCCGCTTCCGGTGCCGCCTCCATGTTCGAGAGCGAGGTCCCCTATGCAGCGGCTTACCTGGCCGTCATGTCGACCGGAGGTATACCGCCCTTCAAGAGCCTCGAGCGCCTCTCCGAGAGCGCCCTTCTTCCCAACATCGCGAAGTCCGCAAAGATCGCCCGCATACACGTCTCCGTTGCCGGCGAGGACCCCGTGACCGCGATCGAGAAGATGGCCAAGGGCATACCCTCGAGGGAGTACAGGGACCTGCTGCTGGGATACGCATCGACCCTCAGGAGCGGCGGCGACGTCGTCCACTTCCTCATCCGGAAGACCGAGCAGATCTTCAACGCCAGGATGGGGACCATGCGGATCGTCGGAGAGAGGATGGGGATGCTGATGGAAGGGTACGCGGCCATCACGATGATGCTCTCCCTCGTGCTCTTCACGATCTACATCGTCTCGAGGGCNCTCCCNTCGGAGTTCATGGTCCTCCCAGCGGAGCAGTTCGCGATCATCGCCTACATAGTGCTGCCCATGTTGTCGATCGTATTCCTCTACATCGCCGACATCAGCCAGCCGAAGTACCCCCAGACCGATCCNAGACCGATGAGGGTCTTCTACNNCACGCTCCCGGCAGGCTTCGCCTTCTTCGCCCTCTTCGTCCTCCCNTTCTACGTNNCGGAGCTTCAGGCGCTCTCNCCGTTCAGGGANACCTCCGGGATNATCGCGTCCCTCCGTGGGCTGATGGGGCTCGAACCGGGCTACGAGTCCTCGATAGCGCTCTGCCTGAACTTCATCGTCCTCTTCCTCCCCGGCGCCGTCGCCTTCATGAAGTACAGCAGAGAGAACTTCTCCGTCATCCACGGCATGACCGTCTTCCTAAGGGACCTGACCGAGGTCCGGAAGACCGGCTTGAGCCCGGAGCAATGCATCATCGACCTCTCGCGGAACAGCTACGGAGCCTTCTCCAAGCGGCTGAAAGAGATCGCCCGGATGATCAGCTGGGGTCTCCCGCTCAGCAAGATTTACCAGGAGTTCGTCAAGAGGACCTACGGCTGGCTCGAGCGTGCAGGGATGTTCATCCTGATCGACGCCATCGACGTCGGTGGTGGAGCTCCCGAGACCCTCGAGGTGCTCACCGCGTTCTCCGAGGACCTCGAGGAGATCGAGCGCCAGAAGCGCGCCACCCTCAGGCCTCTGATGATGATCCCGTACCTGACAGCGATCCTGCTCGTCACGGTGGTGGTCATCCTGGTCGTNTTCATGAGGGAGCTGCTGAAGGTGGCCCGCATACCGATATCGGCCGCCGAGTTCATCGGCTTCTTCCTCCCGCCCGTGATCTTCATAGCAGCCATCAGCGGCCTCGTCGCCGGCAAGATCTCCACCTC
>AWOE01000095.1 GCA_000494145.1 Candidatus Calditenuaceae archaeon JGI OTU-1 | reverse complement strand
TGTGGGGAGGCTCTTTAGTAATGTCGCTTCCTTTGAAGAATATTTTTCCTTGGTCTGGTTTCAGATGCCCTGAGATGAGGTTTATGAGCGTTGTCTTGCCTGCACCGTTTGGTCCTATCAGCCCGACCCTCTCACCCTCGTAGAAAGAAAGGCTTACTCCTGCTACGGCCGTGAAGTTGCCGAATCTCTTCACAACGTTTTCTATCTTTAAAATCTCTTTTGCCATAGCCTCTCTAGCACCCCCAAGAGGCCGCCCCTCGCACCTAATAGGAGAGCTACCAATATCATCCCCATTATAAGCTGCCATATATCGGCAAGCCTCGCAGCCGCAGTTGTAATACCGACGAACACGGCGGCTCCTACAACCGGCCCCATAAAATAGGTTGGTCCGCCCAGCAGTGACATGACTAGTGGTTCTGCGGCCACCGTCCAGTACGCCATTTCAGGTGTAGCAGCCCTATAAAGTAGTGCGTATAGGGCTCCCGCCAACCCGCTAAAAGTTCCCGAAAGTACGAGTGCGAGAATCCTATATGTATATGGGTTGTACCCAAGAAATTTAAACCGGTTCTCGTTGTCGCCCAATCCCCGAAACATGATGCCTATGAATGATATGTCAATCAGCTTCAGTACAACGAATGCAACAGCGAAGCAAAGAAGCACGAAGAGGTAGTAATACTCCGTTGTGGGGAATGAGAACAGGGCGGATACACGTGGAATTCCTGAAATGCCGTCGCTACCGCCCGTGAAGTCGCGCCACTTGATTATAAGTGCGTAGAACAACATCGCGAAGGCCAGTGTCAACATTGCGAAATATATCTGGGAATGTCGTAAAGTTACGTATCCTACTATAAAGGAGAGGACAGCTGCCAGCGCTATGCCGAGTAAGAAAGATAGTAGCATGTCGGATGTAGCGAGTAGTTTCGGGCTGAGGGCAATCCCGTACGCCGCAGCGGCGAAGAAAAGCGAATGTCCAAATGAAACGAGCCTAAGATACCCCAGCATGATGTTGTAGGAGAGGGCGAAGATTGAGAAGATCATGAAGAGGGCCATCAAGTAGATGAGGAAGACGTCCCTTGTAAACCACACGGCAGCCGCCAATACGGTTATAGCAGCCACATCGACTACTTTTCTCCAAACAAGCCCCATGGTCTCACCAAAAGCACTGCAGCCATGATGACAAATATCAGAAGTATATCTACTATGGGCAGGAAAAGGATGAAGAGGCTCTCAAGGACACCGATTAGGATTGACGAAATGTATGCGCCCATCAGGTTTCCTAAGCCAGCAAGCACTACTATTATAAATGCGGTTATTATGAGGCTATCTCCGAGTGCTGGTGCCACGGGTTGGAAGGCAACCATGAGGGCTCCTCCAAACCCCGCAAGGAGGCTTCCGATGAAAAATGTTGTTGTGTAAATTCTTCCAGTATTAATTCTCAAGGCCTGAGCCATCGTCACATCTCTCCAAGTTGACCTAACCTTAAGTCCCCAGAAAGTCTTTTCCAAAACCATGTATAGGAGAATGAATACGGCGAGTGCTATGGCGATTATCATGAAGAAAAAGAGTGGGTAGGAACGTCCCGCTATCCATACCGGTAATGCGAACTCCGCAGGTAATTTCATCGATCGTGAAGCCGGACCCCATATCAGCTTATATGCGTCGTTAATGATTAATGTGACGGCGAAAGTTATGAGAAGTTGGTAGAGGATTTCAACTTTGTACAGTGGCTTAACGAGCACCCTCTCGACGGACATACCAATCATGCCAACCGCGAGTGTTGCAACGGCAACCGAGAGCCAGAAATTTCCAGTCAGGATNTCGACTGTGAGGGCTATGTAGCCGCCTAGGACGAAGAAGGCAGCATGGGCAAAATTGATGACACGAGTGACACCGAAAATAAGGGTTAGGCCTGATGCTATGAGCCAGTAGTACGATGAGCGGAATAAGCCTGCCAAGATTTGGTGACCTAGTATTTCCAACATAGCTGTATATACACCTAATAGAACGGAGGAGTCTTATAGTCCGGAGGATGCCTATAGTACTCCCACGCTGGTTTTACCACCAAGTTTGTGAGGATTGGGATTTCGCCGCCAACGTGGGTTATCTTTCCAAATGGAGCTTCATATATTGCTTGATGGTCTTCCGGCCTTATCCACCGTATTCCTGCGGGCGAGA
>AWOE01000094.1 GCA_000494145.1 Candidatus Calditenuaceae archaeon JGI OTU-1 | reverse complement strand
GTCAACCGCTCGTGCTGACTGTAGCTGCTCCCTGCTCGTCGACCCGCTCTTGGCTCACCCTCTCCCTCGGGAGGGTCACGCGAACCCTGACCTTGTCGCCGTCACGGAGACCGTACTTGCCCCTCAGGTAGACCGGGGAGATCACCTCGATCACGTCCTCGCCGTAGTGGGACCTCTCGATGAAGAGGATCGCGCAGAGCTCGGAGTCGTTGAAGGTCGCCGTGATCGCCTTGAGGCCGCCGTAGGTCCTGGCGCCGTTCCTGAAGCCCTCGATCCTNACGTCGGCCANCCTCTCCAGCAACCTCCTGTTNGTTATCGCGTCGACCGTCAGGAGCCTCACGTTCAGCGTCCCGGGATAAGGGTCGAACCCGAGCTTCTCCCGGAACTGATGGCGGTAGCCCGGCAGGGAGACGTAGTACGCCCCCTCACCGAGTCCCGAGAAGACCTTTCCCTCGACCACGAAGTCCAACGGCCTCTCGATGACCAGCCTCAGGTCAGAATATAGGTCTACCAGCTGGCGATAGCCCTTGCCGGTTATCCGCGCATATCCTATCCGGCCGACGTTCTTCCGCTCGATCAGCTGCTCCTTCTCGAGCCTGATCAGTATCCTCGATGCGGACTGCTGGGAAGTCCCGAGGACTCGGGCCAGGTTAGGGGTCGAGATCTTGACCATGCCGGTGAAGCCGTTCTGTGCCGCCAGAAAGATCAGCGCCTTCAGGGCCAGCAGGTTCAGAGCCATTTGTCATAACAGTGTTATGGTCCCCTATAAGGTTGTGCGGGGTGGTGCGATTGGCGCACCTGATGGCTTAGCAGCAATCAGCTCAGGGTTATCGTCTCGTCCCTGATGACGCCGTTGGCGCCGATCAGCAGGACGTCGATGCCGTTGCCGCTGCCGCTGTCCCGTGCCATCGAGGCCTTGAGGGCCTTCGTCGCGAGCTCGTAGATCTCGGACGCGGACATTCCCTGCCTGTACTCCCCCTCGAGGACGCCTGCAGCTATCTCAGCACCGGTGCCGACGACGGCGAAGTCGTCCTCGATCATCGAACCCATCGCGTCCAGAACTATCACGTGGGGTCCGGACTCGTCGAAGCCGCCGACGATCGTCTCGGTCAGGTACGGGAAGTACCTGTTGCCGAAGAGGAGGTTGGAGACGACCTTGGCTATCACCCTGACGCTCGGATTCCTTTTCTCCTCTATCGTGTAGAGGTTGATGAGGAACTTGACGTCCCTGATCAGGTTCTGCATGTCGGAGACGAAGCCAGCGCAGGCCGCACCGACCTTCGGCGTGATCTGGAAGACCTTCCTGACGTTCTTCGACATCACGAAGTATCCGTAGGTCAGCCTCTTCTCGGAGGCGAGGACCACAGCGTCNNTTCCCCTGATGCCGAGCGTCGTAGCTCCCGGGTACGGGTACTGGAATGCCATCCCCCAATAGAGGCCGAGATCTCCACGATATGAGTTTCCCATCGGGCATCAGAGAAGGAGNAGCTCGGGCCGTTCGAGGTACCTCGCGACCTCCCTGAGGAACCTCGAGGCNGGCTCGCCGTCGACTATCCTGTGGTCGAAGGTCAGCGAGAGGGGCATNACGTACCTCGGAACGACCTCGTCGCCCACGACCCTCGGAACCCTCATTATCCTTCCGGTCCCTATGATGGCGGTCTCGGGGTAGTTGGGAATCGGTGTGCCGCTGAGGCCCTCGACGGCGCCGTAGTTGGTGATCCCTATCGTTCCTCCCCTGACCTCNTCAAGCGAGAGCCTTCTGCTCCTGGCCCTCTCGATCAGGTCCTCGAGCCTCCGGGCTATCTCGAAGAGCGAGAGGCTGTCAGCTCCGTGAAGGACCGGGACCACAAGCCCCTCCTCGGTGTGGACGGCGATGCTGACGTTGACCCGCTTGTGGTACCTGATCACCATCCTCTCCTCGTCGATGGTGGTGTTCAACACCGGATGGTTCCTGACGGCCTTGACGATGGCCCTGACGACGAAGGGCAGGTAGGTGAGCTTGATCCCGGCCTTCTCGGCCTCCTCCTTCAGCGACTCCCTCACCTCCACCAGCCTCGTGACGTCGGCCTCGTCGAAGATCGTGACGTAGGCGGCTGACCTGACGGCCTTGGAGAGGTGCTCCGCTATCGCCCTCCTGACCCCTCTTATCGGCACCTCCTCGAACTCGGCCTCGACGACCTGCACCGGCTGTGTCGCTGGCGGAACCTCGGCCGGCTTCCGGGCCTGCATCAGCTCGTGGTATCTCCTCACGTCCTCCTCGGTGATCCTGCCGCCGGGCCCAGTGCCCTCCACCTCCTCCAGCGGAACGCCGAGCTCCCTCGCCAGCCTCCTGACCGCAGGCGATGCGAGCACCTCCCTCTTCGGCCTCTCGGCCCTCACAACCACCTCCTCGACGCGCTGTGCGGCAACCGGCCTCTCCGCCCTCTCGGGCACCAGCTCCTCGGCCGGCGCTCCAACCTCCTCGATGACGGCTATGACCTGGCCCACCTTGACGACCTCTCCCTCCTTAGCGAGGATCTTCGCGATCCTGCCCTCCACCGGAGAGGGGACCTCTATGTTCACCTTGACCGTGGTGACCTCCACTATCGGCTGGAACTTCTTGACGTGGTCGCCCTCCTTGACGAGCCACCTGACGATCTCGGCCTCGGTCACACCCTCCCCTATCTCGGGAAGCCTCAGATCCATGCGATCACCACCTCAGAAGCTGCAGACCTCAACGATGGCATCGAGTATCCTGTTAGAGTTGGGGAGATAAAGCGTTTCGTGGGCCAGCGGGATGGGAGACTCGAAGCCGGCGACGCGCTTCGGCGGAGCCTCGAGGTGGAAGAACGCCTCCTCGACGACCTCGGATACGACCTCTGCACCGTACCCTCCGAAGAAGGGGGCCTCGTGGGCGACGACGAGCCTCCCGGTCCTCCTGACGCTTCCCACGACGGTCTCGAGGTCCAGAGGCTTCAAGGTCCTGAGATCTATCACCTCGACGGATATCCCCCTCTCCTCGGCCCTGCGGGCTGCATCGAGGGCCTCGTGGACGGCCGCTCCGAAGGTGACCACCGTGACGTCATCTCCCTGCCTGAGGACGCGGGCCCTTCCCAGCTGCTCCACGTGATCGCCCTCCGGGACCTTCCCCTTCAGCGTCCAGTAGAGTCTCTTAGGCTCGAAGAAGATCACAGGGTCGTCGGACCTGATGGCGGCCTTCAGGAGGCCCTTCGCGTCTCCAGGTGTCGAGGGACAGACTACGATGAGGCCTGGCGTGTGGGTGAAGTAGGCCTCGGGGCTCTGGGAGTGGTACATGCCTCCCCTGATCCATCCGCCGACGGGAGACCTGATGACGAGCGGAGCCGAGAAGTCGCCGCCGGACCTGTACCTGAGCGTCGCGAGGTTGCTGACGATCTGCTCGAAGCCTCCGTAGATGAAATCGGCGTACTGGATCTCGGCCACGGGCCTGAAGCCGTAGAGCGCCAGACCTATCGCTGACCCGATTATGGCCGACTCGGAGAGCGGAGTATCGACCACCCTCTCGGGCCCGAACTCCTCGAGGAGGCCCTGCGTGACGAGGTAAACGCCGCCCTTCTTCCCGACGTCCTGCCCTAGCACCAGAACCGATTCGTCGCGCCTCATCTCCTCCCTCAGCGCCTCGTTCAGGGCCTGGGCGAAAGTGAGGACCCTCAAGTCCTCTCAGCTCGCTTCTACACAGCGAAGTTCCGCAGATAAGAGTTTGAGGATCACTCGGTGCCCAGGATCAGAGCGGCCGCGTTGACGAAGTGGCCGTGGTATCCTATGCCGCCTATGGCCGTTACGAGGGCCCTCCTCGCGCCCTTGACCTGCCTCTCGCCGCACTCTCCGCGGAGCTGCATCACGGCCTCGACGATGTGGAGGCACCCGCACGCCATCCCCGCCTGTCCGGCCGAGAGGAGGCCGCCGCTGGTGTTGATCGGCAGGTTGCCCTTGTAAGAGATGTCGTTCTCGTCGAGGAACTTCGGGGCCCTCCCCTTCTCGGCGAAGCCGGCGTCCTCGATCTGCATCAAAACGGCCACCGTGAAGTCGTCGTACGGGTGGAAGTTGTCGATCTCCTTCGGCGACGTGCCTGACATGCTGTAGGCCTCGGCCGCGGCCACCTTCACTCCGGTCGTGGTTATCTCCGGTGCGAAGGGTCTGCCCTCCCTGTAGTTGTGGTACTCGCCGAAGCCGAGGATCGGCACCGGATTCTCGGCGACCCGACGGGCCACCCTGCTGGATGAGAGGAGGATGGCGAAGCCTCCGTTGACGAAGGGCGTCACGTCGAACATCCTCATCGGATCCGAGAGGACCCTCGAGTTCAGGTAGTCCTCCATGCTCATCGGCGCCCTGAAGTAGGCCTTCGGGTTGAGCGACGCGTGGAGCCTCTCCGTCACGGCGACCTTTCCGAAGTGCTCCGGCCTCGCACCGGACTCGTGCACGTACCTCCTCATCAGCTGCGCGGCTACGCTGATAGGCCCCATGTACCCGAGGGGCCTCATGAAGTCGGTGTCGTAGTCCCAGGTCGGTCCCGGGCCTCCGAGCAACGGCGAGTCGGCACCCACTATCAGGAAGTGGTCGATGTAGCCGGCGTGGATCATGAGGGCTCCTTGGACGACGAGGGCCGCGGCGTTGGTCCCGCCCTGGTCCGCACGGACCAGAACCTTCGGCTCAAGACCCAGGTCCTGGACGAGCTCAGGTGACCAGATCTCCGAGTGGGGGTACTCGCTGCCCATGACGCCCACGCCCTGTCCCTTGAGGTCCTTCAGATGGAGGCCTGCCGATTTCAGCAGCTCCTCGAGGGCCCAGGCGCAGTACTCCTTCGGGGTCAGCCTCGGCTCTCCCCTGTCGACCCTGCCCCTGCTGAAGGGCGTCTGGGAGACAGCTGTTATCGAGACGGAGCCCCTGAAACCGCTCACGCCCTACCACCCCCCATTCTCCTGATCAACCTGAGCACCTCCTCGGGCTTCACGTGCGACGAGACGAGCCAGACGTCACCGTCAGAGAGGGCGTCCTCGATCGCGTTGACGAGCGCAGGGATCGGCGTGCCGCAACCCTCACCGACGCCCCTCGAACCGAGCGGCGATGAGGTGGAGAGGGTCTCGATCGAGTAGGTTCTGAACTCAGGGGCCTCCAGCGCGGTCGGGCATAGGTAATCGATGAAGGAGGAGGTCAGCAGCTGGCCCGATTCGTCGTACTCCAGCGACTCGTAAAGCACGGCCGCGAGACCGTGGAGGGCGGCTCCGTGGAGCTGGCCCTCTAAGACCAGAGGGTTGATCACCCTTCCCGCGTCGTCGACGATGACGTAATCCAGAACGTTCACCACCCCGGTCTCACGGTCGACCTCGACCACGACTCCGTGCACCTGGTAGCTGTAAGTGAGGGCGAGGTTTGCCGTCTTCCTCTCGTCGGGAGATCGCATGTCACCCGCGTAGACGAAGGTCTCCGAGAGCCCAAGCCCGAGCTCCCCCACCTCCTCGACGTTGGAGTAGGCGGTCCTCGCGATCCTCCTGAGGCTGACGTATCTGTCAGGAGAGCCGGCGACGTAGGCCTTTCCGTCCTCGAGGACGACGTCGTCCGGTGAGCACTCGAGCAGCCTCGCGGCGAGCTTAACGATCTTCTCCCTCACCTTCAGCGCAGCTCCCAGCACGGAGGCCGTACCGAAGCCGGCGAAGCGGCTGCCATATGTGCCGGAGTGGATCGTGTGGGGGTGGGAGTGGGAGTCGAAGCCCCTGGCAACCGTCACGTCCTCCATGGGAACGCCGAGCACGTCGGCGACTATCTGGGCCGCAACGGTCTCGTGGGACTGACCCTGAGGGACGCTGCCCAGCTTGACGTGGACCTTGCCGTCGAACGTCACCGTGACCGTCGCGGCCTCGCTCCCTCCCACGTTCGGGACCTTCGGGTTCATCATCTTGACCTGACCCATGTTGGGCGATCCGGAGTCCAAAGTGCAGGCGAAGCCTATCCCTATCAACCTCCCCTCCTTCCGGGCCCTCTCCTTCTCGGCCTTCCAGCGCTCGTAGCCCAGCGCCTCCGCGGCCTTCAGGAGAGCTCCGACGTAGTCGCCGCCGTCGTAGACGCAACCGTTCAGCGTCACGTAGGGCTGCTCGTCCTTGGTGATGTAGTTCCGGCGCCGTATCTCGACCTGATCGATCCCGAGCTCCTTCGCACCAGCGTTCAGGATCCTCTCGATCATGAACTGGTGTGGCGCCCTCGAGAAGCCCCTGTTCGGCCCGGCCGGGCACTTGTTGGTGAAGACCGCGTACATCGTCATCGTGAGGTTCCTGAGCCTCGTAGCTCCCGGTGCGACCTGGGCCCAGACCGTCAGCCCTGCAGGCTCGTGCCGAGCGTAGGCTCCGATGTCGTCGACCGTGATCGCCTTGATTCCCAAGAGCTCTCCGCTCCTGCTGAAGGCGGCCTCGACCTTGAAGTGCCTGTCGGCTCCGTGAGAACTTGCGAGCATGTGCTCCCTCCTCGTTTCTACCCACTTCACTGGCCGGCGCGTCAGCTTGGAAAGGAGAGCGACGAGGACGATGTACGTGTAG
>AWOE01000093.1 GCA_000494145.1 Candidatus Calditenuaceae archaeon JGI OTU-1 | reverse complement strand
GGCTTCCGGCAACAGATCCTTCTCCAACGGCACCGCCTCGATCTCGATTACCTTCCTGGCATCCCATCTGCCATCCTCCTTGTACCAGAGCCACACGCTGGAGCTGAGGTCTGAGACGTTCACNACCACATTCACGTACCCCATAGGTCTCTCAGGGTTGTGGAACGGCCTCAGCTCCAGGACCATCCTCTCGTCCTTCCCCAACTCTATTGCTTGGAGGTGCCTCCTTTTCCTCAGGTCCCAGAAGTGCAGCTTGTTCCCATACAGTCCTTTGGTCAGGGCCTCCAGATCGAGACCGTTCTCGTAATATTTCGGCACGGTCCACTCGCTGGTGACCATCGTGTCCTCCGCCAGATGCCACCAGAAGTCGTATGCGAGATATTGTGGCCCCCTATGGACCTCGAACCTTCCTAAGGGCTCGAAGGTTCTGTGGTCGAGGAGGAGCACCCCTCCAGGACCCTCGTCTCCTTGTCCGCCGAGGGCGCTGATGTAGATCGCATCCGGACCGCAGTGAACCGTGTGCAGCCTCGAATATCCTGTGACCCTGGTGATCTTAGCGCCTGGTATCTTCTTCACAATCCGCGGCCTCCTAGGGTCCGGCTTCGTGTCGAGGACGTAGACGTTGGAGGACCTGAGACCCGGTACGATGAGGTATCTCCTCTCAACCGTAGGATCTCCGTATGGACAGAGCATCGAGCTGCAGGCGTTCCAGCCGAAGTGATGCAGTTCGTCCCCGGTTTCTTCAAGCTCCACCCTNTGAATTATCCTTCCGTAATCGTCAGATCTCGGGTCAACGTCCACTACAGCAATGAAATCTGGTTTGTCGATACCNGTCCCTACGTGGAGGGCTGCGACGTAGGCGACCTTTTCCGGTGGCGCCCTCATGGCTTCAGCTGGCGTCGGGTAGAAGGTCGGATCAGGCGACAGGGCGGTCACGCCNTCACCGTTAATCTGGGCATGATATATTTTTAACCTAATTACGCGCTTAGGTTCAAATGATTTTCATATANAGTTCGATACCCTCTGCTGTAAGGTCNCGAATTGTGGTAGCTGGTGCCNAATTCCCGGAGAAAATGGCGGGANGATGGCAACCGCAGGCCCTTCGGTTCCNACTACTCCATGCAACAAGGCATGAGTTCTAACTGCCTGAAGAACTTCGTCGCGACCAATTTCAGTGATTCCGAGAAGGTCGNAAAGACGGTGTGGATCCAGAGGACGTCTTCGATCGTGAGGTTAAACCTGNTGATCAGCGAAGCCGTCGATGCGAACTCTGCAGCGTTCGGCGCTATCACGTGGTACCCCAGCACTCTGCCGCTCGACGGGTCGATCACCACCTTAGCTATCCCTGACTTGTAGCCAGTGATCCTGGACTTCGGCAGATCGTAGAGCTCAAGGGTCCTGCAGGCACACCCACCGAACTCCTTTACNGTCTCCTCCTCGGTGAGACCTACAGATGCTACCTGGGGCTCTGTGAAGACCACGAGGGGCACTCCTTTGTAATCCATCTCCGCCCTACCACCGTACATGTTGATCGCAGCGACCACACCTTCTCTGGCCGCGAGCGTCTCCAACATCCACTTCTTCGAGACTACGTCTCCTGCTGCGTAGACGTTGGGATTCGTCGTTCTCATCGCGGCATCGGTTACAACGAACCCGCGCTTGTCGAGCTTCACCCCAACCTCCTCAAGGTTTAGTCCATCAGTATTGGGACTCCTTCCAGTTGCAACCAAGACTTGTTCGACCTCCTCCTCTTTCCTACCTTCACCTGTAGCCAGCTCGACTACCTTTCTCTCGCCTTTCTTCCTGACGCGCACAACCCTGGTCTTGGTGTAGACCTTCACCCCCTCTTTCCTGAGTACGTCTGTCAAGACCTTAGAGAGTTCGGGTTCTATTCCNGGAAGGACGCGGTCCAGCACCTCAACCATCGTCGTCTTAACTCCAAGGCGGTTCATTGCCTGCCCTATCTCGACACCGATAGCTCCAGCCCCTACCACCGATCGCTGGTGA
>AWOE01000092.1 GCA_000494145.1 Candidatus Calditenuaceae archaeon JGI OTU-1 | reverse complement strand
GTCTCCTCCTCGGTGAGACCTACAGATGCTACCTGGGGCTCTGTGAAGACCACGAGGGGCACTCCTTTGTAATCCATCTCCGCCCTACCACCGTACATGTTGATCGCAGCGACCACACCTTCTCTGGCCGCGAGCGTCTCCAACATCCACTTCTTCGAGACTACGTCTCCTGCTGCGTAGACGTTGGGATTCGTCGTTCTCATCGCGGCATCGGTTACAACGAACCCGCGCTTGTCGAGCTTCACCCCAACCTCCTCAAGGTTTAGTCCATCAGTATTGGGACTCCTTCCAGTTGCAACCAAGACTTGTTCGACCTCCTCCTCTTTCCTACCTTCACCTGTAGCCAGCTCGACTACCTTTCTCTCGCCTTTCTTCCTGACGCGCACAACCCTGGTCTTGGTGTAGACCTTCACCCCCTCTTTCCTGAGTACGTCTGTCAAGACCTTAGAGAGTTCGGGTTCTATTCCNGGAAGGACGCGGTCCAGCACCTCAACCATCGTCGTCTTAACTCCAAGGCGGTTCATTGCCTGCCCTATCTCGACACCGATAGCTCCAGCCCCTACCACCGATCGCTGGTGAATGAAGTTCAACTCACCATTCGCTTGTCAGAAGTTAAACGAATGGAATATGTATGGCGATGGATGAAAAGTGGTTGAGGGAGATGACCTACATCCGGTTCGTNAATCTGATCGCATCAGATAGAGGGGCGAGAAGGATCGGCGTACTTTCCTCCATACTCTTCGCATCGGCTTACGCTTTCGCAATAGGGATGATCTTCAGGAACCCCCTTCCCGTCCCAGATTACGTCACAGTGCCTCAGGCCCTGCTCATAACGAGAGGCCCGATAGGTCAGGTGCCCTGGCTGGTCGTATATGTCGACAGGTACTGGACCATTTCGGTCAGCCTGGAAGCGGCCCTCGCAACGCTCACAATATCAACCCTGATCGGCCTTAACGCATCGGCTCTGTACTATACGTCTCGAAGGACTGCCTGCCGTGTTAGCTCCAAGAGGACGGCCGTTCCAGTCTTCACCTCAGCCCTTCCGGCTTTCTTCGGCTTCTTCAGCTGCTGCGGTGGTGGGCTTATGGTTACTGTCCTGCTCTCAGCAGGAGTTCTGCCGCTCGTCTCGGGGGCCATGTTGACGTACGGAAGGCTTCTGGTGGTGGCCTCGATTGCTCTGTTATGGCTCAATCACTACTACATGTACAGGCGCTGGGTTAATGGAGCTGGTACGAACGCAAGAAAGAGGAAGCTGGAGTTAGGATGGGCTTCCGGATCATCCTNTTGTTGAGGGTGAGAAGCCATGGCGGATTGTTGCGGAGGNTCCACTGCCGGATCGCANAGATCAAACAGGCGAAAAGGAGGTTCTGAGCGTAAAAAGGTCGAGGGGGCAAGGGGTACAGATAGAACACGACCGACTGTCATNGCAGGGCTCCTCTGTTGCCTGCTGCTCGTAGGAGTCCTTGCGTTAACGGGCTTCTTCAGCGCTGGCTTTCAAGGCGGATCGACCGGTACCCTNCCAACCGTTATCGGAGATCAGGCGAGGACAGGCAATGCCGTTCCAGCTGCAGAGAGCCCGAAAGTNGGCCCGTTTCAGGGGATGAAGGCACCCGATACCGNCTTCGTGACCATCGACGGTAAAACGCTCAGGCTTTCGGAGCTCAGGGGAAGGTTCGTCGTCGTCTGGTTTATGGCAGCGTGGTGTCCAAGCTGCGCCGTTGTAGGTCCTCTGATAAAGGACGCTGTGAGAGCGCGAGCTGACGAAGTCGTAGTAATCGTGGTGGACCTGTGGNNGCCTTCNGTNCTGAGGCTGGCAGGGCTTGAGGGCCGTNNTGGAGTGCCTCCACCTGAAGACGCTGGAGTTCTGTCCTCCTTCATTTCTCAATGGGGTGACAAAGGATGGTACTTGGTTCTTGACGAGACGGGCGAGCTCACGAAAAGCTGGCGGATCGCATACGTCGACACGACGTTCGTAATAGATCCTGAGGGGAACGTTAAGCTGAGGAGCGACGGCCCCGTTACGCCGCCTCAGTTGTCAGCGGCCCTTTCGTCTTTTGCCGGCCCTTGANCGCTCACCGGTCTGCTTCTCCCACCACGGTATCTCAATCTCCTCACCCCTGAGCTTCCTCTCGAAGGCGTCAGCACACTCCTCGCTGGAGAAATAATACCTGCCTCCCCCTATCTCCCTGATTACAGGTCTCTCGACTATGAGGGCGTGGCAGAAGTCGCACCTCATCCTGATCG
>AWOE01000091.1 GCA_000494145.1 Candidatus Calditenuaceae archaeon JGI OTU-1 | reverse complement strand
ATAATAAAGATAGATGATCTTCTTGAAGTCTCCGGAGCTGATTATACTAGCCCAGTGGCACAACAAAAACTTACTGAGACGGAGAAGCTAAACCTCGTGTACATACTTGGGAATATGACAGGTGAAGAGTATGAAAAACTGTTCTCTGAATCGTTGGCGCAGCAATCCAGTGAAGGTAGGAAGGGAGTTCTACCTATCACAATTATAAACCGATTCCTTTTAATGTTAAAATTGCTCGCTGTGATGCGCCACATTAATTTTAAGCTCTATGACACACTCCTCGCCTATAATAGTGAATTGAGAGAGCTTAAATCTCTAATTGAAGATGATTTAGCTGCTTTAAATCAAAAGCTCTTAGGAATTCTTCTAAAATACATGCGATATGTTGAGGAAATAATTGATAAGAACGATAGTGATACTACATTAATAGGATTCNTATACTTGTATCCCTTTCTTCGACCTTTTACTAAGAAAGTGAAAATGAAAAAAATGGNTTCAGACAAGGAGCTAGAAAAATTGAGAAAAGAGATCCAAGTGGAGAAAGAGATAGTTTACATATTAGAGATGTTAAAAGAGGATGCGATGAAAATCGAGCGACATAAGGAGAAACTTCAAACCCTTGAGGAAAAACTGAAAACGCTGGAATCATCACAGGAGAAAAGGATTTTTATAGTAACTCTTCCTGGTGCAGCACGGGGAACTGACACGATAAAAGACGAGTTAAAAAAATTGCTAGGTAGACCAGCTCCAGACCTTCAAAATGTTGTAAATGAGTTNATGNATATACTAAACACCATATTATATAAAGTCTTCAAGGACATCACTCCGGATAAAGAGGGTAGGATAAAGATTGATTTACATAGGATGTTAGAAAAGTTGCAGACTCAGGAACATAAAATAAAGGAAGAACGGTATCAGTTAAGAGTTTTTTTATCTTGGATGAATGAACACTGCCCGGTCATGCAGGATTCAATCATAGATTCTGCAGGTCGTGAATTAATATTGTGTAAGAATCCAGAATGCTTTGTTGTATATCATGAAAGATGTCTTGATACTCTCCGGAAATCCGGCTGTTATACCTGTCTAGTCTGTGGTTCGCGGATGACGTGAATATATGATTTATCAGTTCTGTATACTGTTATAGAAAAGGTTACATACTACGAATGCCTATATGCATATATGGATGCTGTAACAGTGACGTTGTTGCTGAGCTTGTTTATACTCATGGTAATAGTGGTACTATTCTTTTTCAGACTTCGATTTAGAAGACGTCCGCCAGTAGTGAGAAACATTTTTGAAGAGAAAAATTCAACGGAATCGCCCACGCCGCAGAACAGTGATATGACTCGCATTCGGCAAATTATGAATAAGATCCATGAAATAGAGAAGAAGATCGAGATAGTGAAGATACAAAACATCAGTGAAGAGGCGAAAAACACCATAATCAAAGAATTAGAAGATGAGAAGAAAAGATTGGAAGAAGAAATCAGTATAACAGCCGGATTTCCGGAGAGTATCAAGACATCAGTGAAGAGGCGAAAAACACCATAATCAAAGAATTAGAAGATGAGAAGAAAAGATTGGAAGAAGAAATCAAGAAGCTCAGACACCGGTCGAATGTCAGCTTAGGATCTTGAAAGACTATGGTCCATAAAATCTAGCAATAATACAGCTAGTCGTATCGTTTTTATTAAATTTGATGTCTACTATATATCTGATCCAATTTGGAGGGTCAGTAATTGTAAAGTTGACTGAATAGAGAGAGTGATTAACTATATTAACANTTGACGCGTACTCGGATTTAGTTTCATTCTTATTNTCATAGTTTGTATAGACTATTGAAAAATTCTTATTATTCACATGGAGTTTCTCCAAGCTTATTTTCAAGTTTATTGTGATAGTGATATTAATTTTATTGCGTGTCAGCATCATGTTATTAAAAGCGATATAATCTATATCCGAATCCGAACTAAAAAATGGACAGTATTCTGGAACTGTAGTTGTGGCAACTGTCNTAGTGANGTAAGTTGTTGTATAGGAAGCCACTGATGTCGTAGTAATAGTTGTTGTATAGAAAGTCGTTAATGTCGTGGTAGTATAGGTTGTTGTTACAGGTCTGAATAAATTCAAATTCTGTGATAACACGGCTAGAATCGCAATCAGTGATAACATAGCAATAAATAACGCTATCGAAGAGATAATTAAAGATATTCGAGTTCCTCGGCTGCTCCGGACANGCTCATCTGGCGACCAAGCTTCAACAAGTTCGTATTCCGGCGGAGTCGGTGGTGGTTTTTCCTCTAATATAAACTCGTTTCTCCTGTTGATGACCTTTGGTTTTCTTCTACCGCTCATCGGCCATCTTCCTCTTCCATATAGCGTAACTAATTGGAATGGATTCATTATTTTTCGAAAGCTTAAAGAAACCATATCTCTTTTTTATAGGGTCTACAACAAGTGCTACATGTAGTGGGTGGTTAAAGAAAGTCATATGTGATTTAATATCTATAGCAGAAAGGAATACACCNTATCCTGGGTGCGAGTGATACCATCCTACGATGGAATGTTTATCGTCATATTCTTCTTCGAGCATCTTTAGTGAGGATGCAATTGATTCAACATCCATTACAACGTGATACTCGCTAGAAGAACCTTCTACCGGCATATAGCCGTCAACTAGCGTATAGTATTCATTTCGCCATTTACAGAATATTCCCACTAGAAAACCTATTGTTTCATTTGGGAGGGATTTCTTGCATTCATCCATTATACCTTTAAGCACATAGTCAAAACTATGGACTTGATATTTATGCCAGCTCATACTATCCCACACCAANTACTCTTGGCTTTTTATTACCGCCTCCTACCACCCCCACCGATCGGTACATAGATTTTGAAAAGAATGACGCCGCTTCTAAGCAGACAGGTCTCTTCAAAGCCTCTCTAGGATCGGGGTTTGGATTCTCAATAAGTATCCTGAAGCTTTCGACAAGTTTATCTAAGGTAAATGCAGGTAACCAAGTTGAGTAGGCCGCCCAGCAGACAGCACCAGAGTACTCGTCGTCTATGTAGTTTGGTCCAGGCATTATGTTTGGATGGAAGATGTTTGAGAGGTATCTNATCCTAACGGGGGCTTCNTATANTGGTCGCTTAAGTGGGTTCTTTATACTTGAAAGCCCTAATGGATAACTTCTCAAGATGTAGAGGTTGAAGTCATGGTATGATGTTCTATCGATAACATCTCCCTTCTTAACAAATGCTTTTGCATATAACTTCTTAAACTTGTATATTCTAATGACTTCTACTTCATCTATGCCGACTGGCACAGGTATCTTTAAATATCTACCTGACTCCTTCTTCAAATCATACAAGTCTTCAACATCAAANTTTACNTCTGGAAACTTATTTAGAAGCTGTTCTTCTTCATTCTTTAAACGATTAAGAAGCCATTGTAATGGAAGCATTCTATCCCCTCCCTACGTTGCTACATACAGGGCAGTCAGGCCTCTTAGGAACCTCGTACACTATCCAGTCGTTTGTGATCAGATTGAAGCTTATCATCTTGCCTAAGGATGGGACGCCTAAAGAGCTACCACCCGGGTTCCTCTTGCTGAAGAGTATTTTTAATGCTTCTTGGACCTGTATTGCTGCGACGATAGAGCTTGTAGTAGGTAGGGAGGGCATCTCCATGCTTTCAAGAGTGCCTTTCATGCTGCATTGGAGTCTTTTTAACATCTCCGTCCAGGATTCCTCTGAAAGGGAGCAGACGTAGCAAGCTGTTNAAGGAGGGTTCATGACAAACACGTTTCCTATCGNCCCCCACATTCCACCATCAACGTACGGGATGCCGTGGTAATAGGCGATAGTGGTCATATGGATCCTGCTAGCAACATTATCGAACGCTCCGAAGATAAGNTGTATATTTTTTTCGGTGAATAGGCGATTCCTGTAGTTTATTCCCTGCGGGCCTATCTCCTCCACAATAGGAATAATTTCAATATACCTGTATGGATCTATTTCTTTTGCCCTCTTAGCTATAGCTTCAGCTTTAAATGTTTTTAATTCAGCGTCAATTGTTCGGTACAACACACAGCGGTTCAGGTTGGACCGAACCACGGTGTCGAAGTCAACTACGTAGATTGTTCCAAAACCTAGCATGACAAGATTCTTTATTATTTCGTTGCCTAAAGCCCCGGCCCCTCCCACCATTACAGAAGCATTCTTTAACAATTCTTGGTCCCAACCTTGGATTATTCTCTGTCTACTGGCCACATCTTCATCAGGATTGAATTCTTCTACTTTTGTGATTCTTGGTTTAATGTATTCCATTTTTTCCATATTTTCCATACCAATAACGCCTCGCATCCCCACCTACAACCCTAGCAACTAAGAATACTTCACCTTCACCACTACCAAACCTCGATGATATCCGCTCGTTGGATTGAATTTGGACAAACCTAGAATCTAGAAGAATCCATTCATACCCCTCCCCCGGCGTCGGTCTAATCAGCCCGGAGTCTATTAAAGCATCAATAACATCTTTAGCTGTATTCTCTTCAAAGATTTCGAGCTCATATCTCTTCCCAGACAATCTATCCCGTACGATCAACTTCAAGGGCTATTCCTCCTCCTTCTCTAAACCTCTAACTATAGGAGTTCTCCTATGCGGTCCTTTTGGCGGAGCCGATGGTGGAGCTGGGGTTGGAGAAACTGGGGGTGGAGAAATTGGAGGAGTAACAACTCTCTCCTTCGGTGGTGGGGCCCTCCACCTAGATAATAGAAGANCTATTACACTCGCAGCTACTACGGCTAATGAGATACCTGCTATTGTAATTAAAAGGATGAAATCTGGAGTGGGAGGGGGAGGTGGTGGAGGTGGAGGTGGAACAAGTGTGCATGGAGGTTCATTCGTAGCGTAATCGAAATATCTATATTCGGTTCTTGGAGATAATGGTTGAGGTGGATTCAGAATTCTTATCTCCAATCGATATTTGCCGCATGGCGCCCTTTCATCCAACCACCTCGGTCCAAGCTGTGTCAGAATGTTTGCAGGAACCGGGGTAGCTGGGATAAAGAGTGTAGGTGAGGGGCCGGCAGTTCCAGGAGGATTGTGAAGCCAGACTTCTACATTAGCAGGATATGGAAGTGTAATCAGTACTTGTATACCCTCATCTCTAGCAAAACTACTCTTCTGAACACCTTTATCATTCGCCAGTACAATNAACTCTTGCGCAGCTACGCTCACNATAGCCATTAACGAAAGGATGGCAACGACGCATAATCTCCAGATCGTACCGTGGTGCATGTCAAATCAGATAATAATCGAGTTTCCTATAAGGTTTTCCTGAACGTGTGTATTACCCACGGCATCGCTAGAGATGTCCTCTGAACATCCAGTAGCTANNACGGGTGTTCGCCACCTCAAACCCGTGAAGAACGTTCATAACTTACCTGGGTAAGTACTTACCCGGGTAAGTGAAGCGAGTTGCTCTTCGACCTGAGGCCCAAGGAGAGGCTCAACGAGCTCTTCGGCAGGGGGGAGGAGTATGAGGAGCTCTCGAGGCTTGTAGGGAGCGGCCAGTGGGTCGCGGTCCTCGGGAGGAGGATGGTCGGGAAGACCTCGCTCGTCAAGACCTTCGTCAAGGAGACGGGTGGGCTCTACGTGAACCTGATGGGGGTTAGGGGGCTCCGCGGCCTAGCCCGAGCCCTCAGCCAGTCGTTGGGAGTCGAGTTCAGGGAACTGGAGCTGGAACTTATGGCCCTGCGGTTAAAGTGGACTAAGGCGGTCGGTAGCATTTTCGCGAGGGTCGGGGAGCGGGTCGTGGTCCTTGACGAGGTGCAGGANATAGCCTCACCCCAGTTCCTAAGACTCCTGAAGTCACTCTGGGACACGTACAGAGGGCTGAGGCTGGTCTTCACCGGGTCCTACGTCGGCGTGCTTAGGAGGATGCTGGAGCCCGACGAGGGCTCGCCGCTCTACGGNCGCCAGCCCGCAAGGATAGAGCTTAAGCCCTTCAGCAGGGACATCTCAAGAGAATTCCTCCTCCGGGGGTTCGCGGAGCATAAGATGGTTCCGAGGGAAAGCGAGTTGGANNAGGNCCTCGAAAGCCTAGACNGTTACCCGGGCTGGCTGACCTACTACGGGAACTTCAGGTGCGTGAGGAGGATGAGCCACGAGGAGGCCCTCAAAGCGACCTTAAGTGAGGCGGTCAAGATAGTCCTAGAAGAGCTGGACCACTTCATGATCAGGCGGAGGAGGGACCTGTACACGGCGGCCCTGAGGGTGCTGAGGCATGGAGCCAGCTGGAGCGAGCTTAGGGACGAGTTAGGTGTGAACGACAAGGTCCTGCGGGACGTCCTCTTGAACCTGATGGGTGCGGGCCTGATCACGAGAAAGGACGGTCTGTACGTCATCGACGACCCAATAGTAAGGGTGGCCGTCACGAGGTTGAGGCCCCGCGGAGGCAGGCCCTCATCGTAGAGAACCTTCATAGTCTGAAGCTCGGGTTAGGAGGCTTGATGAGACCTGTTTTCAGGTCGGGATGGCGGTTTTCATTTCCCTAACAATACTGAGGTCGACGCTCTGCATAATGGGCCTCGTGAAAAACACCAACCCGATATGTCCGCCGCNGAGATACCCGTCTTCGGCGATNGGGAAGCCAAAAATCCCTCCATAAGGTTAAGTTCAAGCCACCGTACTCCAGTATGGAGATCCGATGACGCCACAAAGACGCCCATCAGGAACCGGCCGACCGAGACCCCTAAAAGAAGCGCGCAATACCGGAAGACAGATCCCCAATAAAATCGTCCGGAGATCGGGATGCGATGGGCCCGTGGCCTAGC
>AWOE01000090.1 GCA_000494145.1 Candidatus Calditenuaceae archaeon JGI OTU-1 | reverse complement strand
GACCGGCGTGCCGTCGAAGAGGTCCAACCCCTTCACCCTGAGCCTGTTCCTCTCCCTTCCGAGGAGGCGGACGAGCGTCAGCGCTATCGGATTGGGCCTCACCGGCGAGTCGGTAGCGAAGACGCCGAGAACCGGCAGCTCCTCCTCCCTGAAGCCCTTCCTGAGCAACCTCCTCGGCCTCACCTTCAGCAGNCCCTTCCACTCGGTCTTGTGGAGGTATGCGATCACGAAGACGTGGGAGTACTCCTCGATCCCGTCGAGGGCCTCTGCGAACTCCTCGAAGACCTCGACGTACCCNTCGATCTGACCCGCTTTCTCCCTCACCTCCTCGTCCGACGCACTGACCCTGACCACACCGACAGGTCTCAACCGGAGCTCCGTGGTCCGCTCCACGTTCGTATGCTGCACGAGTCCCTCATCAACCGATCCGCACCGAGTCGACGGCTCGCCGGCTCCCGAGGACCGTAAATCTGGCGCACACCGTCAAGGACCGAAAGGCGAGCAGTTTTCCGGGGTCACGCTCAAGAGAGGGCTCGAACGGCTCATGAGTAGGTCGTGGTCCTCCTGGAGATCAGGTACCCGGTGCTGACGAGGAAGGGCCTTCAGGACGAGGTGATGAGGGTCCTGGATCCCGGCGAGCGGCGGATCTCGTCGGAGAGGGCCAACGGCCTCCGGGTTATCACGGTTGACCTCAAGACGCTCCGAGAGGACGTAAGGCGCTCGGAGAGCGGGGAGCTGCTGGCGTCGAAGCTCCTCACGCCCTTCACCTCCTCCGGCCACAGGGAGACCTTGCAGGCGCTCCTCCTCGAGTACGGNCTGAGGGTCGTCGGAGAGGTGGTTGAGGACCTGCTCAGGGACTTCAGGGGGATGGCCCACCGGCTCCTCTTCGGGCCGGAATACATCGTCGTCAGGAAGGTGAACGCTCTGACTTCGATCTACCCGCCTCTCTGGAGGGTCTTCTGGTGGGCGTCGAAGGAACGATGGGACGAGTCGGCGCTGAGGACCGTGGTCCTGAGCCTGCAGCCTGTGGTGGAGATGGCGGTGGAGAGGGGCCTCCTCAGCAGGGACGAGCCGACAGGGGCCCTCCGCATACCGGCCTCGAAGACGGCCTCACACCNCGTCTCGACCGGCCAGCTGGTCAAACCCCTCACCGGAAGGCTCCAGACCTTCCTCAGGGCAGGCACCGTGGGCTTCTCCCTGCCGAAGATCGTTCTGGAAGAGCTCACTGAGGGCGGTTGGGAGGGAGTCGGAGCGAGGGATCCGGAGTCGCTGCTGAAGGTCGTGACGGATCTGGGGCCCGCATCGATCGACGACGACTCGGACGTCATCGACCTCATCTCGAGGAGCATGCGCGTCGACCGTTCGAGGATCAGGGTCTTCAGGATAGGGAAGGTCTTCAACTCGACNTACCTGATCGAGGTCGAACCCGACGNCAACCGGAGGACCCTCTTCCTGAAGAGGTTCATGGCGTGGAACAGCATCAAGTGGGTCGCCGCCAAGCTCTGGGCCTTCCCACTGAGGAACTTCCACATATCGCCCTCGATGAGGCTGAGCAACGAGCTCTTCTTCATGGACTACCTCAGGGAACGCGGCATCCCCACTCCCCGGGTCATCCACGTCAGCTGGCGGAGGAAGGTCCTCGTCAGGCAGGCGATCAAGGGGAACTCCGTCATGGACCTCTGGNCCTCTCCGANCNTCAGCGACTCGGAGGCNGAGAGGGCNGTANNCGATTGCGGCCGTCTGATAGCCAGGGTTCACGAGCAGGGCGTGATAGTGGGAGACTGCAAGGCNGACAACGTGGTGGTCGATGAGGGCGGGAGNCTCTGGCTNGTCGACTTGGAGCAGGCCTCAACCTCCGGTGACAGGTCGTGGGACGTGGCCGAGTTCGTCCTCTTCGCAGGACGTTACCTCGATCCCTCGAGGGCAGAGCGGTTCGCCGAGAGCTTCGCACGGGGTTACCTCGAGGTCGGCGACGAGCAGGTGGTGAGGAGGGCCCTCGACCCGAAGTACGT
>AWOE01000089.1 GCA_000494145.1 Candidatus Calditenuaceae archaeon JGI OTU-1 | reverse complement strand
AGAACCTCCTCCTCACGAGCAACTTCACGTTCCTCGGATAGAGCTGCTGAAACCTCAGCGATATCCTGCCTGTCTGCTCGTCGTCAGCTACCACCTCCAGCCCTTCGAGCCTTAGCGTCGGTCTGCATGAGCCTCGAGTTGCGGTCATGGTGTCGCCTTCCAGGAGGCACATCGCCTTCCTCAGGAACTGGGGGATCGGCCCCGACCAACACGACGATTTGCTCGGGGAGGTCAGGGAGCTCCTCCGAGGCCTCTGCGAGCAGGTGATAGACGCCCGGGTAGGTCCTGACAAAATCGAGGTCGACTTCGTCGCATCCGATCCCGAACCGGTGCGCTCGAGGCTCTCGGCGCTCTCGGACGTCCTCCAGGTCGTCGGCGTCGGAGAGAGCTCCCCCGGGTCTCTGGACGAGGCGGTCCGCGAGGCCACGCGGCTCATCGGCGAGGGCAGGTACTGGGAGGCCCATGAGGTGCTGGAGGGCGTCTGGAGGTCGGCCGAAGGTAGGGAGAAGGTCGCGCTGAACGGGCTCATACTCTTCGCGGCCGCCCACGTCAAGCTCCAGCGCGGCGACGAGGCCGGGTACCGGAGGGTGCTGAGGAGGGCTCTCAGGGCACTGGAGGCGTCGGGTCTCGAGGAGCTGGCAGGGCTCAACCTCAGGCAGCTCGCCTCCGCGATATCCGGTGCGCTCGAGTCCTCTGAGGCCCGTTACATCAGGATCGACCGAGACCGACGCCCGTCACCGGAGACCTGACGCGTAGACCATTCGTTCACCGCCCTTTAATCCGGGCTGGGGATGGACTTACCGAGATGACCAGGAAGAGCCTGCTTGTGGGCGTTGCCATAGGCGCGGTAGCGGTCCTGATGGTCGCGGCGCTGCTGCCTGCTATTGCCGGATACTCCGAGACCGTCTTCGTCCGCGGAGGCAGGGGATGGCACGGTGGAGGGCCGTGGTGGAGGAACGCGACCGTCACGCAGGAGCAGGTCCAGTACTCTGGCACCCTCTCGGATCTCGACCTTGGCGTGATGGTGCTGAGCACTCCTGAGGGAACGGTCACCTTGAAGATCCCGAACGTCTTCGTGGTCGACGACAAGGTGGTGAGCCTGCTGAAGCTGGTCTTCGACGGGAGGTTGCGCAAGGACGATCGCATCGAGGTTGACGCGCTGAGGGTCACCGTCACCCTGCCGGACGGAGCCTCAAGGACTTATGTGATTGTCCAGCAGATCAGGGACCTCGACACGGGTCTCACGGCATCGGCGCTAAGCAGGGCCCTCTGGCCTCCGGTGGGGACGACCGGCTCGCAGCAGACCACAGCATGAGGTTGAGCTCCGCAGATCACAGACATCACTTCTTTTTTGTTGCGAAGTTCGTAACAATGCAATTATAGCGGGCTCGAAGTCAGGTCGGTGATGCTCAGCATCCTTCTCAACATCATCAGGATAGACGTCGTGCTCGAGCTCGTGAGCTTCGCCATCTGCGTCTTCATCTCCCTCAGCTTCCTCAGGGCCTACCTCAGGCTCGGGTCGAGCACGCTCGCTCTCCTCAGCGCAGGCTTCGGTCTCATGGGCGGGGCGATGCTGGTGAGGGCGCTGACCATAGGTGCTGCGTTCTTCGGCCTCTTCGGCAGGGAACTCGGCCGGTCGCTGACGCCTTACCTGTTTCAGGTCGAGCTCCTCTACTCCGTCGTGAGGGTCACGGCTTACCTGTTCTTCGTCCTGGCGTACGTGCTCCACCCCGCCTTCAGGAGGGAGGCCCAGGCCGCTGTGGTACCTCCGGCGGTCCTGCTGATCTACAACCCGGCCTTCGAGCTGATGTCGGTGGTGGTGCTGGCTTACGTCGTCGCCGCCTCCACATACAACTGGGTGAGGAGCGGTTCGAAGGGCTCCGTGAGCGTCGCCGCCGGGTTCTGGGCCCTCCTCTTGAGTCACCTGCTCTTCGCGCTGACGCCGCTGAACATCTTGCTCTACTTCGCCGGCCACGCTGCCCAGCTCCTCTCCCTCCTCCTCATCCTCTGGGGCGCCCTGGAGGCGATGAGGGGTTGAGGAAGGCTTACAGGTCGAGGGTGCGGATCTACTACGACATACTGAACGCGGTCTTGAGCCAGGGGCATGCCAAGATAACCGTGATAATGCGAGACGCCAACCTCCCCTACGACAGGCTCCAGAAGTACCTCGAGGAGCTGGCCGAGAAGGGGTTACTTGCGAGGCACCCGGACGACCCATCGCTGTTCTACGTGACCGAGAAGGGCCTCCGCTTCGTAGAGGAGTTCCAGCGCTTCGCACGCCTCGCACGGGCCTTCGGCCTCGAGATCTGAGGTCCTCCACATCAGGCGAGCCCACGTTAAATTGCCACCGAGTGCATGCCGAGCGCGTGGAGCCGGTTAGGGATCTGAAGCTCTCGGCCAGCTCGTCGGTCCTTGAGGTCGTTAAACGCATGGGCGAGATGGGGGGATTCATGGGTCCTCACCTTACGCGGAGCCTCGACACGCTGGTCTCGATGATCGAGCGGAAGGACTGCCTGAGGATCCTGACCTTCACCGGGAATCTCGTCTCGACGGGGTTGCGCGGTATCTTCGCCGACATGCTCAGGAGGAGGTTCTTCGACCTCGTCATAACCACGTGCGGTGCTCTGGACCACGACATAGCTCGCACCCTCTCAACATACTATCACGGAACGTTCGATGCCGACGACGTTGAGCTCCGGAGCAGGCAGATCCACAGGCTCGGGAACGTCTTCATCCCCTTCGAGGGCTACGGCGTCACGATAGAGAAGTTCGTGAGGTCCTTCGTCGAGTCGCTTGCCTCAGGAACCGTCCTCTCGACCTACGAATTGTGCTGGAGGCTCGGGGAGCTGCTCAAATCGGAGGACTCGATACTCTACTGGGCACACATCAATAGAATACCTGTAGTCGTTCCCGGCATCTACGACGGCGCTGTCGGTTACAACCTCTGGCTTTACGGGAAGAGGTCCGGTGTCCGGGTTGACATCGCGAGGGACCAGGACCTCCTCGACGATCTGATGTGGTCGCACGAGGTGAAGGGCGCCCTTATAGTCGGCGGGGGCATCTCCAAGCACCACGCGCTCTGGTGGAGCCAGTTCGGCGGCGAGGGCCTCGATTATGCGGTCTACATCACGAGCTCCGACGAGTACGACGGCAGCCTCAGCGGTGCCAGGCCAAAGGAGGCCCAGAGCTGGGGGAAGGTCGCACCCAAGGCCAGGGCTGTGTTCGTGAAGGCCGACGCTACGCTCGTATTACCCTTTCTCTACGTCGCCCTGCTTGGAATCGTAGGGGGAAATTCCAGCCTTTCTAATAGAGAAAAGTAATAAACCAAGGGGTAAAACAATGGTAGCGCATAGGGAGACTGGGAATGTCGTTCGGAGAGGACGTGTCGCTGATGGAGCTGAGGCAGCTGGAGCTGCTCGGTAAGGTCCTCAAGCCTGGGCAGGAGATCAGACCCCACTACGAGAGGAACATCGGGATAGTGTACAACATCGGCGAGCTGACGATACGCGAGGACAGGCTCCTCTCCCTCATCAGGCGCGGCTTCTTCAGGGTCAAGGGCTACATATCCTTCCCCATCTGTCCTGTCTGCGGTGACGTCGACCTCTCCCTCAACGTCTACTGCCCCAACTGCAACTCCCAAGACCTCCTCAAGGTGGACATCGTCATACATTACGAGTGTCACTACGCCGACGACATATCCGCGTTCAGAAGACCTGAGGGACTCGTCTGTCCGGTGTGTGAGAGGTCGCTGAAGGTGGTTGGCGTCGATTACGGCAGGCCAGGGATAAGCTACAGGTGCAACAACTGCCTGAGTGTGTTCCAGTTACCGCTGATCGAGTTCAGCTGTTCCAACGGTCACCTGCTGAGGCTCGACGAGCTCGCCGTCCACAGGGCTCCCGTCGTGATCTACGAGCCTTCCGATCTCCTCCGCGAGTCGGCAGCGTGGAAGATCCTCGATCTTGTCGAGGCCCTCAGCTCTTACGGCTACAAGGCCGAACCGTTCGCTCTACTGAGGGGAAATGTGACACGTACGGAACACATCGTCGATGTCTTAGTCCACAGATCAGGGAAGAGGATCGCGCTGCTGATCTTCAACACACCAAACGTCAACCCTGACTCCGTATCGAGGCCGCTCACCATCGCCATCGATCTCCAGATACCGGTAGTGGCTGTGATGAGCAAGGAGTTCGCTGAGGGCTTGGCCAGATTCCTCAGAATGGAGGGGAACGTGAAGCAGCGCATTCAATCCCTCTTTCCAGCCGAGCTCGTCAGGGTCGTCGTCTACGAAAACGAGGCCGATAAGATCGCGAAACTCCTTGACGCCCTCGAGAAGCTATGACCGGCATTCCGAGATTCCTGAAGAGACGCAGATTTTACGTCCTCATTGCCCTGATCGTCGCGGCCGTGTTCTCCTTTTACGCTTTTACGAGGCCTGCACTTACAGTACTGGCATACGCGATCGTCTTCATCTATCTTTTCTGGGGAATCTATAACATGGTCTTCTTCATCTCAGGTCTAAAGGAACCATATGCCCCGACGTCTCAGACGACCCGTTTCCTGAAGTTCTCGCTCATCCTCCCGGCGGTGAAAGAGCCGCTGATCGAGCGGACGATATCTCACCTCCTGTTCGAGGTGGACTATCCGAAGGGGCTGAAGGAGCTGGTGGTGGTAGCTGACGACGAGCAGACAGGCAGGATATCGCTGAGGTTTCAGCAGCTCTATCCGAGGAACGTGAAGTTGCTCGTGAGGAGGAGGTTCTTCCCCACGAAGCCCAGCGCGCTCGACGACGCCTTTGCGCTCTGCACGGGAGACGTTATCGGCGTTGTGGATGCTGAGGACATTGTAGAGAACGATCTCCTCAAGAAGGTGAACGCTGCCGTGACGGTTGACGGCCACGCCGTCATTCAGGCGATGCTCAGGATCGCCAACGTTCACGACTCATGGATAACCAGGATCTTCGCATGCGAGTATGCGGGATGGTTCAGAGTTCTGCTCAACGGGAGGTCGCGATTGAAGTTCTACACGCCGTTGGGCGGCACAGGGAACTACATCAGGGTCGACGCGATGAGGAGCATGGCGATGTGGAACCCGCTGAACCTCGCGGAGGACGCGGAGCTCGCCCTCAGGCTCCACCTCAACGGCTACAGGACGGTGGTCATCAACGGTCGTCACTGGGAGGAGGCTCCGGTGACGGTGAGGGCCTGGCTCCGGCAGAGGACCAGGTGGTTCAGGGGATGGCTCCAATCGCTCTTCGACCACGGCCCCAGGATCCTCTTTATAGGATTGAGGCACCCGAGGAGGTTCCCGGATGTCCTCTCGATATTGAGCATGCTGGTCGCTCCCCTCGTCGTGGCCTTCAACTGGGTCGCCTTCCCGATGACAGCCCTGTACCTGCTCGAGCTCTTCAGGCTGTTGCCCACGGACCTGACCGTCGACCTCTTCCCGATCTATAGCTGGGTGCCCCTCGCCTTCAACGCGTTCTATCTCTCCGTTTGGTACGTCGGGAAGAAGCTGGAGCGCGTCGACGTGAATTACTGGAGGATGCTACCGCAGATTCTGCTTTACCTGAACGTGCTGATACCGGTTGCAGCGTTCAGGGCCCTCTACCAAGAGATCTTCAAGGACGTCTTCTGGGAGAAGACCGCNCATCCGGGGAGGGGCTTCAGGTGGAGCGGCCTCGAGGCCCGACAGCCGGATCAAAGCTCACGATCATAGCCCGGCCCACCTCCCAGATCTCGGGTTGAGGCCGCTGGAGACATACTCCCAGACGACGAGGATAGTGATGCCGAGGCACGCGAACCCGCTCGGCGTGCTGTTCGGAGGTAACATGCTGAGCTGGCTGATCGAGTCGAGCACCTCCTCCGCTATGACCGTGGCCGGCAACAGGGGCGAGGTCGTCCTCGGGTTCATGGACGAGGTCTACTTCCTGAACCCCGTCAGGGTCGGGAGCAGGGTGACCTTCAGGAGCTGGGTCGGCCACGTCGGAAGGTCCTCGATCTCCGTCTTCACGGAGGTCCTGATCTGGCGCGAAGGGACGCGGTACGACGTCGCCTGCGCATCGAAGTCGGTTTACGTCTGCGTCGGTTCCGACAGGAGACCGGTACCGGTCGGGAGAGAGCTTGAGGTCTCCGAACGGTGGGAGGAGGTGCTGGTGGAGAGGATGGGGAGGTGGAGGAGGAGCGCCGAGGATACCATAAGGAGCATGAGTTGGGGGAGGAGGGGCGTCGTGAAGCAACAGCTGGTCAGCTATCGCCGCATCACGTCGGAGGACACCATCGCAGGCGACCTGCTCTTCGCCGGCAGGCTGATGCAGTTCATGGACGAGGTGGCGGGGATACTGGCGCTGAGGTTCGCGAACGTCGTGACCGTCACCGCGTCGGTCGACCAGACCTCGTTCTCGGCGCCGATGACCGTGAACGAGGCCGTCAGGCTCGAGGCCCGTTTGACGAGGGTCTGGAGGTCCTCTATGGAGGTGGAGGTTGACGCCTACAGACTCTCGGAGCGCGGAGAGGTGCTGGCGTCGCGGTCCTACTTCACCATGGTCGGCATCGGAGCCGGTGGCCCGGCGGAGCTGCCGCCCTATGTGCCGGTGACGCCCGAGGAGCACGAGCTCTGGGAGGAGGCTGGAAGGAGGAGGGAGAAGAGGGAGCGGGCCCTCTCGTCGCTGAGGGAACTGCGGGAGAGGCCCGTGACGGTCGACCCTCAGTCGCCGGTCCCTGCGCTGGCAGAACTCGTTTGAACTGGTGGTGAACGTCCAGCGGTGCCTTGCGACCTAAACCGTCTGTCCCTACGCCTCTTTTGCCCGGACCTCTCCTGCTGGAGACGAGTCGTTCGCTGAGTCGGCCCCCGGACGCATCAGCTCACGCCCCAATCGCTCTCCTACGCACCCACCGATGCCTAGTATTGGGGAAGTCGGCGGAGAAAGCAAAGCGAATTCACGTCTCGTCCCATCGGCTACGATAACGTTATTTACGCTCACACCTCAGAACTCTCCGGTGTCAATTGCTGAGAAGCTGATAGAGGAGCTGGAGAAGGATCCGAAGATCAGGAGAAGGATCGCCGAGTTAATGGTTACTGATAGCGACG
>AWOE01000088.1 GCA_000494145.1 Candidatus Calditenuaceae archaeon JGI OTU-1 | reverse complement strand
GTCAGCTCCTCGAAGGGACCCTTCGCCAGCTCCTCGCTGAACTCCAGGTTCGGCGTCCCGTCCGGCCTCCATATCCCGGTCGGTACGTGGACCATCAGACCCGCATCGCCCACGAGCTCGGGCATGGCGAAGTGGTCGCTCACTATGGGCACCGCTCCGTAGTACATCCCCTCCAAGACCGAGTAGCCTACCGTGTCCATCATGGAGGGCAGGACGATCACCCGGGTCCTCGGGTAAACCTCCGAGAGGAGGGTCTGGCGAGGCAGATACCCCACCTCTATGCCTGACCTCCTGAGGGTCTCTGAGAGGCTCGGCGGAGGCGTTGAGAGCATTAGGAAGCGGATTCCCGGATAGTCCCTCCTGATCCTGAGCCAGGCCTCAGCGACCTCCCTCCCGCCCTTGGCCTCGAAGGACCTGTCCCTCCACGAGCCCCCGACGAAGAGGACGGTATCCCTCTGCGTGGTCTGGGCGATCGGCACATCCGCGTGGAAGGTGGGGTAAATGACCTTGACCTTCACGTTGCGTGTGTTGAGGAAACGCGTTATCGTCCTCCTGGCAGCCTCCGTCAGAGGGAGCAGGGCAACGCACTCCCCCGTCTCTATCCTCCTCTGAGCCGAGGAGACCTTCTCGGGGTCAAACATCTCTCTGTAGGCCCTGAAGAAGACCTTCACCGACTCCATATCGGCTACCCACCTCCTGCCTGGAGCCAGTTTGACGCCGTTACAGAAGTGGGCGAGCCTCCTTACCCTTGCCAGGCCGCTGAGGATCAGATATGCCCTCCCCCACGCACCGCTTCGAATCATGTATCTGACGCCGCGGGGAGGCGCGGAGACCAGCGTGCTCCAGATGGGGTGTCTGGAAGGGAATAGGTCCACCTCAATTATTTCCTCACCGCACATTCCCCATCAGCCGCCGGAGCCACTCGAGCATCAGCCTGATGCCCTCCCTCCACGGCGTTATCGGCCTCCATCCGAGCACCGCGCCGGCCTTCCTGATGTCGCTCACGTAGACGATCTGGTCTGCGGGCCTCCAGTCCCTGAAGGTCAGGCGTATGCTTCGTCCCACGAGCTCCTCAAGGTACTGGACGGCCTCCAGGAGCGAGATGGCGTTCTCGGGCCCGCCGCCGATGTTGAACACCTCTCCGCGCAGCCTCTCCGAGTTCCTGTAGGCCAGGTCTATGGCCCTGACCAAGTCCCCGACATACAGGACGTCCCTCACCTGCTTCCCGTCACCGTAGATCGTGATCTCCTCACCCTTCAGCGCCTTGAGGACGAAGTGGGCCAGCCAGCCCTGGTCCTCGACGCCGAACTGCCTCTCGCCGTAGATGCAACTCATGCGGAAGACTACGCTCGGCAGACCGTAGACGCGACCGTAGTCCTGCACGTACGTGTCGGCTGCAAGCTTCGAACAGCCGTAGGGCGTGTGGGCGCATCCGTCGACCGGAAAGGTCTCGGGTATTCCGTTGCTGTAGCCCGAGTCGCTGTACCAGTACCTCGTGCCCAAGTCCTTGAGCGGGATCCTGTTGACGCCGTCCCCATAGACCTTGTTCGTCGAGAGGAACACGACCGCGGAGTCGTTGCGCCTGGCAGCCTCAAGGACCGAGAGCGTCCCGAAGGCGTTNACCATGAAGTCCGTCACGGGATCGTTGAGCGAGCTGGTCACCGCGACCTGTGCGGCCGCGTGGACGATCAGGTCGCATCCCTTCGCGCTCTCGGCAACCTTCTCCGGGTCCCTCACGTCACCCTCGATGAAGCGGATNCCGCTATACCGTTCCAACAGGTATTCGAGGTTGTAGCGCTCCCACGGGCCNACCTTTCCGAGCAGCTTCCCCCTCAGGAGGCTGTCGTAGATGATGACCTCGGCGCCGCTGGAGGCGTAGTACTCTGCGACGTGGGATCCTATGAACCCTGCACCACCTGTGACCAGCACGCGCATAGCCCGTTGACGTTACCGTCGTGGACCGACTACTTAAAACCTGTCAAGAAGTGCAGAGCCGCTGGTAGATCAGCAGAGAAAGCATGAATGGGCCCGGTGGGATTCGAACCCACGACCTTCCGGTTATCAGCCGGACGCTCTGACCAGGCTGAGCTACGGGCCCCATAGGCACGATCCCTTCGGAGCTAATTAGTTTACTTAGGCCAGAGGCACAGCACACGATGGAAACGGGCTTGCTCCGTTATCGCCCCGACGTGGTT
>AWOE01000087.1 GCA_000494145.1 Candidatus Calditenuaceae archaeon JGI OTU-1 | reverse complement strand
TCTACTTTATAAAGGCAGAATTCGAGGAGGATGTATTTTTTTATGGAGCAACATTTAATGAAGAAGTATTATTCATAAAATGCCGTTTCTCTTCGTCAATAGACATTCGCGACTCCACCTTTAATAAGCGGGTCACGTTTACTGAGGTGACATTTAATGGAGACGCATATTTCACAGGATGCCGTTTCAATTCGTTGATAAAATTTCCCTACAGCACCTTTAATAAGCAGGTCCACTTCAAAGCCGCTGAGGACAACCAGGGTTATCTAGCGTTCCTCTTAACGACGTTCAGGGAGCCAAAAAATACCTATATAATAGGTTATCCCCTTTCAAGAGTTTCATTCTTATTGACTAATATTGAAGGTATTTATCTGGTACCTGCCCGGACGGGAAATGAGGATATACTCGACGAAATGCTGATGAGAATAGTGGAGTCCGAGAAAGCGGGTGGATCGGATGGAGGAAACCCCACCGATAACATACCAGAAGTGATTAGAGAATACGCAGAAGAGCATAAGCCATATCTTAACCCGGAGACTGTGCTTGCGGAGTATAAGTCCATCAGAAAATGTTTGGAGGCAAACAGGATGTTCACCGAAGCTGCAGACCTCTTTATTAAGGAGATGAGGCTTGCCAGAAAACTTCTGCGGAAGACCAACGTTTTTGAGAGACTTGCCCACCACATCTACGAATTCGTTTCAAGGTACGGAGAATCGGTAAACAGGCCCATCATCCTTGCAATTGCGACTACCCTACTCGCGTCCATCCTCTTGCTCCTCTACAACCCGGGAATCGGCGGCCCCGTCCCACTCCATTTACTCCTCACCAAATACTTGGAGAACCTCGAAGCCGTCTCAGCCGTATTCTTCCAGGTCAGATCCTTCAAGGACTTCAGCTTCCTAGCAAAAGCCCCCATCGCCATAGAGATCCTGATAAGGGTACTCGCCATAATCATCTTCGGAAACCTCTTCGTAGCGGTGAGGAGAAGGCTGGAGAGGCGCTGAAGACCTAGAAAAGCAAAGATCGCCTGCCTCGCAAGTCGGCTTAGTCACACCTCAGAGCTCCGCCCAACCCTCGCCTCCGACAGCTTCACCCTCATCTTCTCCTTCCCCGGGCCACCATTCCTAGAACGCGCCGAGGCTCTGGAGCAGGGCTAGGTCGATCAGGTGGAGGTTGAGCAACAGCGGCAGGAAGAGCGCGTAACCCGTCAGCAGCTCCTCCAGCCCCTCTACGTCTCCCTTGCCGGCCCTCCGCCTGATGCGTTAGGGAGCAGAATCGGGGCCCGAATTTCTTCCGACGTTTATCGCGCCAGAACTCGTCCCATGCCTTCAATTCCTCGAGTAAGAGCGCCCAGTCTATGCGGAGTCGGCCCGAAGGCAGACGGAGCACGCAGGCCTGCAATCGACCGGCCTCGATCCACCGGTAAAGGCTGCGCTTAGAGACGCCGAGCCGTTTCGCGGCTTCGGAAACCTTTATCAGCTCGCTCATGCCGTCACATATGTCACGATACGGCTATTTTTGGCGTTTTTGTCTACATTCCCCCCGCCCGCATAAAGGCCGAGGGGAGGGGCCTATTTAAAGCCCGGAGCGCCCTCCAAGGGCCTCGAGGGTCCTCGAGCCGGTTATCCACCCTTATTTAGGGACATTAAAAGGTTTTCTTCTTCGTCGCCCGGCAGGAAATCACACTAAGCCCCGATCGCCTTTTATCCCGCACCGGGTTAATTGCAGCCTCATGTGTAAATACGTAATACCCACATCGCGAATGCCCACAACTGCGAACGAGGCCTCACCGAAAGGACACTCGCCTGAGTACGGATGCATATGACCCTATAAATGTACGTGATACCGAGTGTACGCGTTGCAGCTGGGAGCTCACCGGGTTGCGGGAATGGGGGACCTGAGGGAAAAGTCCCCTAACTCGATATCACTTGGGTTAAGATGAAAAGACCGTGCTGCTTATTTCATAACACATCAAAACGCCGAATAATTTTGTGAGAATGTATATATAGATGTTAAAGGAATATTAAGACGTGAGGGTCAGCGCAAAACTCGGACTCATCGCCGGGGTATTGGCGTTCATCTTTTCTATCACCGGTTATGTATTTTTCATAGCATTCGGCGTTTTTCAAATTCTTTCAGGGGAAGATCCTCCAGATCCGTCTCCCTACGTCGGTCTAGCATGGAGCGGAATATTCGGCTCCATTTTCAGCATAATAGGCGGAGTTTTAACTACGCGCTGGAGAAAATTCGGTGTATCGATGATGATTATAGGAGCACTACTCATAATGATCACATTACTTTTCGGATTTATTTTTTATTTTCTAAATCTACTCCCGTTCATACTTTTGTTCATCGGTATTGTATATGAGCTCACAAGAAGAACACATATTGAGCCACGTGATTTAAAGCGCGGTAGAAGAGTAACTTTACAACCGATTGTAGTGACTTCACAAATGATTTGCCATAACTGTGGAAGTTATAATCCGCTAAAGACTAAGATATGTAAAGTATGCGGAGTTAGATTATACGAGGAAATGCCGGGCCCGAGGTGCCCCGTATGCCTTGCCCCTCTAAAACTAGCAAGCATATTAGCCCCTGGCCACATCGTATGTAATTTTTGTTTCTCAGAATTCCGACTTAGAGTCTCTCAGTTTCCATCAGACCAACCTGCATATTCTCAAAGGTCTCCAATAGGTCGTAAGACAAAGCTAGCGATAGCTGGTCTATTTGTCATTCTTTTACTGGTTATCATTGGGCTTGCAGCACAGCAACCAAGTCCCACCGCTCCCACCGCTGTAACAACCCAAACACCCGATAAAGGCAGCATAAATAATCCCGCAAAAGTTGGCGAATCCGTTAAAGTTAGAGCCTATCGTGCTAGCTTTGAGATAACAGTGTTGGATTTCATCAGAGGTGAGGAGGCACACAATAAAATTAAATTAGCAAACATATTCAACCCGTCACCGGACCCCGGCCATGAATACATCTTGGTGAAAGTAAGGGTCAGCTATATAGAAGGTGATGGAACAGCCCCTATTGGTATGCTTAACTTCAAAGCCATTGCTGGCGGGGCAGGATACAATCCAGAGTATTTTATTGTTTATCCGGACGATATGCCTGAATTAAAATCTGTTCAGATGATTCCTGGAGGAAGCGTGGAAGGCTGGATACTTTTTGAAGTACCTGCCGATAGAGAACTGTTGATAAGTTTTTCATATCTTTTCTCTGACCCTTTATGCTATATTAAGCTCGAAAAGAGGGGATTTGCAGAATTATAGAAAAAAACCGGTGTTTCCGATATGTGGTTATATAACCCATATCATCAGTTAGGGTATATGTTTCAAGGAGTTGCTTCCGGCGGTCTTGCTGGTTGTCGGGTCGGCTGCTGGTTTTGGCGGGGCCTCGCAAGACCTACGACGGTTACCAGGTTTAGGTATTATCGTATTTGAAGATCTAGTGGTGGCGTCTCCCACATCTCATTCTAGAATAAACTAAAGCCGCTATGCTTGAGACTGTTATAGCGGCCATGGTGTAGGCTGTGAACTGGTATATCAATAATAACTCGGACGCTTGCTTTATCTCACGTTTTGCGTCCTCATATAGTTGCGTCAGTTCGGCCAGCTTCCCCCTCAAGCTTTCAAGCTCCGACATGAGGACCCGGTTTTCATCCAACCTCCCTCGAAGGTTTTCGAGCTCTGCTTTTATTGCCTGATTTTCCTCAGATAGTTTCGCGTAGGCTTCAGTCTTTGCTTGGAGTTCAGCTAGCAGGTTCTGCTGGGTTTGAATGAGTTGCTCATAGCTTTGGCTCAGCTCTACATGTGAAGTATTAAGTCTTTCATAGGCTTGGAGAAGCTCCTTATACTGGTTCTGAAGATTTTCTAAAGCACGTTGTAAGGCGGCCGTTTTGTCTTCTATAATTATGATATCCCATATCTTCAGGCTTGGGACTGTAAAGCTCAGAAAACCTTCACCCAAACGGAAGGGAAGAGTAAGGGCGCTTGGGATGTCTGGTGAAATCAGGGTAACATTAGCTGGGTTAAAACCTAGAGGGATTTTAAGTGTTATCCCAATATTGTTGGCTGGATGAGTCCAGTCCTTTTCAGAGTCATACCGGTAATCGTAGTTAACAAGATGGACGATTAGCCTCTCAGCGGGCCATTTCTGAGCTAGAACGTTGATGTAGACATTCTGGGAGGCGTTCGTGCTAACCATTTTGGATGCGAGAAACGTGTCTACAGCCCTCGTCATCAAGGACAGAAGGGATTGTGAAACTGTCAGGTTGTTCAGCAACGTACGCTGATAGTCTCTGCCCAGCCATCGCTCTGTCAGCAGAACGTTTGGATGTGAAAATACCATAGAAAGATTGGCTGAAGACCTTGGATTATGCATCTCGTCGTACGCGCCAAAGCTGGGACCTATTATCAGCTTACCTCCCGTTTTCAAGAAATCGAGTACGGCCTGAAGATGGATGTCAGATATATGCGTCAGTTCGGGCGCTATGATTAGAGAGTAGGATTTGAGCCTTGTATGGGAGTCGGTTGGAAGTATTTCGTCCATCCCGAGTAGCAGGATGTCGTAGGAGACTCCCATAGACTCTAGGGCTCTGGCCCACCCGAATATCTCAATTTGGTAATCGCTATGAACTGAGCCAATACCGAGTGCTGGTATGAAGCTCCATATCATCGTCGGAACAGACACCAGCAACGCAACATCGGGCATAGTTCTAACACCCTTAAACAGGTCTCGATTTTCAAAGATAAAACGGTAGTAAGCGGCCGCATGAGGCCTTTCACTTCCCAACACAAGCCTCCTCGGGGGCCAGCCCTCACTAGGGTGTCCTGTCCCGAAAGGAACTAGCATTATGCAGCCAGAGGCGTAAGCTTCAGCCACCCTCAACCTCACCAAGTTAGAAATATCCCTTGGAGGGAGATATGGCTCGAAAGGGTTTGCAAAGTGCAGGATCCACTCACCGATCCATACGGGCTTCGAACCATTCACCGAAGCCTGCCCCAGCTTGCAAACAGCGGGGCGGGTCACATAGGGAGGAGGTCGGAATTGATTTGTCTCCACATATATAGCGTCCATGAAAGGCGCGAGTGTGATATGAGGTGCCCAAGCGAAATAGATATTACTGGTTAGGACGATATCCCTTCCTCTTTGAGACGCATACAACTTGTACTGGGCTGCTACATCCCTGACAAAATCTAAGGCTGACCTGTACCAGTAAAGTAGTGCTTCTTTGAAAATTGGGTCCCTAAGGATGTTTTCGACGTCGTCGAAGACAACATGTTCAATGGGCCACGAAGTCTTGAACCTCTCCCGGAAGTTGACGTAGTTAGAGAAAATTCTTGGAGGTCCGTACTTCTTAATCAGATAGTCCTTAAGGCAAAAGTTCTCAAGGGATTCCACACCCATAGCCCTCAAGACGGAATCGTCTAGCTTGATTCTCAGATATTCGGCCAGCCCTTTACCTTCCCAAGTATCGGTACAACCCCATCCCCCTCCCCAAAAGAAAGTGAATATACCATCCGGGTTGTCGATGAAGATCGAGTCCGAGCCACGGTCGATAGCCTTCTTCCCCCAATCTATGAAGAACTCCTTCCAATATGGGTTCTGCGGCTGCATCGTCAAGTGAAGGTCTACCCTCCCTAATCTTTCGATGTCCATGGGGTCGCTAAAGATTCGTACCACATATGCTCCGGTGAACGAGCGGGAGGATCCAACACTGTACGGGTCTAAAGCCACTGTTCCGTTGGGGTGACGCCACTTGTGCTTATCGGGGATGAGTTGACGGTAATAGTAGAGGAATCCTATGCTCTCATCATACCGCGCGTCAACCATATCACCAACATGATAGCCATATGTCACCCCCACTGGTAGACCTACATTATGAGCCTCCCTGATAAGGCGGGCAATATTAACATCCCACTCAGCCGGATACCTCATCCACTCTCTGTAGTCGATCCATGCCTGAACGGTATTGTGCAGCCCCTCAAGTCTATACTCTTCCTTAAGCTGGTCCAGAATATGCGGATAGAACGGCATACCACTAAAGGCATCGCCTATCACGATAAAATCCTGCCAACCCCGCCCGCCTGCCAAACTAGTCGCTTGCCACCTACCTGAGCCAATTGATACCTGTGACGATAGCGACAGGATGAGCATGATTATCAGGAGATGATACCAAATCAGCAGCTTCGCCCTAAATTTCGAGTTCCGTATATGATTGCTTTGTCTCACTCCATTAATGTTATAAGCTATCTTCCTGAAATAAGTTACCAGGAAGATAGCTTATAACATTATTCGTTTCCATTCTGTTTCACTAGATTTCCTATTATGAGGGGAGTCTAGCGTATCCTCTCATAACAGACTCCCCTCTCTTGCTCAGACCCTGTCAACTTTTATTTAAATTTTTCTTTTACATGTCTATGATCTGGTTTTGTTATGTTATGCATGTGTTTTGGCATATCCTTAGTTAGGTTGTCTGGGCTGTTTAGGTCTATCCCGCACACGATAGGCTTATAACGTGGGCTTTTTGGTGCGAGAGGCCAGTCTGAGCGGCGCTTCGAGGGCCCTCCTCAAGACACGCGAGCGCCGGCATCAACAGAGCTCTCATCGGCGCGGACTCTAACGGAAGGCCCGTCGCGGGAAAGAGGGTGCCGTCACCAGCAGGCTCCTCTTTCCGAAATGAGAGAGCGCGGGGCGTCGGATAGAGCGAGTCCTCGGGCAGGAACACGACCTGGCGCTTGTTGGTTTTTTCCGTCACCACGTAAAGCAGAGCAGGGTATCGGGACAGGTCCACGTCTCGCTTTCGCAAAGCCAAGGCCTCGCCGATGCGAAGACCTATCACCCACAAGAGACGAAAGAGTAGTTTTTCGGCGGCGCCGCCCGCACACTTTCAAATGCGACGTCGGCAGGGATAGCGTGCGACTTTCGGGTCGTTCGGCGCTTCGGCATGATCAGTTTAATACGAAGAGGATTGATGGGCCGACCGGGTGCCTCGTAGAATCTTCGGACCGCGGTTCCGTAAAGCCATTAGGGTATTGACCGAGGCCCCGCGGTCACGCAAAGCTCTGATGAACTCGGTAAAGTGCGCTCGTCGCCGAGTCGGGTCGCGTCGGCGAGGGTGGGGAACCGGTTCACGGCACAAAATTACTGGGAGAGCCCTCGTATAGATCTCCCTCGTGCCCTCATCGAGCCTGTCCAACCAAAAACGCCTCCCAAATGCCGAGGTTTATATTGGCGTCCGTCCCTTCCTCAGATGAGGGAGCCATGCCCGCAGCACCTCCGAGCACACAATGGGGGCCGACAGGGCACCATGTGAACGTGTTGCCTATCCACCCAATCGATAGGGTGGGTATCGAAGGTGCGTATTACCGAAGAGGGTCCTCGATATATAAAGCGGGCATGGTTACCCACCTAAAGCGGGGTAGGGTAGCCAGGTCTATCCCGCCGGGCTCATAACCCGGAGATCGGTGGTTCAAATCCACCCCCC
>AWOE01000086.1 GCA_000494145.1 Candidatus Calditenuaceae archaeon JGI OTU-1 | reverse complement strand
TTGAGCTCGATCGCCTTCGATGTCCGGTCGGTCACCAGCTGTGCGCTCAGCTCAGGAAAGTCGAAGAAGGCCCTGTGGCGCGTCTCCTCCAGCTCCACCGGCGTCTCCATGCCCTCCGACTCTACAGGCATCTTCATGCCCTCCGACGGGGGTGGTGGATGGTAGGCCGTCCTGAGGACGAAGCGGCCAGAACCGTTTTTCCCCGACGCCTGATCAATGATCGTCCGGTATGCGTAATACACGCTCAGCGCCGTCTGCACTGCCAGCAGGTACGCGTTGTACCCGGTCGAGGTGCAGAAGATCAGCTCCTCATCACGATCGGAGTGCTCGGTCAGCTCGACCAGCGCGTATGATGATACGTTGCCGATCGAGTTCTCGAACTCCAGATTCGCCTTCTGACCGTCTTTCTGGTCCAGACCGTAGCGCCCGAGCCCTTGAAGGACCATGACCTCGAAGTCCGTCCCGACAACCTCCCTCAGGCGGCGCTTTGCCTCCTCGGCGAACCTTTCTCTGTCCTCCAGCAGCACCTCAGCCTCATCGGGCGAGCTCGCCATGTAGGCTATCAGGCTCTCGGGGACCAGCAACGTCACGGCGCACTCCTTCCCGGCGTTCCGCAGGTGCTCTGCCAGCGCCGAGGCCACGAGCTTGTACGGTCCGTACCTCTGGCCCTCGATCGAGAATTCGAGCTCGCGGTACCTCTTGTCGAGGCTCCCCGCGATCTGGATTATCCTAGTGACCATCCTGCATGTCATCTAAATCTCTCCGATAGATAACTGGTGTCAGGGCACCTAACGTGACCTCGCGGGAGTACAGGTTCGTGCCGAAGGTGGTGCCGCTGCTGACCTCAGACGCGGTGAGGGACCTCCTCGCGGCCATCTCCTCCGGCAGGACCTCGGTAAGGACGAGCCTCGACCTCTGGCTTAGCGAAGTCGAGGTCAGGATCTCGGGGGACGCCGCAGTCATCGGCGAAGCGGTCGTGGGGAGAAGGGAGCTCGAGGAGTTGGCGGAGGACGAGAGGACCATCCACGCGATAACCCGGGACGGCCTGGTCCCCGTCGAGGTCAGATCGGATCGCTACTACAAGCTGGTCAACGTCGGAAGGGGTCACGCACCGACCCTCGAGATCGACGGGATCCACATGCACCGCGTATCGGACGTGAAGCCGGAACAGGACGCCGCGATGAAGGTCTCCCTCCTCGGCCGGCTGAGGGGGAAGAGGGTCCTCGACACCTGCACCGGTCTCGGCTACACCGCAATCGAGGCCCTGAGGAGGGGCGCATCGGAGGTGGTGACGGTGGAGGTGGACGCCAACGTCCTCTCGCTCGCGGAGCTGAACCCCTGGTCCCGCCAACTCTCCAGCGACGGGGTGAGGGTGATGCACGGCGACGTCACCGAGCTGATCAGAGGGATGGGGGACGGTTCGTTCGATGCGATCGTCCACGATCCGCCGAGGTTCTCCCTCGCAGGCGAGCTCTACAGCCTCGAGTTCTACCGGGAGCTCTCGAGGGTCCTCAGGAGGGGCGGCTTAATGGTGCATTACGTCGGAAGGCCCGGGCACCTCTCCGGCAAGAGGGTCCACGTGGGCGTGATGAGGCGGATGAGGGAGGCAGGTTTCAGCGTGAGGTGGGTCGACCGGGTTGAAGCGGTGGTCGGCGTGAAGCTCTGAGGTGCGCCGCACAAATTTTTTCGATTCGCTACCCCACGAACCCTTGTGTTCGTCGATAAACCCAATGGNCATGAGGAGTTCGGCCTGCAAATCCCCAAGGGCTCGCCGAAGCTGACCGAAATTTAATTGGTCTCCAACTGGTGTAATCCGGTGTGTCAGTAGGGCAGAGAGACAGAGGTTCGTTCCTGAAGAGGAGAGCCCTCGCGTTTCTGGAGGACGCCAGATCCGACTTCATGCGGGAGGAATACGATCTGGTCCTGTTCCACGTGGAACAGTTCGTGCAACTCTACCTCAAGCACCTCCTCTACCTCAGGCTCGGCGACTTCCTCAGGACCCGCTCTCCCTCAGAGCTCTTCAAGCTGCTGGCCCGCGTTTACAACCGGGAGGAGGTGATGGAGTTCTACCGAGAGAACTTGGAGATGCTGGCATTGCTGGAGGACGCTTACATCAGCTCGAGGTATCTTCCGAGGACCTTCAGCAGAGAGGTCGCGGAGAGGGCGCTCGCGCTCTCGGAGAGGCTTCTGGAGGTGTTCTCATGGCTGGAGGGGACCTGATCGACCTGCTGCTGGAGCTGCGGAAGGAGAAGGAGCGGTACTACGCCGATCCCCTGCGATATGCCAGGGCGATTAAGGATGTGGTCAGGTCCTTCGACGCCGATGCCCGCGTCTACCTCTTCGGGAGCTACGTCAGGGGGACGATGAGGCCCGACAGCGACATAGACGTTCTGGTGGTCACGCGGGAGGCCTCGGACGTCTGGAGAAGGGTCAGGATCAGGGTGGAGGTGAAAAGGGTGATCGGGGACCTCACGCCTTTCGAGATCCACCTGGTCACTCCTGAGGAGTTCGAGGTTTGGTACAGGAGGTTCATCGACGTGATGCTCGAGGTCGAATGAGGCCATGGCTTCACATGTGAAACCCTCCGCCCGCGTCAACGGATTGATCCAGCCCCTCCGATTGCTGGGTTAATAGAAGGGAAGGACTACCAGAGATGATGTCCTCAACCCCGGGCTCCAAGCCCCTCAGGGTCGAAAGGGACACCCTCGGAGAGATGTACGTTCCGGCTGACGCGTACTACGGCGCCCAGACGGCCAGGGCCCTCGACAACTTCCCGATATCGGGCCTCAGGTTCCAGCGGCAGTTCATCAGGGCCTTCGGGCTGATCAAGTACGCGGCGGCCAAGGCGAACGTCCAGCTCGGCCTCCTCGACAGCAGAAGGGGCGAGGCGATCATGAGGGCAGCGATGGAGGTGGCTGAGGGCAAGCTCGACGACCAGTTCGTCGTCGACGTCTACCAGACCGGCAGCGGGACCTCGATGAACATGAACGTGAACGAGGTGATTGCGTCGAGGGCCAACGAGATCCTGACCGGCACGAGGTCGGCCAAGGGAGAGGTCCACCCGAACGACCACGTCAACATGGGCCAGTCGACCAACGACGTCTTCCCCACGGCGATCCAGGTGGCCGGTGCTTTGGCGATCAAGGAGGAGCTCCTCCCCTCGCTCAAGGCCCTGCATGAGGAGCTGGAGAGGAAGGCCTCCGAGTTCGGGGACGTCGTCAAGTCCGGCAGGACCCACCTCCAGGACGCCCTTCCCGTGACGCTCGGCCAGGAGTTCGGATCCTACGCCTCCCTCGTCAAAAGGTCGATCTCCGCCGTCGAGAGCGGAGTCATCCATAAGGAGGAGCTCCTCCCCTCGCTCAAGGCCCTGCATGAGGAGCTGGAGAGGAAGGCCTCCGAGTTCGAGGACGTCGTCAAGTCCGGCAGGACCCACCTCCAGGACGCCCTTCCGGTGACGCTCGGCCAGGAGTTCGGTTCCTACGCCTCCCTCGTCAAAAGGTCGATCTCGGCCGTCGAGAGCGGGCTCGAAACGCTCCTCGAGCTCCCGATGGGAGGGACAGCCGTCGGAACCGGGCTGAACAGGCACCCGGACTTCGCCAGGCTCGTCTGCGAGGAGCTCTCGAGGATTACCGGCCTGAACTTCAGGGAGGCACCCGACAGGTTCGAGCTGATGGGTGCGATGTCGGCCGTCGTCCAGGCTTCGGGGGCCCTCAGGCTCACCGCCCACGCCCTCCTCAAGATCGTCAAGGACCTCCGTCTCCTCGGCTCCGGTCCCAACACAGGCTTCGCGGAGATCGAGATACCCGCCGTCCAGCCAGGTTCCTCCATCATGCCCGGCAAGGTGAACCCCGTGATCCCCGAGGCCCTCGGGCTCGTCGCCGTCAAGGTGATCGCCAACGACGTCTCGATCCTCCTCGCAGCCCAGCTGGGCGAGCTGGAGCTGAACATGGGAATGCCCCTCATCGCCTACGACTTCCTCCACTCGATCCAGATCCTCGCCTCCGGCTCGAGGGTCCTCGCAAAACGTTGCATAGCAGGGATAACCGCCAACGTCGATCGCTGCAGAGAGCTCGCCGAGTCCTCGCCCGCACTGGTCACCGTCGTCGCTCCGGTCGTGGGGTACGACAAGGCAGCGGCCATCGCCAGAAAGGTCCTCGAGCAGAGGAGGTCGATCAAGGAAGTGATGGTCGAGGAGCTGGGGATGAGCAGGGAGGAGGTCGACCGGCTTCTGGACCTGAAGAAGCTGACGAGGCCTGGCATTCCGGCGAAGGCGGTCTGACGGGCGGAATCGCTCCGTTGTGTAAATGGTAAGAATATTAGTTAGGCTTAACATGTCATCAACGCCGATGAGAGCTGCAGTGGTATTACCCGAGTATTACATTTCGAACTTCGAAGATCATGTTAAGGGAACACTCTGGTTGGCTCAGAACATCCCTGAGAAGAGGGTTCGTGAGGAGGGTGTAAAGCGCGCCATAGCGGCGGCAAAAAAGCTGATGCTCGTCACGCCCGATGAGGTCCAGCAGAAGGTCGTTGAGGATGCTGAGAAACTCAGGGAGCAGTTGCCGAATATCGAGCAGCCAGCGGAGCTCATCTCGCATGCCATGACGATTTCGCTGCTGCTGATGCTGCTCGCGGCACTCAAGGAGTTAAAGAACGGTGTTCACGGTGGCGACATCGCTGAGGCGATTTCATTTGCCATAAGGGAGGAGGTCGAGTTTTACCGGCACGGGAGGAGCGATATTGAGGAGTTCAGGAAAGGCCTTGACGAACAGATGGACCGCATAATCCGCGTTTATGGTGAGCCTTAAAGTTCTTCCTTTGATAATGCCTCGAGGAGTTCTAGAATCAACTCGTCAACAGTTTTCTGCTGTAAAATAGTGTGCCACAAACTCGCCACGGTTCCAGATACCGGATACTGGTCCTTGAGAAGCTTTGGATCCCTCGCAAAACCGGGGACCTCCTCGACGCTCTTATCTAACGGGATAGGGACAACGCCTTCGCTCACGAGCCTATCGAATTCGCGTTCGTTCGCTATCGTCTTAACGTAGGGAGCGTGCTGTCGGCCCTCGAAATAGACGGTCACGGGACGCACGAGCTCCTCTGCCCTGTATACTCTCCAGCGGAAGTGACGGCGAACACTCACGCATCTCAATTGCTGACGATGGAAAATCACGACGACGGGTTCCCAGTCAGGCCAATCAAATATGCCGTCCCTTTCCCAAACGAACCAGTAGATGACGAATGAATCGCCCAGCTCCTTCTTGACGCCCCGAAAGTTGCCCACCTCTCTAGCGTCCATGTATGCAAGCAGCTCGTCGTCTTCCAGATTCATGGAGTCCTCCGAGCTGATGCGAGAGCTAAAACGATAGAAAAGGCATAATTCAAAATTTCGTTGAAACAGCTCTTTCGTATGTTCTGGGTACTATCCATGGTAATACGAAATAATCACCCAGTCACCTGATGGGGGCGTGTGAGATCAGACGGAGATCCTGACCAGGCTTCCCTGCCCCAAACCCGGTATCTCCTGACCTGTCCTCATCGCCTCGAACTCGATCACCAGCACGTCCTCCATCGCCTCCCTCACCACGCCCTTCCAGGGGTTCCCGTTGTAGTCGAGGTATACCACCTCCTTCCCCACCAGCGATGACGGGTCGGCACCGACCGAGGAAGTCGGCTGGGCGAGGACCCTGTCCTGCTCGTCGAAGCCCACGACTATCGCGTCTATCGGCTCGCGCTCCTCGGACATCGCTCCTCTTCCCGAAGGCACAGTTATAGGCTTAGCGCGGCTCCTCTCGGGCTGATGGGAGAGTCGAGGGCGCTGAGGAGGACGAAGCGGAAGCTCACCGTCGAGAACCTCTGGCTCTACGTGGTCGCTGTTCTCCTCGAGGGACCGAGGTACGGCTACGAGCTGGTGGAGGAGATCGGGAGGCGCTTCGGCTTCAAACCGAGCAGGATCACCTGCTACGTCGTCCTCTACCGCCTCGAGGGCGAGGGCCTGATCAGGTCGTCCGGCGTGCGGCGCTCCCCGACCGGCGGCGCCAGGGTCTACTACGAGGTGACCGGGAAGGGAAGGGAGCAGTTCGAGGCCGCGCTCGGATTCATCGAGGAGACGCTGAGGGCCCTCAGGTCCTCCGGGAAGGGTGCCGGCAACGTATAGCCTTATAAGGTATTTTATGGTGATAAAACCGTGCCGAAGGTCAGGGTCGCGGTCTTCGGTGTCGGCAACTGCGCATCGGCCCTCGTTCAGGGCGTCCACTACTACGCCAACGCGGACGACTACGAGGAGGTTCCGGGGCTCATGCACGTCAGGCTCGGGGGCTACCACGTCGGCGACATAGAGTTCGTAGCGGCCTTCGACGTCGACAGGCGAAAGGTCGGGAAGGACCTCTCGGAGGCGATCTTCGCACCGCCCAACAACACTCTCAGGTTCGCCGAGGTGCCGAGGCTGGGCGTCGAGGTGATGAGGGGGCCGACGCTGGACGGGCTGGGCAGGTATCTCAGGGGAGAGGTGGAGGAGCACGAGGGCCCCGCCGTCGACGTTAGGGACGTCCTGAAGAGCTCCGGTGCCGAGGTCGCGATCAACTTCCTCCCAGTCGGCAGCGAGCAGGCGACGAGGTTCTACGCCTCCGAGTCCCTCTCCGCAGGTGTGGGTCTGGTCAACGCCATCCCCGTCTTCATCGCGAGCGACCCCGGTTGGCAGCGGGCCTTCGAGGAGAGGGGCGTGCCGATTGTAGGCGACGACATCAAGAGCCAGATCGGTGCCACAATACTCCACAGGACGCTCGTCCAGCTCTTCGAGGACAGGGGAGGTGTGGTCGACCGGACCTACCAGCTCAACTTCGGAGGCAACACGGACTTCCTGAACATGCTCGAGCGCGAGAGGCTCTCCTCCAAGAAGAGGTCGAAGACCCAGGCCGTCACCTCCCTCTTCGGGACCCCTGTACCTGCGGGGAACGTCCACATAGGACCGAGCGACTACGTTCCGTGGCTCCTCGACCGGAAGGTCGCCTACATCCGGTTGGAGGGCAGGGTCTTCGGCGATGCGCCCGTGACGGTTGAGGTGAGGCTCGAGGTCTGGGACTCGCCCAACGCGGCCGGGGTGGCGGTCGACGCGATAAGGTGCGTCAAGGTGGCGATGGACAGGGGTGTGGGCGGCGTCCTCTACTCGCCGTCGGCTTACCTGATGAAGTCCCCACCGGTCCAGTACCCTGACCACGTGGCCCGCCAGATGGTCGAGGAGTTCATCGAGGGTAAGAGGCTCCGGTGAGCCGGGTCCATTTGAGATCGGTCTGAGCGTCACCTCTCCTGAGAGGTTTCACCGAGGACTACAGCGGTTTCTGGGAACATCTTGGGGCCATAGCTCCGATCAAGAGCCGTTTCGTCAGAGCTCAAGAGAAGACCATCCTGAGCAGAATGCCGATCACCGCTATCAAAGTCGGGAGGTTGAACGCGATGAAAAGCCTAACGAAGAGGTTCATCTGGCCCTCGAGCCTCGCAAGCCT
>AWOE01000085.1 GCA_000494145.1 Candidatus Calditenuaceae archaeon JGI OTU-1 | reverse complement strand
CCCCCTGCACCTCGCGGTGCCGGGCCCACCGTCGGAGGGAGGAACTTCCCCGGGAGCTCCCCGAGGCCCGCCCAGCCGCTCGTCCCCGTGTGAGACCGTGTCCCGCAGAGGATAAAGGTTCTGCTCAGCAAGACCCCGTCGTCTTTCCGAAGGCGATCCAACCACCTCCGTCGTCATTTCCTCCGTGCTGGTCTGTGCAGTCAAGGCGATCGGACCTTCGAGGGGTTCGTTTGCATCTAGCTGCTCCCCGTCCAGTGCTCAATCGAACAACTGACCTTCTCCGGTTTTCCCGTCTTCAAGAACTCAATGGCCTCCTCTCTGCTGTATCCAAACCAGTCTTCGAGTTTGTTGACTATCTCTTTTATAATACCGCGGGAAAGCTCTCGGCCGTGATGAACGGGGATCGTCAAACGCTCTCCGGTGGCCCTCATCAGGATAAGGTGCGAGCCACTCTGTCGTTCTTCCTTGAAGCAAATCCTCCTGAGCCTACCTATCACCTCCCTTGCCGAGAGAAGCGGTAACTTCGTCAACGGCCGGCGACCTCAAGGTACAGTTCTATGGCCTCCTCGGCGTTTCTCAAAGCCTCCTCCTTACTCAGACCCTGCGTCATACAGCCCGGAAGACTCGGAACGACGACCGTTATCCACCGATCGCCCCGGACTTTGTATAAGATCACCTTTCTTCCCTTGACATCCCTCACCCAGAACTCCTCGGTCTCTGGATCCATAACGACCCTCAAGGTCGCCAGCTCCTCATCGGTCACCTCGATCTCCTTCTCGAACCGCGTTCTGTACGGAACAAGGATCGGGGTCCGCATTTGAAGCTCGGAAATCTTCTTCCCTTTTTGTCCTCTAAGCCGGCCCGGCAGTCCATAGACGTGATCGAGCAGTTCCCGCAGCGACTTGTTGCCGAATTCTCCCACGACGTCCTCCAACATGCGGACCTGAATATTGTTGCGCTCGAAAAACGAATCAAACATCCTGAGCGTCTCCTCGCCCGAGCTTGAGAGCTGAACGAACTCGCCTAGGCCTGTTGGTTGCGGTGCGAGCTCCACGTAGCCTTGAACCACTAGCATAGTTCGGTCCCTTTCGAGGGCTACCGAGTAAGGGCCGTGTTTTGCCCTGACGTACGTGTAGTGAAAGCACTCAATTTTTTTCGAGATGGCATTCCTCTCCGCCAAAAAGACAAGCTTCTGCAGCTTGGTCAATCCGGTCTTCGCACCGCTCTCCTGGAGGAGCTGAAGGAGCTTCAGGAGGAACAGTCTGTCGATCACCTCTTCCCTGGTCGTCCTTCTCATGATCTGCCGTCCGTTGATCAATTTGTCAGGTCGCGTAAATAGGTTTCAAAAGCTATATTTGGGTCTATATGAGGCTAGGCTCGGCGATGCTTCCCAGCGCTGCGATCAACAACATCAAGAGGTTGAAGCAGATGTATCTCGAGTACAGGAGTACGAAGGAGGGACAGGATTTCGAGGAGGATAAGAGGAGGCGAGAGGAGACGGTAAGGCGGATCCTATCCGAGCTCGATGAGCTCGACGCCTCACGCCTCNTAGTTTTGGTGGACCACCTCTACGCGTTCAACTGGTTGACGAAGAAGGAGTGGCTTGTGGATCACTTGATCAGAGGGGCGGGAGGGCTGGACAGGCTCAAGGAGGAGTTGAGAAAGCTGCTCGACCCCAGCAGAGGACTCGCGCAGAGGTTCGACGCCTTCCGCGCAGCCGTCAAGGGTTTCGGCGCCGCAACGCTCACCGAGATGCTGACCTACTACAACCCGAAAGAGTACGGCATCTGGAACAAGCAGGTGAAGAGGGCGTTCCTGAAGCTAGGCATAAACCGGGTGGGGAGCCTCGACATAAGCAGGCTGGGAACGAGCAACATCCGGGGAGAGGACTACGAGGCGCTGATCCGGTGTCTTAAGGAGATAGCCGAGTTGTTGAGGGATGAGGCAAGACACCCGAATCCGGACCTGCAGGACGTCGACTACTTTCTGTACTACGTCGCTCAGCCGCAGAACGCTGACGATTCCGTTAGCGATCATGAAGAGATCGTCAGGCATATCCTGGGTATAGGACAAGGGCTTGGGTTTGACGTTAGGGCAGAGGTCCCCGTCGCGACCGGCGCCAGGGTCGATGCCGTCTGGATCGCTAGGATCGGGAACCTTGGGGAGCTGAGGTACGTCTTCGAGGTCCACGTGAAGGGGAGCGTGGACTCGCTGATCCTGAACCTGCTTAAGGCAGCCCAGGACCCGACGGTCCAGAAAGTGGTGGCCGTCGCCGACGAGCGTGAGCTGGAGAGGTTGAGGAAAGAGGTGGAGCCCCTTCACCAGCTCCGTGAGAAGCTTCTCTACTGGAAGATCGGGGAGGTGGTGCGGGCTAGCGAGCTCGTCGAGGAGCTCATGACCTTGGTGCAGAGACTCGGGCTGACCAGACCCTCTTGAGACGTCGCCGGTGTTATTCCAGCAGGATCCCGGGCGGCGAGTTTGTCCTGATCTGTGCTTCTTCTGCCCGACCTCCACAAGACGTAGAGCGTCTTCCCGTCGGAGAGTCTGTGGAGCCCCTCGACGTACCTCGAGCCGGAGGTATTGCTGCGCGATGTGCAGAGCTGACCTTTTCCTCTGCGGGCTATCCGCCTCTCCCCTCGGGGAGGGCGCAGTCCGTCCCCGAGAGCTGGACCTCGACGCGTCCAGGGGTCTCGGGCTCTTTGGCCTCGCTGCCCTTCACCATCTCTGCGACCTCCTCCTCGCCCTTCCTCCTGACTTTGACGCCCCTGATCCTGGCGACGATCTCCGCCATCACCGCGAGCGCCACCTCCTCCGGCGTGTAAGCGCCTATGTCGATCCCCGCAGGGGCGCTGAGGTTCCTGATGAACTCCTCGGGAACGCGCCGTGCCCTCAGCTGCTCTATGTCGTGGGCCACCCTCCTCCTGCTGGCGACGAGGCCGACGTAGCCGACCTTCTTCCTCGAGAGCTTCTCGAGCACCTCCACGTCCCTCCCGCCCTTCGTCAGCACCACCACGTGGTCGCGCTCTCCGAGGTCGATCGAGCCCACGTCGAAGTCCAGATCCGTGATCAGGACGTCGGGCTTCACGTGCAGGACCGGTGAGGGGTTGATCGACCAGGTCTCNAATCCGAGNACNTTACCGAACTGGATGAGGGCCTCCTCGACGTCGTCCCTCCCTCCCTGCGCCACAACGATCAACCTCCTCCTCGGCAGCCNGGGCTCGATGAAGATCTCGAGCTTCCCNCCGCAGAAGGTCTCGACGAAGACCTCGTCCTCCGANGGAGGCCTNTCCGCCATCATCTTCAGCGACTCCTCAGGTCCCACCAGGTGGACCGTCAGGACCCTCGGCCTCTCGTCCCTGATGGCCTGCATCGCGACCGANATGACNGGGCCCTCAGGACAGACGCCGCCGAGCGTTCCGTAGAGGACTCTGCCGTCCTGGTCGACGACGATCTTGAACCCGGGCTTCGCGATCGAGGAGCCCTCGACCCTGACGATGGTGGCGATGGCGTAGGGCTTCCTCTGGGACTCGAGCGAGTGGATGACCTCACCGAACCCGGGCATTCCCCAGCTGATGGGGTCATGCCTGGTTAAAATCTTGCTGTTTCCGGTCTTCCGGGTAACTTAGCAGCGCCGCTCCATCCGCCGCAGCGTGGCTCTTCGCTCACTCCGGGCGTTCCCTCCTTATGGTCCAACCGCGAGCTCTCGGCTCGATTCGCTTGCTCTCAAGCAACCTGACGAACCTNTCGTGCAGGTCCTTCCAGTACCCTTCGTCGAACAGAACCACTCCGTCCTTCAGGACGTCCAGTATCAGGGGGTTCAGGTCCTCGAACATCGCATNGACCTCCTCCACGGTGTACACGAATACGTCCACTGGTACCGTGAAGAATTCGTAGTAGTCGGACGCCCTTTCGAAGAACCTCCGCCCGTCCCTCCTCGACACTATCAGCAGGTCGTAATCGCTCGCTGTAGTCCAGGTGCGCTTTGCCATCGAGCCGAACAAAACCACGGATACGATCTCGTCGCGCTTCTCGTCCACGAGCCTCCGGACGTTTTCCTCCAGCTCCTCAGCTCTGGGCAACCCCCGTAACGCTTTGCGCAAAACGTACCACCCTCTCGGCCCTTAAGCAGGCATCCCGGGCGTCTTTCTCGTCGTACATCTCTGCGGGTGCGCCGCTGGGAAAGGCGTTGGGATACCGTGTCGGTATGTAGTACCTGTTGAGCGTCTTGCAATCCTCCCGAAGCTCTTCAGGTATCCCCACGTGTGCAGATACCTCGTCAAGGAGTTCGAGGAGGTTGTGACCCGTGGAAGGCGTTCCGAAGTGCNNCAGGACTGCCTTCAGCGCCTTCTCTGCTGCNTGGTGGCTGGCGAAACACGCCCATGCGTAGTTCGAAGAGGCCATCAGGTCTTGCGCTGCCTTGAGATCCGCTAAAGCTTGCACAATCCAGTCCCTGACCCTCCTCAAACCCTGGCCGAAAGACGCCGAAAGTTCCTATAATCGTTTCCATTCAGTATTTTTGGGACGGAAAGACAACATCCTCATCACCACACACCGAGAATCCTCCGCTACTTCCGTTCGCGCATCCCGCACGATAATAGAATTGATGGGAGTTGGGGCTCACAACCTTCAATCTTAGCCGGCTTCGCTAGTACGCTTCCGGAGGGCGTTCAGGATCAGAACTGCTGCGAGAACGGCCATGCTGACCGCGTTGAGCGCGACCCCGGTGAGGTACGCTGAGAGAGCGCCGGTAGAGATGCCCGCGAACCTGAGGATCAGCGAGGGTGTGAGGAGGCCGGTCGATCCGTAGAGCCACCTCGAGTAGAGCGGCCTGCCGATGCCCACCAGAGCCGGAAGGATCAGCGGCGCGTGGGCNACTATCGCGTGGAAGACGAAACCGAGGTAGAAGGAGTGGACNNTGAGCTGGACCGGAAGGCCAAGAGGCCCAGAGATCAGATGGAGGACACCTGCTGCGGCGAGCCAAGAGTAGCNGGCCGTCATGTTCAGCGCGACGTATCTGTGGATCCCCTTCGCCCTCATCCCGACCCTCACCACGGGGTCCCTGAGGAGCAGCCAGAGCCCTCCGGCGATGAGCGGAATTCCGAAGAGCGGCTCGAACTGCCACGAAAATGCTGCGAG
>AWOE01000084.1 GCA_000494145.1 Candidatus Calditenuaceae archaeon JGI OTU-1 | reverse complement strand
AGCCCTACTTCAGGCTCCACCCGCCGAAGGGAGGTCTCAAGAGGAGCGTCAAGCGTTTCTTCGGCGACAAGGGCGAGGCAGGTTACAGGGGGCCAGCGATCAACGAACTTGTGGCCAGGATGGTCTGACAGGGGTTCCCTCGCTCATCCTTATCACCGTCCGAAGTCGCTTCTCACCGGATGCCTTCGGACCGCCTCCTTGTGGCGTTCGGAGACGAGCTGTTCAACTACGACTTCGGTCCCTATCACCCCCTGAACCGCTCGAGGACCGACGTCTTCGTCAGGCGTCTGATGGAGCTGAAGGCGAGGGCGCCTGAGAAGATCGAGCTGACCGAGCCGGCGATGGCGACGGAGGAGGAGATCTCTCTCTTCCATACCAAGGAGTACATCGAGTTCGTCAAGCTCGCCTGCTCCCCCGGCTCCAAGATCAGGTACCTCGACTACGGCGACACGCCCGCCTACCCCAACTGCTTCGTCCGGGCATCGACCGTCGTGGGGACGACGCTCAAGCTTCTGAGGGAGATCGCGTCTGGCAGGACCCTGAGGGCCTTCAACCCGGTCGGAGGGCTCCATCACGCCCGGAGGAACTCCGCAGGAGGTTTCTGCATCTTCAACGACGCCGCGATAGCGATAGAGTACGCGCTGAGACGGATCCGGTACAAGGCGGTCGCCTACGTCGACATCGACGCCCACCACGGCGACGGCGTCTACTACGACTTCGAGGACGACCCGCGTGTGATCTTCTTCGACATACATCAGGACGGCCGTACCCTTTACCCCGGCACCGGGTTCGAGCACGAAAGGGGAAAGGGTGAGGCGCTCGGGAGGAAGATGAACGCACCGCTGCCTCCCTACAGCGGCGACGAGGAGTTCCTGAGGGCGCTGGAGAGAGGGCTGAAATTCCTCGACCAGTTCGAGTTCGACATCGTCTTCTTCCAGGCGGGTGCCGACGGCCTTGCGGGCGATCCGCTCACGAACCTGATGTATTCGAGGAGGGCGCACGAAAGCGCGGCGAGGGCCCTGCTCGAGCTCGCAGAGAGGAAGTGCGATGGCCGGATACTGGCCTTCGGCGGTGGTGGCTACAACCCGATCAACGTCGGAGAGGCCTGGAGCGCCGTTGTGGAGGTTCTGGCCGGAGTTTAGCCTTGGAACGTGCAACGCCTGGAGTCCAGTTCCCACCTCCGCCCCTCAGAAACGAGATCGAGCTCCGGCGTCGAGCTTATAGCCGATCGGCCCGATCTTCACGGCGTTGAGGCAGCCCAAATACACCGTCGAGGTAAGAACCGCCAGGAGGGCCCTCAGGGTGGACAGGGAGATAGAGGAGGCGCTGAAGGGAGGCCTCAGCTCTAAGATGGTCTCCAAGATGAAGAGAGAGTACGTCGAGTGCCCGGTGGCTGGTAAGGAGGTCGCTTTCCTCCTGTGCTACAGCTGCGTCTCCTTCATCCGGAGAGTTTCGGGCGTCGTCCACTGCGAAGGCGTCGAGTTCCGGGTCCAGGGGGGAAGAGGGACCGGATGAACCAGGGCCTGATGGTCTCGGGCATCCTGGTGGCCCTCTTCGGCGTCATCATCGCAGTCATGGGATTTCTGATCTTCGCGATCCTGGTGCCGCTCGGTGTCCTGATGTTCGTGGCCGGAATCTACGCCAAGCCCACCGAGCCTGTTGTCCCGAGCGATCCCAGCAAGAAGTTCTGCTGGTACTGCATGGAGGAGATAGACAAGGAGGAGCGCGTCTGTCCTTACTGCGGCATCGAGCAGCTGGAGGAGGACTGAGTGGATCGGGGGATGTGGTCCGCCTGACCCACGTGCCCTCACCGACGGGCATCCGCCCTGCTCGGGCACGCTAAGGCGCGGACCGGAGCCTTCGACACCTCAGCCCCATATGGAGATTATGGAGATATCGCACGACTCTCCTCAACACGTTTAAAAACAAGGTCGAGCCGTTGGTGGGCAGGTGATTCTGGCATGGCTGCAGCTCCAGGATCCACGGTACCCGTGATCATCCTGAAGGAGGGGACGCAGAGGACGCGGGGAAGGGAGGCACAGGCCGCCAACATAATGGTGGCCAAGGCGATCGCGGAGGCGATGAGGACGTCGCTAGGGCCGAGGGGAATGGACAAGATGCTCGTCGACAGCTTCGGGGACATAGTGATCACCAACGACGGCGCCACGATCCTTAAGGAGATGGACGTCGAGCACCCGGTCGCCAAGATGCTGGTCGAGGTGGCCAAGGCCCAGGACGAGGAGGTCGGAGACGGCACCACGACGGCGGTCGTTGTCGCGGGCGAGCTCCTCGCTAAGGCCGAGGAGCTGATCGAGAAGGAGATCCACCCGAGCCTGATCATAGAGGGATACAAGAAGGCCGCGGCGGAGGCCCTGAGGATCCTCGACGAGATAGGGGCCCCGGTGGACCCGCAAGACAAGGATTACCTTGTGAGGATAGCTAAGACCTCCCTGGCCAGCAAGCTGGTCGGCGAGTACGCGGAGCACCTCGCGAAGGTAGCCGTTGAGGCGGTGTTGAAGGTGGCGAGGCTCGAGAACGGGAAGTGGAAGGTGGACCTCGACGACATCAAGATCGAGAAGAAGGAGGGCATGTCGGTCGTGGACACGATGCTGATCGAGGGGATAGTCCTCGACAAGGAGGTGGTGCACCCTGACATGCCGAAGCTGGTGAGGAACGCGAAGATAGCCCTGCTCGATGCGCCGCTGGAGATAGAGAAGACCGAGTTCGACGCCAAGCTCCACATCGAGACGCCGGAGCAGATGAGGGCCTTCATGGAGCAGGAGGAGAGGATGCTGAAGGAGATGGTCGACAAGATAGCGGCGACCGGCGCCAACGTCGTCTTCTGCCAGAAGGGCATCGACGACCTGGCACAGCACTTCCTCGCCAGGAAGGGGATTCTCGCCGTGAGGAGGATAAAGAAGAGCGACATGGAGAAGCTCGCCAAGGCGACGGGAGGCAGGGTCATCTCGAGGATCGACGACCTAACGCCCGAGGACCTCGGCAAGGCCCAACTGGTGGAGGAGAGGAGGGTCGGTGAGGACAAGATGGTCTTCGTCGAGGGCTGCGAGAACCCGAGGGCCGTGACGATACTGGTCAGGGGAGGGACCCAGAGGATCGTCGACGAGGCCGAGAGGTCGATCAAGGACGCGATCAACGTCGTCAAGGACATCCTGATGGAGCCGAAGATCGTCGCGGGCGGCGGTGCGATCGAGACCGAGCTCGCTCTGAGGCTGAGGGACTACGCGAGGACCCTTCCGGGGAAGGAGCAGCTGGCCGTGGAGAAGTTCGCTGAGGCGCTGGAGATCGTGCCGATACAGCTCGCTGAGAACGCTGGGCTCGATCCCGTCGAGAGCATCGTGACCCTCAGGAGCAAGCACAAGGAGGGCGAGAAGTGGTACGGCGTTGACGTCCTGGGCAACAGGCTTCACGACGTGATGTCGCTGAACGTGATCGACCCGGTCGCCGTCAAGAAGCAGGTGATCAAGTCGGCCGTAGAGGCCGCGTCGCTGGTGCTGAAGATCGACGACATCATCGCCGCCTCCAAGCTCTCCGAGAAGGAGGGCAAGAAGGAAGGGAAGAAGGAGGAGGAAGAGGAGGAAGGAAGCAGCAAATTCGATTGAGCTGAACCGGAAAACGGGTCGACGAGAGGAGCTGAGCGATGGTCCTCACCACCCAGCGCAGGCTTACCAAATACGAGGAGACCAAGATAATCGGGGGCAGGGCCCTCCAGCTCTCGGTCGGTGCGTTTCCGCTCGTGAAACCTGAGCCCGGCGATACGATATTCACCATCGCGGTGAAGGAGCTGAAGGCCGGCGTGCTTCCGATCGTCATCAGGCGCCGCTATCCCGACGGAACCTACGAGGACGTACTACTGCAGGACCTCCTCCCCGCTCGCCTCATCTGACCCGCTGCATTTTCTCAGCCCATCGTTCTCGCGTGAACGTATCATGCATGTAGTCTGATGGGTATTACGCTACACCGCTACATACTATAGAATTAAATCCGAGACACATCTCACGCTCAGTCCGGTGACCTGCGCTGGAGTCGGCCGCCCATCGGTGCAGCAGAGCCCAATACGACAAGCTGAGGAGCGAGGTGAGGGCAGTGGTCGACTCCTTCGTCGGCTACTTCGGACCCTCCAGGTTCGTCGAACTGTTGGGTGATCCGGCCGGGCTCCACTCCTTCATGACGCTGATACATCCGGGTTCGCCGATACCGGCAACGGTCGAGCTGATGTTCTCGCTGCTGAAGGACGCCCTCACGCCGACCGACGGGGTGGGGGTGGTCGGAGGCGTCTACTCGGAGAAGTTCAGGGTTCCCGACGAGATAGACCGGTTGGCGACGTACATGGGCATACCGAAGGTGGACGTCGAGAGGCTGAAGCTGATCAGCAGGGCCACGGCGAAGGTTGACGGTGTCGCTGTCCAGGACGGTTACGAGCTCTGGCTGCACGTGATGGTCTTCTCGGTGGAGTGCGCTTGGTCGGTCGTCCAGATAGGCCACAAGAACGTCCTCAGGCGCCTCTACCTCTGGAACTCGAAGAGGGTGGTGGAGAGGGACATCGTGGACAATCCCCACACGCTCATCCTCTCGGACTCGAGGTCCAGGTACTGCCTCGACTTCACGCACTCGATGAACCTGAGCCTCAGGGAGGCCTCGGTGGAGGTGATCAAGGAGGGGATCGGGAAGCTCAGGAAGGTGGCGATGTCCTACAGGCCGAGGGAGCAGAGGTCGCTGCTCGAGTACGTCGAGGGCGCAGTCGTCGATGACAACCCGTTAACCTCACCGGTCCGTGTCAACTGGAGGGTTCTGGAGGAGCTCTACAGGGCCAGTCCAAGGGACTTCAGGGACCTGCTGATGCACCGCGGTGTGGGGATATCTACGCTGAGGTTCATCGCGATATGTGCCAACAGACTCTACGACGTGGTTCCCACGCTGGAGGACAGGGCCGTCGTCGAGGTCAGGTCGGATCTTGTGGGTGAAGAGTCGGAGCAGCTCTGCTATGACCTGCTCGAGGCGATACGGTACTCGCGGATCCAGGAGCTGAGGAGGAGGGAGCTGGAGGAGAGGCTCGAGAGGCTCTTCGAGAAGCTCTTCGGGCCACTTCAGAACTGAGAGGTCGTTTATCGCCACGTACGATCATATGAACCCGAGGATCTCGCGGGCCTCATCGCTCATCCTGTCTGGCGTCCACGGAGGGTTGAAGGTCAGCTCGACCTCGACCTTCTTCACAGAGGGCATCATCGCCCTTATCGCCTCCTTCGCCTGCTCGACCACGAGGAACCCGACCGGGCAGCCGGGGGCGGTGAGCGTCATCTTGACGTAGACCGATTTCTCCTGCTGGTTGACCTGGATGTCGTAAATCAGGCCCAGGTCCACGACGTTCACCGGTATCTCAGGGTCGTAGACCATCTTCAGCGCCTCCAGCACCTTCTCCACCGATATCTCCTCTTCCGACATCCCGGCTCTTCCGTTCAGCTGGTAGGTGATCAAGCTTTCCTCATCTCGCCGAACCGGAGGCTCTTGAAGGTTGATGCTCGGGCTCTGAGGTGAACGGGCGGATGCGGGCGCGGATAGGGAGGCTCGAGTTGGGCGAGGGTTTGCCGGTGAGGGTGATGGGTGTGATCAACGTGAGCCCCGAGTCCTTCTACAAGGGCTCGGTCAGGGTGACGCCGGAGGAGGTCGCCAAGGCGGCCGTCGAGATGGAGGAGCAGGGGGCCGACGTCATAGACCTCGGAGCCATGTCGTCCGCTCCCTACCTCGAGACCTGGATCGACGAGGAGGTCGAGGCCGAGAGGATCAGATGGGCCCTCAGGGCGATAAGGGATGCGACGGATCTGCCCGTATCGCTGGACTCCTTCCGACCCAAACCCGTCCTCGAGGGGCTCAGGATCGGCGTGGACGCGGTCAACGACGTCTTCGGCCTGGCTCACCTCAGAGGCGTCCTGAGGGAGGTCGCGGACAGCGGCGCGTCGCTGATAGCGATGGCGCGCGACGTTAGGGAGGGAGACGTGATGGAGGGGATAACCGCGAAGCTCAAGGAATCGGTATCGCTCGCGTTGGAGGCCGGGATACCGGAGGAGAGGATCGTCGTCGATCCGGGCATAGGGTTCCACAGGGACCACCTCGAGCTGAAGTGGTACCAGGTCGACCTGGAGATCCTGAGACGGTTGCGCAAGCTGAAGGTGCTGGGGAGGCCGGTCCTCGTCGGGTGCTCCAGGAAGAGCTTCATCGGCAAGCTCACAGGAAGGGAGGATCCCGGCGAGAGGCTCTACGGGTCTGTAGCTTCCGAGGCGATCGCTGTAGTGCAGGGGGCCGACGTGATCAGGACGCACAACGTGAGGGAGACGCTGGACGCCGTTCGTTTCGCCTCGGCCTTCATAGGTAGGCCCGTGAGGACCTAGGGCCTTATCCCTCCCGTGAGCAGGAGGACCATCAGGGCCGCATCGACGACGTCGGCCGAAGAGCCCGGCCTCACGTCCCGCTCCCGCATGTACTTGTCGATACGCTCGAGGAACCTCCTGCCTGACGGTGATGCGAGGCCTCCGAGCTGAAGGGCCCTCCTCGCGAGGTCTGAGACGTACCGCGCTACGTGGAGGCCGTTTCGCCTGACCACGTGCGTATCAGGACGTGCGGCCATGACCGAGAGGAGCCCGTTGACGACCGCCACATCGATCGCGCGGCTCGACCGCAGGTACCTCTTCACGACCGGCACGCAAACCTCGAAGGTGAGGGGGTATCCGTCGACCAGCTCGTCGGCCACCATATCCCGCCCTCTGTAAGCGGAGAGGGCCTCAAGGAGGCCGATGCGCTTCCTCCTGATCTCCTCGTAGGTCTCCGGATCGTTCACGTCGAGGTACGGCACCTTCCCGAGACCTCCAGGCCTGGCCTTCTTGATCGCCGTGAAGACGCCGACCGCGTCTCCGGGCCCCGCCGTCCTGACGACCTCGATCGCCTGCCGCCTGAGCTTCTCGGCACTCAAACCGCCTCGTGAACGGAGAAGCCTCCCGGCCGCGATGCAGAGGGGGACCAGGAGGAGAAGCGCTCCCAGATGCGTGTTCCCTCCCCTCTGGGATGAGAGCGTGTCGTCGACGGCTCCGAGCAGACACCTCCCCACCCCGTTCCTCGAGCGCCTCGCTCCCAAGACCGCGGCCCTCAGGAACCATCGGTACGCTGTGACGGCGCTGGCCGACATCCTGAAGACGTTCAGCTCCCTCAGGTCGCTGTACCTGTCGACAAGCCCCGGTTTCGGAGCTGCGAGCAGCTCTATCAGGAGCGCTGTCGTCGCGGCTGAGGCCACAGCGTGGGCCCCGTCCTCCAGCGAGCCTCCGGACATGACCGCTCAGAGCTCCGCGAGGAGCCTGTGGAAGTCCCTCTGGTGGACCCTGAACGAGCTGAACCTTCTGGCCCTCGCGTTCTCCCAGAGGTCCAGTTCGCAGAAGAAGAGGCCCTCCTCGTAGAGGGGCGCCTTGAAGACGGGGCTGCCGTCAGGCCCGACCACCATCGACCCTCCCCAGAAGTACTCCTCGTCCTCGGGTCCGACCCTGTTGACGAAGACGACGTGGACCGTGTTCATCAGGGCCGTCGCCTCGACTATCGACCTCCAGGCCCTCGCTATCCACGGCTCTCCGTCCGGACCCTGGCCGACGCCCCTGACCGGTGAGGAGGCGATGCAGATCAGGAGCTCGGCGCCCATCCTGACCAGGGCCTCCGCCGGCTCAGGGTGCCAGAGGTCCTCGCAGATCGTTATGCCGATCCTCCCGAATGGCGTGTCGATCGCCCTCAGGTCCCTCATCGGATCGCCGGCTGCGAAGTATCGGCCCTCCTCGAAGAGACCGTAGGTAGGAAGGTAGAACTTCGGAACGGTGGCGAAGATATATAACTTATGAGAAGAGCTGCCTTGTCAGGGAACAAGGGATGGCGGTGCTGGGAAGGGTGGTGTGCCCGCACTGCGGAAAGCTGACT
>AWOE01000083.1 GCA_000494145.1 Candidatus Calditenuaceae archaeon JGI OTU-1 | reverse complement strand
GCCCTGTTGTGCAGCGCCTCGAACCGGTGCACCCTGAACTCGTTGACGGTCGGGAAACCCTTGACGCGCCTGATCGCGTTCCTGCCGAGGATGTCGTCGACGGCGGTTATGCTCCACTCGGTCGGNACCATCCTCCTCGAGGNCGATCCGAGGAGNCCAGAAGAGAGGAGCCTCGTGATGTAGTAGACGTNGAAGCCCCGCGCCGCCAGCTCGCTCACCGCAGCCTCCGCCCTGACCCTCTCCTCGATCAGCTCGTCGACGATCCTCGGTACCGAAGGGTTGCCGACGGGCCTTGCGTCCACCATCCTCACCGCCGGACCGTGGGGCATCGACCTCAACCCGAAGCCCGGCCTGAACGAGACCGCACCCGAACGCCTGACCTCGAGCTCGACGGGCTTGACAGAGGCCGCGGCCTCCCTCAGTTCCTCGAGCTTTCCGGACCTCCGGGCCCACCTCACATCGACCTTCGTCCTGCAGAATGCGAGGGCGAGCCTCGCCTTCAGAAGCTCCTCGACGCTGCTCCTGAGCCANGNNCTCGGCTCCTCCGGCAGCGGAGCCTCNGGGTTGAGGGANACGTAGGGCCCTGCGAAGACCTCGGGATAACCCTTCTCGCCGACGAGGAGGAAGGGAGGAGTGGGNCCCGAGACGGTGTCGCCTCGAAGCCGGCGCTCGAGCTCGACCTCCTTCAGCAGCTCCCTGTAGTACGGGCACCGTGAGAGCTTGCAGTGCCTCGCGACGTTGCGGCAGACCTCGCAGACCACGCGCTCGCCCCTCGCCTCGGCCGCAGACGGAGGTGTTCCGATCGCCGGCCCTACCCCTGCCACCGCCTCACCAACCCTCTTTTCGAGCAATATAGCGCGATGCCGGCCGATGAACGGAGAGGAGGGGGAGTCGCGGTGACGTCGTACGTCGTCTCGGCGCAGTACGCGGAGGTGGCCGTCAAGGGCAGGAAGAGGTCGAGGTACGAGAGGGTCCTCGCGAGGAACCTGAGGGAAGCTCTGGAGGGCAGGTTCGCCTTCGCGGTCAGGCACAGCAGGCTCCTGACCTACGTCGACGACCTCGAGGTCGCAAGGGAGGTGGCAGCCGTCGCCGCAAAGGTTCCTGGCGTCAGGTGGGTGGGGGTCGGCCTCAGCGTGGAGAGGGACATGGCTGCGCTGCTCGACTCCCTCAAGAGGATCGCTCCGGAGGTCGTCAGGCCTGGCGAGACCTTCGCGGTCAAGGCCTCGAGGGCCGACAAGAGCTTCCCCCTGAACTCGCACGAGATCCAGGTCGAGGCAGGGAGGGCGATCGCCGAGGCCACGGGCGCGGCCGTCGACCTCACCGAGCCGTCGAGGAGGTTCTACGTCGTCGTGATGCCCTCGGAGATCCTGCTGCTCTGGGAGCGGTTCGAGGGGGTGGGAGGGCTGCCGGTGGGAACCTCTCCGCCGGTGCTGGTCCTCTTCTCCGGTGGCATAGACTCGCCGGTCGCGGCATGGCTGATGCTGAGGCGCGGCTGTCCGGTCAGCCTCCTCCACTTCCACGCATTGCCCTCCGACGAGGACGTGGTCGNCTCCAAGGTCTTCAGGATCTTCAGCACGCTGAGGCAGTACCACAGACGCGTCAGGCTCTTCACCGTCTCCTACGTCCACTTCCTGAAGAGGGCCCTCGACGCGGACCCGAGGCTCGAGCTGGCCGTCTTCAAGCGCTTCATGCACATCGTGGCCGACAGGTTCGCGCCGAGGGTCGGTGCCCTTGGGGTCGTGACCGGTGACTCGCTGGGTCAGGTAGCCTCCCAGTCGCTCGAGTCGATGTACGCCGTGACGAGGGGCCTCGAGCTGCCGGTTTACAGGCCCCTGATCGGCATGGACAAGGAGGAGATCGTGAACCTCGCCATGAGGATTGGGACGTTCCACGACTCGGTATCGGAGTACGCCGACTGCTGCTCGATCGTCTCGAGGCGCCCCAAGACCAGGCCCAGACCGACTGAGGTCGAGGCCGAGTGGCAGAGGCTGGGGCTCGACGATGCCGTGAGGGAGGCCCTCTCCTCGATGGTCGAGATATCGCCCGAGGGGAAGGTGCTGAAGCCGGCGGTCCAATGAACCGTTCCGTCCGTCCAGCACACCTATTAGTTGCTGAGCGGAACGTCTGCCCGTGGCGAGGCTGAAGGGCGTCAGGGTCGCAGTCGTTGCAGGGCCCGAGTTCGAGGACCTCGAGCTGTTCTACCCGTACTACAGGTTTATCGAGGAGGGGGCGGAGGTGAAGGTGATAGGGCCGGAGAGGAAGGCGTATGCNGGGAAGCACGGTCTGACCGTCAACGTGGACGTGACGTTCGATGAGGTGAAACCCGAGGAGTTCGACGTGCTCTTCATACCCGGCGGCTGGATGCCCGACAGGGTGAGGAGGGACAGGAGGGCCGTCGAGTGGATCAGGCAGTTCTTCCTCTCCGGTAAGCCGGTGGGCGCGATATGTCACGGCCCCCAGCTTCTGATATCGGCCAGGGTCCTGACGGGTTACAGGTTGACCGCGGTCTCGGCGATAAAGGACGACCTCGAGTACGCCGGAGCCCTCTACGTCGACGAGCC
>AWOE01000082.1 GCA_000494145.1 Candidatus Calditenuaceae archaeon JGI OTU-1 | reverse complement strand
GGGGCCTCCGGTTTCATCGGCTCGCACCTTACGCGCTACCTTTCGGAGAGGGGACATGAGGTCCTGAGGGTCGACGTGAGGGGCGTCGAGAGGCCCGTGGACGTCACCTCCTTCGAGCAGGTCGACCGGTTCTTCTCCGAGCACAGGCCAGAGGCGGTGGTCCACCTCGCGGCGATCGCCAACATCCCGGAGTGCATCAGGGACCCGCGCCGTTGCTTCGAGGTGAACGTCCTCGGAACGCTCAACGTGGTCGAGTGCTCGGTGAGGTACGGAGTCTCAAGGCTGATCTACGCATCCTCCGCGAACGTCTACGGCGTNAGGCCGAGGACCCCTGTCACCGAGGACGAGCAGCCGAGGCCGAGGTCTCCCTACGACCACACCAAGCTAGCCGCCGAGAGCGTCGTGATGTCCTACGTCGTCTCGAAGGGGCTCGACGCGGTCGTCTTCAGGTCCTGGAAGATCTTCGGGGAGGGCGAACCGGAGACGAGCGTCACCACCCGTTTCGTCGACGCGTGCCTCAAGGGCGAACCGATTCCCCTCTACAACGGAGGGAGGGACGTGACCGATCCTTACCACGTGCTGAACTACTGCAGGGCCGTCGAGCTCGCGCTGAAAACCGACGGCATCTCGGGCGAGGTCTTCAACCTCGGCACGGGAAACAGCGTTTCGATCAGGGAGCTGGCGGAGCTGATAAGGAGGCTCACCGGCTCGAGCTCAGAGCTCNTGGANCTCCCTCCGAGGACCGAGCAGGAGAGGGAGCCGATGATCAGCTACCCNTCNGTCGAGAAGGCCAGAAGAATACTGGGCTATGAGCCTGTGATCGGGCTCGAGGAGGGGCTGAGGAGGCTCATCGCGTGGCGGTCCAGCCTCTATCCTCGAAGATCCTCCTGACGACCGCTCGGGCCGACTCGGGATCGACCGATCCCCTCCTCACGTAGACCCTCACGATCCTGAGGGGCCTCGAGGTCATCTCGAGGATCCAGGAGCTGGGCCTGAGCTCCGACTCCGCCGGCTCGATCCTGATGGGCTGGGACGCGTAACCGAGNAGNGGNGGGAGGCTCGTCGAGTCGAAGTAGACCCAGTCCNCCGGAACGTCGAGTTTCGAGGCTATCTCCGCCTCCAGCGCCCTGCACTCCTCCATCCTCGTGGGTATATCGACCTCGCCGGGGAGATGGACCTCCATCACCATCTTCGGCAGCCTCCTCCTCTCGAGCTCCTCGATGTAGGGCTTCGTCCTCCGATCGGACTTCAGGAGCGCCCAGACGGTCAGGTCGTCGTGCGAGAGGTACTCGGGGACGCTCATCTCCGCGAAGTCCAGACCCTCGCCCTTCAGGAGCATGAAACCCCTCAGGAAGAGGAGCTGNGCGGCCCTGACGGCGTGGTGGAAGTAGATGTTCAGGAAGGAGTGGTGCCTNGCGATCGCGAGCTCCTCCACCGCTCCCAGAGCCCTCGACACGAANTANAGTNCCTTCGAGTCGAGCCTGGTCAGCCTGATTATCCTCCTGGCGTCGACGACACCGTATGTGGCTCCGGTGAAGTAGGAGTCCCTGAGGAGGAAGTCGAGGCGGTCGACGTCGAGGGGGCCCGAGACGATGCTGCTGAGCCTGTGCCTGCCGGAGAGGAGGTCGATGAGTTCCCTCGTCGAGGTCCCGGACCCCTCGATCGCGGTCGCNAGCTCCTCGTCCTCCCTGATTATCCTCATCCCCATCTCCTCGTGGCTCCTCCCCTTCTCGATCAGGACGACCTCCAGCAGGTGCGAGTACGGTGTGTGGCCGACGTCGTGGAGCAGCGCCCCCACCTTCAGGAGCATCCCCTCCCCTCCGTCGAGACCGAGGTGACGGGCATACTCCTCAGCCAGCGACATGCACCCGAGNGAGTGGTCGAACCTCGAGTGCCTCGCGGTCGGGTAGACGTAGTGCGAGAGCGGAAGCTGCTGGATCCGCCTGAGCCTCTGGACCGCGTAGGAGTCGAGGATGCGGAGAAGCTCGTCCTCGACCGTGATGTAGCCGTGGATCGGGTCCTTGATCAGCTTCGGCAATCCGCGTGGAGTTGCGCTCGACCCCAAAAAAAGGTCTCATCCGCCCTGCGATCCTGTCCTTTTCACCGCCACGTAGGCCCTCGCGATCCGGAGGACCCTCGTCACGGCGTCGACCGAGTCCCTTCCGAAGACGTAGGCAGCGGGTTCAAGCCCAGGCCCTCCCGCATCGAGGACCACCTCGACCCCCGGATCTCTCCGAAGGGCCTCGNCCACCGCCTCGACGACCTCGTCCTCGCTCCTCGGAGAACCCGACGGGTAGGAGGTCACAGCGTACCTCATCCCCATTTCCCTCAGGGCCCTCACGACGTCCTCGTCGAACCTGATGTTGACGACCGCCGACCAGCCTGCGCCGTTCCTCTTGGCTTTTAGGAGGACCGAAGCGAGGTGCCTCGACGTGCCGAAGGACGGCCTTCCTACCGCCCTCACCGCACCACCGACCCGGACTATCCTTCCCGGTACAGCCGCGACGTCGTTCAGCTCCCTCGGCTCCCCGATCGACTCGGCCACGTTCATCGAGACCTCCGGGACCAGGTGGTGGGCTACGGGGCTCGACTCCAGCATCTGCACCGCCCTCTCGATCCTCTGGAGGACGGAGGCCCGCTCAGGATCTACCGAAGTTCCGAGCCTGATGCAGACGTCGCAGTCCGCCAGCTCAGGGTACATCGACCTGTGGTAGCCGCAGAGCTTCCCTGAGGAGAGGAGCTGCCTCCAGGCCGTCACGAGGGTCTCCGTCATCCTCGCCGGCCCNAGNTCCGCCGACCTCACCAGCGAGTCGACCAGCGCCTCCAGATCCTCAGCCGGTATGCCGAGCCTCAGCAGGGCCCCCACGAACCTCGACTCCTTCTCCGAGAGGTAGCCGCTCACGGACGGTTGGGTGACGTTGAGGATCCTCGCGATCCTCGACTGCGAGTAGCCGAGGGACCTCAGGCGGTGCGCAAGGACGCCTCTGAGGTTCGGGAGCAAGANCTCATGCAGCATCTCCTCNGGAGGTCTCACCGGTCCAACNGGTCAGGAATGTAATATGAAANTGCCTCCTCCTCAGTCGGTCGCCGGCCCCTCCTCCCCGCGATACCGGCCCTCGATCGCCTTCTTGGCCAGGNTCAGCGCCTTGCTGACCTGCTCGTCCTCCACCCTCCTGTACATCTCCACCTTCAGCGAGTCGAGGTCCCACTCGATCAAACCGTTCCTCACGGCGTAGTNGACCGTTATCCGCAGCGCATCGGTCTTGGTGAAGCCCATCTGCTCGACGACGAGGTGGTAGAGCAGGGTGTTCAGGTAGCCCGCGGCCCTCGCCACCTCCTTCCCATCGACCTTCCCCGCCTGGACCAGGTGCTTCAGCTGGGCGAAGAGGACCCTCCTGAGCTTGTAGGCGTAGCTTCCGGCCGAGACGTAACCGGTCCTGACGGTGCCCCTCGTCACCTCTTCCTCGCTGCCCATCCCAGCCGATTAGATCCTTCAACCAATTCACGTTAAAGCCTTTCGATGGAGGGTTGCGGCTGGAACACCACCCATGTCTGTGTCCGGTTAGAGCTCCGGCAAGCCCGGCTCCCTCGGTGCTTCCCGCACCGCGACGACTGGGATATATTATGGAGGGTCGGTGGGAGACCCGATGACAGCAACGGAGGGGCCTCTCTGGTTCCTGTGGGACCCCTTCATCCTCTACGTGATACTGGTGCTGCTGGCGCCCGACGTCTTCTACATCGTCTCACGGCTGATCGCGCCGTCGAGGCCCTCGAGGGGAAGCCGGAAAGGTACGATCTTCTTCTAATTGCGCCCCTGATGATAGAACAGATCGACAGCGCTCCCTGCACCGTTTACGGCATCATCTTCGACCGGACCTGAGGATGCCCAACCGCTTGGCGTCGTACTCCGACCTGCTGCCCACGATGCGGGCCGGAACGCCCATCACCACCGCCTCTTCCGGAACGTCCCTCGTAACGACCGCACCCGCTGCCACGACCGCACCCCTCCCTATCCTGACGCCCGCCACGA
>AWOE01000081.1 GCA_000494145.1 Candidatus Calditenuaceae archaeon JGI OTU-1 | reverse complement strand
TCAAGAAGTCCCGAGTACTCCTTAACCTCTCGGCTAAGGGTCAGATGGTGACTGAACAACTCGTGAGTCAGGTGATGAGATTTGTTATTAAACCTTACCTTAAAGCATGTGTATAATCTGAAATCGAAAGAGTCGCGGAACCGAGGTGGGAAAACTGATTTACCGTGTTCTCCTTGCCATCATCTTCCAAATGTTATAAGGGGTCAGACGCGAACTAGTAACCTCGACGCCGATGGGCCGGAGGGCGTCGTTGACGGCGTTGGCGAGAAGCACTGGAAGCAGTATCGTTCCCCCCTCACCTGAGCCCTTAGCCCCCAACGCGGTGAATGGGGAAGGTGTTTCGATATGGTCTAAAATTAGATCGGGCATCTCCATTGTCGAGATCGGCAAGTAATCCATGTATGTGGAAGTTAGCAAATTTCCTTGGTCGTCGTATTCGAATCCCTCGAACAGCGCACCGCCAAGACCGTTCGCTATTGCACCATGCAGCTGACCCTCTAGAATCATCGGGTTCAGGGCTCTGCCGGAATCGTGCACCACCACCAGTTTTCTTATGGTGACCTGNCCTGTCTCCCTGTCGACAAGNACCGCCGCAACACCAGCCAAAATCGAGTACGAACTGCAAAGGTTCCCCCTAAGATCGTCGCCTACCTGTTTGCTGTACGGGAANTTGTAGGTGTAATACGCCTCAAGTCCCGCCTCCATGTTTGGAGGAAGCTCGCCTAGCCTTGTGTGCGCGATACGTGCGACCTCTCTGAAGGTGATGCTCCTCTCGGGATGACCNCTAACGTAGATCTTTCCATCCTCGAGAACTAGGTCAGAGGGATTGGCTTCGAGCTTGTGGGCAGCAATNGCCAGCACCTTNTCCCTGACCTTCAACGCGGCGCCTACAAGCGCACCCACTCCTATCTGTGAGAACCTGCTTGCGTAGGTTCCCGAGCCGGAGGCACTGTACGGATGGTGGTCGCTGTCAAACCCTGGCATCACAATGACATCATCGGGCGTGACACCAAGCACGTCGGCCACAATCTGGCTTGCAACCGTCTCGTGCCCCTGTCCCTGCGGTGTTGTGCCCAATGCCACCAGCACTGACCCGTCAGGCAGAACCCTGACCGAAGCTGCCTCTGCCATGGATGCGTACCCGGAAACGAGCCTCGGGTCGCCTCCCCAGAGTCTTGCGAAGCCGAAAGCCGTCGCCCCACCTTCAACGATCGTCGCCACACCAATCCCTATCAACACACCCCTCGAACGCAGGACCTCCTGTTCGCGTCTTAGCTGTTCGTATCCTGCTAGCTCCAGAGTTCTTCTCAGCACCGCAGGGTAATCGCCGCCGTCGTAAATGGAGCCGATCGGGGTTTCGTACGGCATCTCATGAGGTCTAATGAGGTTAACGAACCTTAATTCAGCAGGGTCCAGGCCAACCTCCTCTGCAACTTTGTCCATCATCCTCTCAAAGGTGAAACTGGCATGTTGCTGTCCGAAGCCCCTGTTAGGCCCTGTCGGACAAGTGTTCGTGAAGACGCCTGTTGCATCAATCTCTATCGATTTGATCCTGTAGGGCCCCGTGATAGACGGAAAGGCCCTTGTGACGTTCTGCGGATCGGGGTGCCGAAGATAGGCTCCGAAGTTGTCATAAAGCCGCATCTTGACCGATACAATTTCACCATTTGACCTGTAGGCGAACTCGGCCTCTGTTATCCGATCGGGAGACTGCATCAGGGCCATCATGTCCTCGGATCTTGTGGCAACGAATTTCACAGGTCNATTGGTGAGCATCGATGCTAAAGCGACGAGAGCGGTGTAAGGATAGACNCTCTGTTTGTTTCCGAACCCGCCTCCAAGGTCAGNCACCTTGATGCTGATCTTNTTGGATGGTATTCCGATGACCCTCGAGTACCTAGCGTGATACATGGGTGCTTGCTGGTTTTGGTCGTAAATTGTGAGTATGCCGGAGGTTCTGTCATAGAATGCAGCGAGCGCCGTCGGCTCNAGTGGTGACGAGATGAATCGGTGGAAGTAATACTTCCCCCTCGCTACGCGTTCCGCCTTCGAAAAGTCGTTTTCCACGTCACCGTAGACGTACCGTTTCTTCCATGCTACGTTACGCTCGAACCCGTCGTGAATCAGTGGTGCATCTGGTGAGAGCGCCTGCTCGATTGTCGTAACAGGCTTCAATGGTTCGTAATCGATCTCGACAAGCTCCGCGGCATCCGCAGCAGCATATTTGCTCTCTGCAACAACCATCGCCACGGGCTCACCTTGGTATCTTATTTTGTCGACAGCGATACCATAGTAAGGGGGTACGTGGATCAAATGGGGCCAAGGTTTCAACAGGTTTGCGACCTCCTTTCCGGTTATAGCTAGTTTCACACCCGGAACTCTGAGGGCCTTGCTGACATCAACATACCTTATTCGCGCATGGGCNATCCTGCTCCGGGCAAATGAAACATATAGGGCGTTATCGAATTTGATATCGTCGACGAATCTTCCGTTTCCAGTTACAAATCTCAGATCTTCCTTTCTCTTAATGGGTTTTCCAACCCATCTGAAGGTGAGCTCTTTCGCCTTTTCATGGACTTTAGTGGGAGGAAGAGACGACAAAATCGATCACCAAAACTATCTCATTTATTTTGGGATTGAGTTGTGGTCGTCTTTGGCCTCTGGAGCTCACCGTATCCGTACTTTGCCCTAGCCTCTGCAAGCGGGACCCCCTTCTTTACCTCTTCGAGGATCTTGCTCTCCTTCTCATAGATCTCAAGGGCCGCCTCTAGGACTTCTTCTGCCTTCTCCTGGGGAACCACCACAACCCCGTTGTCGTCGGCCACTATGATGTCCCCGGGCTTCACTAGAACGTTCGCTATGTTGACGGGCTCATTTAGGCCCGCGAGCTGAACCCGATCTTTTCCGGTCATCATGAAACGCCCTCTGCTGAAGACGGGGTACCTGAGCGCCCTTATCACGTCGACGTCCCTGCACACCCCATCTATCACAGTGCCCTTGATTCCCATGTCCCTAGCCCTTGCCGAGAGAAGTCCTCCCCAAACGGTGCAGTAAGTCCTGCCGCCGTTGTCAATGACCACCACATCACCGGGCTGTGCCTTGTCGATGTAAGTCACCCACGGCTTGAGCTCGACCTGGCTCGCAGGTATGAAGCGCACGGTAAANGCGGTACCGGCTATTCTGACCCCCTCNACTATTGGAACTATTCCCTCAAGTCCTCCCTTTATCCGGAACCTGTCGAGAGCGTCGGACACGNTGGACGTCGGCAACTTTTCAAATTCTTCTACAATGCGCCTGCTGACCACAAACCCCACCACGGATCACTGCTATTTAACTCGTTAGAAACCTGTATGGCGTTTGTGGGCTTCTTTTGCAATCTGGTTTAAATAANAGGTAAACACCGCATGGGTGCNGGAGTGTGAAAACGATGGGAGACTACAATCCTGTTGTNATACGGAACATAGAAAGGGTTCCGAAGGACATNGTGGAGTCGTTCAGAGAGCTGTCGACGCCGAACGTCTCAGACGCGCTGGAAAGGAACAAAATAAATGGTGTGATGGAGGGCATAAGGGCTATGGTGCAGAACGTGAAGATGGTGGGTCCCGCGATCACGGTCAGATACGTGCCGCTGTCACCAGCGGAGCAGGGCACCCGCGAGGACATAGGCGATTACCTCTTCGAAATCGCACAGCCTGGTGACGTCATTGTCATCGATAACGGAGGCGTAACTACCTACACATGCTGGGGAGACATTCTTACCTTCACTGCGATCAAGCTGGGAATTGCAGGGACAGTCATCGACGGGGTATTCAGGGATTACGACAATATACTGAAGATGAAGTATCCGATATTCGCCAAAGGAACGCTGCCGAGGACCGGTAAGGATAGGTTGCAGATCGACGGCATCAACGTTCCCGTCGAGGTCGGTGGTATCTTGGTGAGACCCGGTGACCTGATAATCGGAGATGATACAGGTGTCCTGAGGGTGCCAAAAGAAAGNGCTCATGANNTCCTGAAGGACGCAAAGGACGTGGAAGAGGCAGAAAGGATGATCATTGAATCCGTTAAGTCGGGGCTCACGCTTCGCGAGGCCAGACAGAAATACAGGTACTTCCAGTTGCAGCGGGCCAAGAGTTAATACCTAGAGGGCCGGACTTTTTAGCCATTTATTCTTTAAAACGTCTTTGTTTATTCCGCTTTTGGGAGAAGGGGTCCAACAGCGTTGATGGCGTCCATTTATGGTCAGTGAGGACGATGGAAGAGTCTCTCCCCCAGATAAAAACTTAAATGAAACTCGTTATTACCATGCAATTGAGGCGGAAAGTACTTTAACCACAACTCACACCATCAACCTGTGAAGCAGATGAGGTATTCTGTCATTGCCGTTGCTATTGTCGTTATCGCGGCGATGATAGTCGGCGCCTTTTTAATTTTGGGGACGAATGAGACGAGCGGGGTTAAACTGGGTGTAGACGAGATCAGGATCGGTGCTTTGGTTCCGCTGACCGGGCCCTTTGCCCAGCTCGGATCAAATTATCCGCTGGGCTTCCAGCTTGCCATAGACGAAATCAACGAGAAAGGAGGTGTTCTAGGAGCGAAGCTGAGATTGATAGTATACGACGATAAGAATGATGCGAAGGAAGCAGTTGCGGCCTTCCAGCGCCTCGTTGAGGTTGACAAAGTAATCGCTGTAGTCGGGCTTGACTCGAGCGGAATAGCGGCCGCCGTCGTCCCCGAGGCCGAGAAATATAAGGTCCCTGTCTTCTTCCAGACCGCCGGATCGCCCGGTCTTCTGACCAAGTCAACCAGGTTTGCATTCAGGACCTGTCTGCCCGCGGCCCCTATGGTGGTCCAGGCCGTTGCGGAGTTCGTACAGGCCAAAGGCATTAAATCGGTTGCCAGTGTGGTAGCGTCGTACGAATGGGGCCTTAGAGTCAAGGAGGCCTACGTGAATCTTGTTGGACCGATGCAGGGCGTAACGCTACAGCAAGAGGAAGCACCGCCGGGTGAGAGGGACTTCACAGCATATCTCAGAAAGCTGCAACCAATCAACCCTGAGCTCCTCTCTGGTCTCGGTCACCCGCCAGGCGTCCAAACTCTAATCAAGCAAGCCGTGGAGATAGGGCTCAACAGCAAATACTTCATCGGTGCCTTCGCGTCGTATCCCCTGTATATCGACCTCATCGGTGAGGCGGCGTACAACAGGGTCGTCGAGTTCTCCTGCATTAAGTGGGACTCCCCCGAATACATCAGAATAGCCCAAAAGTTCTACCAGCG
>AWOE01000080.1 GCA_000494145.1 Candidatus Calditenuaceae archaeon JGI OTU-1 | reverse complement strand
GGGGAAGCCTGCAATAGTCTGGTGGTCCGAGGGGGCAGAACAGAGACGCGTCATCACTTACGGCGAACTGCACAGACGAGTCAGTGTGATGGCCGGGATGCTGAGGGCGCTCGGAGTTGAGAGGGGTGACAGAGTTGGGATCTACATGTCGATGGTCCCGGAGGCGCTGATGATGATGCTTGCNGCGACCCGAATTGGTGCGGTCCACGTCAATTTCTTCTCAGGCTTCGGTGTTGAGGCACTGGCGCGAAGACTAATCGAAGTGAAACCAAAGGTGGTGGTCACCGCTGACGTGGCTTACAGGAGGGGGAAGGCGATACCACTGAAGAGGATTTTGGACGAGGCCCTGATCACCGCTGGCTACAAGTGCACGGTTCTGGTGAACATCAGGTCGAACGCAAACGACTCTGAGCTGAAGGAAGGGCGCGACATGGAGNTGCACGAAGCGATCNAGGAGCTGGGATATCCACAAGANTNCGTGCAGATGGAGTCCAACGAACCGGCCTTCATCAATTTCACTTCCGGCACCACGGGCAGGCCGAAAGGCATAGTCCATGTCCACGGAGGGTACCAAGTGGGCGTCATGGGTGCTACCTTGATGACATGCGGTATGGCGCCCGATGACANNAACCTCTGCCTCTCGGACATAGGCTGGATCGGCGGCACATCGTACGCGGTGTANGCTCCCCTGATGGTCGGATGCACCACGGTCCTCTACGAGGGCGCGATAGACCATCCAGATGCNGGNGTNCTCTGGAGGATAGTGGAAAGGGAGANNGTGACNNTGCTGTGGACTTCGCCCACAGCCATAAGGATTCACATCAAGCATGGACCCGNACCGGTGAAAGGCCACGACNTGAGCAGCCTAAGGTTGGTACTCTGCGGAGGGGAGGTCCTGACGCCGCCGGTGAGGAAGTGGTTTGAGGAGCACGTNCTACCTGAAGNTGCCCTGCTCGTCGATCACATGGGTCAGACCGAGGCAGGTTGCATGCTCGTCACCTATCCGTTCGGTGTGACAAAGGAGGTCAGGATCAAACCCGGATCGTGCGGCTTCCCCTTGCCGGGNATGGAGGTCCGCGTGGTTCGCGAGGACGGCAGACCGGTATCCACTGGCGAGAAGGGTGAGATGGTGTTGGAGAAGCCGATACCGAGCCTGACCCCTACTTTATGGTCCGACCATGCGAGGTATGTCGAGGAGTATTGGAGCAAGTACAAGGGGAGGTTCAGGATAGGGGACCTCGCATTCGTTGACGAGGAGGGCTACCTTCATCTGCTCGGCAGGGCAGATGAAACCATCAAAGTCTCAGGTCACAGGATAGGCGCGCCGGAACTGGAATCGGTGATAGCTGGACTCGAGGAGGTGGCAGAGGCTGTTGTGGTCGGAGTACCCGACCCCCTCAAAGGCGAGGTACCCGTCGCTTTCGTCGTTCTCAGGGACGGATATCTGCCCAACGCGGAGCTGGAGCGTAAAATCGTCGCCGAGGTCAGGAGGAGGTTCGGGGCGATCGCGGAGCTGAGACGGGTGTACTTTGTCGGGGCCCTCCCGAAGACCAGAACAGGCAAACTGATGCGGAGTCTGGTGAGGGCTGTGGTCAGGGGCGCCGAGCTGCCAGACTACTCCAACATAGAGGACGAATCGGTCGTGGAGGAGCTGAAAAGGGTCGTCTCGGAGAAGGGGGTAAAGACCGATGNTCGGTGAGGGAAGTCTGNCGGTGGAAACGCAGCTTGGACGGTCGTTGCGTCCTNATCATTNACCGCAANTTGCTGAGCGTGTCNCGGTCCTGTCGTTGCTTACACCGGTGCTCTTGGCCANGNGGTCTTGGCTAGANATCGTCTCCATAAAAGCATCAAGCTTAAATATTACGCTACCCCCNTGGGCTTCGTGCCGGTCATGGCCGATGACAGATTCTGGAATCCNTATTGGGAGACGATGCCCAGAAAGGAACTGGAACAGATTCAGCTGCGGCGGATAAAATGGCTCATAAGATATGCCTACGAGAACACGTCGCTTTATCACAGGAAGTATCATCAGGCGGGGTTAAAGCCGGACGACATCAAAACTATGGACGACTTTNTAAAGAAGGTACCCTTCGTCACAAAGGAAGACATCCAGGCGGCTCAGGCNGAGTCGCCCCCGTTCGGAGGCGCCCTGGCATGCGACTACGACGAGATTTTGCACGTCTTCCAGACGTCGGGCACTACAGGTTCACCGCTTAGAATACCCTTCACNCATTACGACACGATAAAATATGGTGAGGATTGGGTTTACGGTTTCTGGGCCGTAGGAATCAGACCACGGGACTCTTTCTACTTCGCCTTCGGATGGGGGATGTATGC
>AWOE01000079.1:364-5688 GCA_000494145.1 Candidatus Calditenuaceae archaeon JGI OTU-1 | reverse complement strand
GACGAGCAGCTGCTCGACCGTGTGACGGAGTACGTCCTCCAGCTGATCGCCGAGAAGTTCGGGGCAGAGAGGGTCCCCCACGTCGAGGACGTCCAGGACCTCGTCGAGCTGACGCTGGTGAAGTTCGACCTGTACGAGGTCGCCAAGGCCTACATCCTGTACAGGAAGGAGAGGGAGAGGATAAGGAAGGAGAAGATGCGGATCCTCGAGAAGGACCACCTCGACGAGGTTGACAAGAGGTTCTCGGTCAACGCGCTCAGGCTGATGGCGTCGAGGTACCTTCTGAGGAACGAGGAGGGGAGGCTGATAGAGGGACCGAAGCAGATGTTCCAGAGGATAGCCTCGCTCGTCGTCATACCGGACATCCTCTACGACCCCAGGGTCTTCGACGTCAGCAGGGGTCAGAGGGCCCAACCGCACGAGGAGTTCGACCCGGTGCTCTGGGAGGGGAAGCTGGGCCTCAGGGACGGGGAGGGGAACCTGCTCTTCACCTGGAACCGATGGCACCTCGACCGCATGAAGGCCCTGTACGATCGCCTCAACTCCGAGGGAGCGATGAAGGTGCCCTTCTCCAGGATCATCGAGATGATACAGTCGGGAGAGTTCGACGACCACGCGGAGGATTACCTCAGGTACTACAACCTGATGGCTGAGAAGAAGTTCATGCCCAACAGCCCGACGCTCTTCAACGCAGGCACCAGGCTCGGACAGCTCTCGGCATGCTTCGTCCTGCCGATAGAGGACAACATGGAGTCGATCATGAAGTCGGCGACCGACGCGGCGATGATCTTCAAGAGCGGCGGCGGCATCGGGATCAATTACTCGAAGCTTAGACCGGAGGGGGACATCGTCGCGTCGACCTCAGGTGTCGCGTCGGGGCCGGTCACCTTCATGCGGATCATCGACACGGTGACCGACGTAGTCAAGCAGGGAGGGAAGCGTAGGGGGGCCAACATGGGGATCCTCGAGATCTGGCATCCTGACATCGAGAAGTTCATCAGGGCCAAGGAGCAGCCCGGCGTCCTCGAGAACTTCAACATCAGCGTCCTGATCGAGCCCTCCTTCTGGGACTACCTCGAGCGGAACGAGCCCTACCCGCTGGTCAACCCGAGGAACNGAAAGGTCTGGGGGAGGGTCAACCCGAGGCACCTCTTCAGGCTGATAGCCCAGATGGCCTGGAAGACCGCAGACCCTGGCGTCCTCTTCCTCGACAACATCAACAGGAGGAACGTCCTCCGGAAGGCGCTGGGAGACATCAGGGCGACCAACCCGTGCGGCGAGGAACCCCTCTACGAGTACGAGGTCTGCAACCTGGGGTCGATCAACCTCCACGCCTTCGTGAAGAGGGTCAACGGGAGGGCCGAGATNGACTGGGAAGGGCTAGCGGAGACCGTCAGGATNGCNTACAGGTTCCTCGACAACGTNATCGACGTGAACAACTACCCGCTGAAGGAGATCGACGANATGGCCCACAGGACCAGGCGCGTCGGCCTCGGGATCATGGGGCTCGCCGACATGCTCTACGCCCTCAGNATACCTTACAACAGCGAGGAGGGCTTCGCGACGATGCAGAGGGTCGTGGAGTTCATCGCATGGCACACGTACATGGAGAGNGCGANGCGNTCGAAGGAGAGGGGTCCGTTCCCNCTCTACTGGCAGAGCAGCTACCCNGANGGCCACCTTCCGCTGGAGGGCTTCTACCGCAGGGAGCTCTGGNCGATGGACTGGGACGTGGTGGTCGAGGAGATCAGGAGGAACGGCATAAGGAACAGCTTCCTCCTCTCGATAGCGCCCACGGGCAGCATCTCGATGCTGGTCGACACGAGCTCAGGGCTCGAGCCGGTTTTCGCCCTGGTTTACGAGAAGAGGGTAACGGTCGGAACGTTCTACTACATCGACCCTGAGTTCGAGCGGTACCTCGAGGAGAGGGGGATGAAGACGGACGAGGTGCTGAAGAGGGTNGNCGAGAACGGCGGCTCAATCCANGGGCTCGACGACCTCTTCGACGAGGAGGCGATGAGGGTCTTCGTGGTGGCCTACGACATACCCTGGTGGGACCACGTCAGGGCCCAGTACCACGTCGGCCTCTGGGTCGACGCGGCGGTGAGCAAGACGATCAACATGCCCTCCTGGGTGACGGTCGAGGACGTGGAGGCCGCATACCTCTTCGCCTACAGGCTGGGGCTGAAGGGGATAACGATCTACAGGGACCAGTCGAAGCCCGGACAGGTCCTGGTGACGCCCTCGCAGNGGACCGAGAAGTACGTGCTCCGCGTCAGGAACAACACCCTCGAGATGATGAGGTCGCTCGGGATCGACGTCGAGCCCTTCCTCAGGCACCTGCAGAACACGGCGAGCAGCGAGCTCGAGGAGGCTAAGGTCTTCCTGAAGGTGGGTCCTGCGGTGGAGGGGGTGGAGGGTCCGGAACGGGAGGCGACCGTAACGGCCGCCGGTCCCGAGAAGTGTCCGACTTGCGGGAGCGCGAGGCTCGTTCACCAGAGCGGATGCGTCAACTGCCTCGACTGCGGCTGGTCGGCCTGCGTCTCGGGATGAGCTGAACGAACCTTCCGAATCTCTAACCCACTGTTCCCCACGGGATATCGTGTCCGCCACATTACCGTTTTTAGCTGTCGAGGCCCAGCTGTCTGAGAGATGAGGGCCGTAATCCTCGCGGGAGGCGAGGGGAGGCGCCTCAGACCGTTGACCTATTACTTCCAGAAGTGCATGATACCGGTCGGCAAGAAGCAGCTACCGCTACTGCACTACGTGATGGCTAACATCGCACGGCACGGGATCAGGGACTTCGTCGTTCTGGTCGGTTACAGGGGGGAGCAGGTGAAGAACTACTTCGGCTCCGGCGAGAGGTTCGGGTGGAGCGTCACCTACGTCGACGACACGGAGGAGTACTCGGGGACAGGAGGGTCGCTGCTCAACGCGATCAAGGCGGGCGCGGTCTCGCCGGACGAGGACGTCCTGATCCACTACGGCGACATACTGACCAACCTCAACGTCTCCAGGCTCGTCGAGCTNCANCGTTCGAGCTCGGCCGACTCGGTCCTTGCNCTCTCGAGCGGCTACGAGTTGCCGGTTGGGGTCGCGAAGGTCGAGGANGATAGGGTCGTGGAGCTGGTCGAGAAGCCGAGGCTACCGATACTCGTGACGATCGGCGTGCTCACACTCTCGAAGANGGGGCTGGGGTTGCTCGAGACCNTNGGNCCNCGATCGGACCTGATGCGGGACCTNATACCGGNGATGATCGGGANGGGCCTGAAGGTCGTGCCNTACACGGTGACCGAGTNCTGGATCGANGTGGGNTCGATCGAGCGTTACGAGAAAATGGACGCCGAGGAGATAGACAGGGTGCTGGCTGATGTAGTCGGTTGAGCACCTCCTCCTCGCTATTCCGGTAGCAGAGATATAAACGAGGTCATGGGTGAAGACTGGGTTGAGCAGGCTCGTTCTGTACAAGAGGCCCGAGATGAAGAACCCGATAACGGTGGTNGGGTTCGGTGGATGGGCGGACGCNGGGAACGTCTCGACGCTCTCGCTGGCCTACCTCAGGGAGTCTGAGGGAGCGATCGAGCTGGGAAGNCTCGAGACCTCGGACCTGATNGACCACACCCAGCACAGGCCGATCGTCGCGATCGAGGGCGGCTTCATCAGGGAGATCAGGATGCCAGGATGGGAGATACACTACGCGATGAGGAAGGACGCGGACCTGATGCTGGTCTCGGGCTACGAGCTCTCCCACGGATGGGACCAGTTCGTCAGGGCGCTCTTCGAGCTTATGGACACGTTCGGGTCGAGGACGCTCGTCACGATCGGCGGCCTCATCGACCGCACCCCCCACACCAGACCCGTCAGGCTCTCCTTCCTGACCACCAGCAAGAGGCTCTACGGGAAGTGCATGGCCCTGGGCCTCAACCCCTCGAACTACAGGGGGCCTGCCAGCATGCACAGCTACATCATCCACAACTCNGGGCTTAAGGGCNTGGAGGCCCTGTCGCTCTGGGGACACGTCCCGACNTACCTCAACATCCCGAACCCCAGGGTGGTGCTTGCGGTGCTGGAGAAGCTCAGCTCGATCCTCGAGATCAGCCTGAGCCTCGAGAGGTTGTACGTCGACGCGGCCGTCTTCGACAGCAAGGTCAACTCGCTCGTCGAGAGCGACGAGGACCTGAAGGAGATCGTGAGGAGCCTGGAACAGGAGTACGACGAGCAGGAGAGGAACAGGATCTCCTACATCGATTGACCTTCGTGCTNGAGGCCTTGGACTTCCTCATCGTCGGATGCGGNCTGATGGGCGGGTGGTTCGCGAGGCACCTNAGCGGGATGGGCCACTCGCTCGAGCTCTACGACGTCAACCGGAGGGCTGCGGAGGCCGTAGCNTCCGAGGTGGGAGGGAGGGCGCTCAGGGACCTCNCCGAGTCCTCCGACGGCCGTGGAGTGATCGTTGCTGTGCCGATATCATCGGCTAGAGAGGTTCTGAGGGAGCTCGGGTCGAGGCCGGACGGTTGGAGGTTCGTGGTCGAGATCNCGGCGCTNAAGGGCCCGGTGNCGGCCGAGGTGAGGAGGCTCAGGAGGAAGGGGATGACCGTGGTGATGCTCCACCCCCTCTTCGGGCCGAGGACACGGGACGTCGGAGGCGCTAAGGTGGTCCACGTCGAGCCCGGCGACGAGGAGAGGGAGAGGAAGGTGATCGAGGNGCTCCTCCCCGGGGCAGAGGTGATCCGGATGGGGTTGAGGGAGCACGACGCGGCGGTCCGTTACTCGGTCGCNCTCACCCACTTCATAGGCCTCGCAGCGGCCTCGCTGCTCGCCAGGTCGAGGACGAGGAAGCTTCCGACGAACAGCATGACGGTCCTGATGAGGCTCGTCGAGATCGCCCTCTCGGAACCCGAGTCCTTCTACCGGGACGAGCTGATGAGGTCGACCTCCTCCGTGAACGTCATGAGGTCCTTCCTCCGGGAGGGTGAGCGGTTGCTCGGGCTCCTCGGACGGGAACCCTTNTACAGAAACCTCAGGAGGTTGAGAGAGGTTCAAGACTTNCCGNCGNGCCNTTGACCCGAGGTAAGGAGGGTTGGGCTGGCCCTTCAAGTCCCCCCGCTACGTGGGGAAACCGGTTCCGAGGGTTGAGGACAGGCGCTTCGTGACCGGGACCGGCCTCTTCATCGACGACCTCAAGCTCCCCGGGATGCTCTACGCGGCCATCGTCAGGAGCAGGATGGCCCACGCCAGGATCAGATCGATCGAGACCGGAAGGGCCGAGAGGATGAGNGGCGTCGTGGCTGTCCTGACGGCGAAGGACGTCGAGCAACACGCAG
>AWOE01000079.1:0-359 GCA_000494145.1 Candidatus Calditenuaceae archaeon JGI OTU-1 | reverse complement strand
CTNGCGACCGACGGCGGAGAGGGCGTGCCCANGGCAAGGCCCCTCGCCTCCGGGAAGGTGAGGTACTACGGCGAGCCGGTGGCGATGGTGATCGCGGAGGACAGGTACNTCGNCNACGACGCGGCNGAGCTGGTCGAGGTCGAGTACGAGAGGTTGGAGCCTGTCGTCGACGTGGAGGCGGCCCTGAGGGACGGCGCGCCCCTCGTCCACGAGGAGCTGGGGACCAACGTGGCCTTCACCCACAGGAGGTCCGGTGGAGACCCGGAGGAGGCCTTCGGGACGGCCGACGTCGTGCGGAAGTACCGCTTCAGGATCCAGCGGCTGGCGGCGGTCCCGATGGAGACGAGGGGCATCGTCGC
>AWOE01000078.1 GCA_000494145.1 Candidatus Calditenuaceae archaeon JGI OTU-1 | reverse complement strand
GACTTTCACCAGCTCCCCTTTGTCTACCGATGTATTCGACTAGGCTGAGGCCCATCTTTGTCTTCACCAGGCCTGCCGCGACCGCATTGACCGTTATGCCGTACTCTGAAAGTTCGGCCGCAAGCGCTCTGGTAAGTCCGATCAAGCCTGCTTTTGCGGCGCTGTAAGGTACTAGGTGCTTCATCCCGATCAGCCCAGCCACCGAGGTTACGTTCACAATCCTGCCCCATCCACGCTGTTTCATAACCTCCGCCGCGTACTTGCTCGTGAAAAAGGAAGATCTGAGGTTTACGTTTANTTGCTTGTCCCAAAGCTTTTCATCCACCTGCTCGATCGGCGCTGCAATCCCGAGCCCAGCGTTGTTAACTANNATGTCGACAGAGCCCAGCTGTTTGACGGCCTCATTTATGAGGTGTCGNGCCCCTTCCTCGCTTGAAACATCNACCTGTACCACGATTCCCTCNCCACCCAATTNCCTGACCATCTCGANTGTTTCCATCGCCTCGTCAATTCCTTTCTTCACATTTACTACGACTTTTGCCCCCATTTGGGCAAGCTTCAGAACCGTCTGACGACCAATACCCCTACCACTACCGGTAACAACCGCAACCTTGCCCGTCAAAGACTTGGACATCACGGAAAGCCCGGCTTCTCTCCCGCTTAAACCCTTCTAAACTGCAGATATGGGCGCTTTGATGGGCTGATGAAGGAGACGGATGTTTTCTGAGGGAAAGATGAGGAGGATCTGAGACGATTCGGTAGGTCGGCTCCTTCAGCGCTCNCTNATCGCNNACGATCCNCCGGACGATCTCCTCCCCTGTCAGCTCACCCATCGAACACTTACCGGACTCATCCTGTAATAGGTGTTTAGTTGAGCTGCGGACGGCCCGAACCCCGTTCCATCAATCGACAACGCGGTCGAAGGCCCTCATCACCGCAGGAAGCCTCGCTATCAGGTCAGAAGGAAGCACGTGAAGGCCCAGGTCCCGCTCCGCGACCTCGCCTGCCACGCAGTTGATGAACGCACCAGCGGCGGCGGCCTCCAGCGGCTCCATCCCCTTAGCGAGCAGGCCGGCCACGATGCCCGTCAGGACGTCACCGGTNCCTCCCACCGTCATGGCAGGGGTTCCCCTCCTGTTGATCAGGACGCGCTCGCCGTCGGTGATCACGTCGACNGGCCCCTTCAGGAGCACCACCACGTCGTTGGACCNAGCGGCCTCCTGGGCCGACCTGACCCTNTCCTCCAGAGAGTTGCCGGGGTGCCTCCCGAAGAGCCTCGCGAACTCCCCCGCATGCGGCGTGAGGACCGCCCTCTTCCCCCTCACCACCTCGAGGACCTCCGGGATCAGGGCGGAGGCGTCGAGGACCACCGGGACGCCGTCCGAGAGGAGCTGGCCGACGAGGTACTGGAGGGCGGTAACCTTGGCGACCGAGAGGCCCGGCCCTATAGCGGCGGAGTTGGGACGTCCCGGAAGCCACTTCAAAATCTGATCGGCGACGCGCTTGGTGAGCTTGGCATCGACCATCGGGATGACGATCAGCTCCGGAGCCATCGACCTGATGGGCCTCTCGTGGACCTCGGGCNCCGCCAGGTAGACCAGGTCAACACCGGTCCTGTATGCGGCCATCGCCATCAGCGCCGGGGCGCCGTGGTACAGCCTGCTGCCTCCGACGCAGAGGACGACGCCGTTCTCGCCCTTCCTCGACCACCTCCTCCTCGGAGGGATCAGGGAAGCGACGTATTGCTCGGTGATCTCCTGCACGTCCCTGAAACGGTTGAGGAATATTTGAGCGAGGAGGGNANGGNTCAGGGCACAGGGACAGCGGAACGGTGCGCCTCCACTTTCGGCCAACCCTCACCCTTCCGCAAAAATACTGGCGGCTGAGNAGACCGGTTGGGNATGCCGATCTTCAGGGACGAGGACAAGCTCTCGCCCGAGTACGTCCCACCGAGGCTTCCCCACAGGGAGGANGAGCTCGAGCACCTCANCACCCTNTTCTCCTCCTTCGTCAGGGGNANGAGGTCGTCGCCGGTGAGGGTCCTGATAGCCGGGCCCACAGGTACCGGGAAGACCGCCCTCTCCAAGCTCTTCGGGAAGAGGGCTGAGGAGCTCTCGAGGCAGGCGATGACCGAGACGAGGTTCGCGTACGTCAACTGTCGCATCCACAGGACACTCTTCTCTGTTCTGAAGAGGACAATAGAACAGCTCAGGGCCGCAATACCGGCAAGGGGACTCTCGAACGAGGAGCTGCTCCACAACCTCCTCGACTACCTCGAGGAGAGGGACGTNAGGGTGATACTGGCTCTGGACGAGGTGGACGCATTACTGAGGGAGGAGCAGGAGGCCCTCTACTACCTGGCGAGGGTGGGGGAGGAGAGGCGAGGCGGCTCGAGGCTCTCGATGGTCCTCATCACGAGGGGNCTNGAGGCCTTTCAGGGAGTCGACGAGGGGACGAGGACGATGTTCCTGACGAACGTCATCAACCTGAGCGAGTACGACCACAGGCAGCTGAGGGACATCGTGGATTTCAGGGCGTCTGAGGCCTTCTACGAGGGCGTTGTGACGGAGGAGGCGATGGAGGCGATCGTTGAGCTGGCCGCGGAGCGTGGCGATGCGAGGTACGCGATCGAGCTCCTCTGGAGGGCTGGGAAGTTCGCCGAGCACGAGGGCTCCGAGAGGGTGCGGGCGGAGCACGTGAGGAAGGCAGCGGCGAGCGTATACCCTGCCATCAGGCGGGAGAGCCTCCACTACCTCTCGCTGCACGAGAAGCTCGTCCTCCTCTCGATAGCCCGGTACTTCATGACCAACAACGCGTCGTCCGTNACCGCCAGCGAGCTGAACAGGTACTACGCTTTGGTCTGCGAGGAGCACGAGGTGGCTCCGAGGGCCTCGACGAGGTTCTGGGAGATCCTCCAGCGGCTCGAGGACCAGGGCTTCATCNGGATCAGGGTCAAGAGCGAGGGTATCAGGGGGAGGAAGAGTTACATCACGCTGCCCGAGGTGCCGGCATCGGTCCTCGAGCGNGAGCTGACCGCNCTCCTCAGGAAGGGCCAGGGGCAGGTCCGATGAAGGAGGGTTAGGTGCACGTGAACCTCAGGACTTCGTCCTCGTCCTCCTCGCCCCGGTTCTCGCCCTTCTGTCCTCCGGGGCTGCGGCCTTCCTCGCAGCAGGCTCGACCTTCAGCTCAGGAGCCCTAGAGACAAGGTACTCGACCTCCTGCTCGGTCAGACGGAAGTATCTTGCGATGTCCTTGTCNCCGGACTTCAACATCAGCCTGAGGTACGGAATGAACTCTGTAACCGCTTTGGCGCTCGACATGTGGAGCCGCTTCGTCACCTTCGTCAGGACCGAATCCGAGAGGGCCCTGACGTCCTTGGTCTGCTGCATGAACCTGATCCTCGAGGGGAATTCGAAGCGCCCTCCCTTCTCGGCAACGGCGGCCTTGATCACTCCTGGACCGGCCGAGAGCAGGACAGTCCCGTACTTCATCAGCTCCCACCGCTGGAGCCTGCTGGCCCTCTTCAGGTGAAGGTCTGCGTCGGCGANNACCCTGTACGCCTCGTGGAGCGCCTGCGGGTCCCTGATCTGGTTCTCNAGGTTGTCGAGGACCCACGTGAAGACCGTCTCCGTGTCGAGGTCGGTGTTGGCGAGCGTTCCCCTGCCGTCTGCGAACCGGCGTGCTCCGAAGATCCGGCCGAGGAGCTCGAAGGCGTTCAGCTCCACTAACCTGTTCGGTATCGACTCTGAGGTCAGTTTGTCGAGGTCGGTGTTGGCGAGCGTTCCCCTGCGGCGAAAACCCTGTACGCCTCGTGGAGCGCCTGCGGGTCCCTGATCTGGTTCTCGAGGTTGTCGAGGACCCACGTGAAGACCGTCTCCGTGTCGAGGTCGGTGTTGGCGAGCGTTCCCCTGCCGTCTGCGAACCGGCGTGCTCCGAAGATCCGGCCGAGGAGCTCGAAGGCGTTCAGCTCCACTAACCTGTTCGGTATCGACTCGAGAACCCTGCTCGGCTCTGCACCCGAGGTGACCAACAGCTGGAGGTCGTTGATCGCTGCCCTCATGTCGCCGTGAGACCTCTCCGCTATCGTCTCAAGCACGTCGGCCCCGACGTTAACGCCCTCCCTCCTGCAGATCTCCTCGAGCCTCGAACGTATCTCCNTCGTNCTGAGNCGCCTGAACCCGATCATCTCGCACCTCGCCCTGAGCTCCTGGAGCGTCGGGTTCCAGGGGTCGTTCGCCACCAGGACGATCGGCACCTCGGTCCTGTCGATGAGCGACGCTATCGCCCTCACGCCTCCGGCGTCGGCGGTCGTCGAGAGGCCGTCGACCTCGTCGATCAACACCATCCTCTTCCTCCCGAAGACCGAGGCGGCCCTTATCGCCTGTCCGAGCAGGTTCTCGAGGTCCTCCGCCGACCTCCTGTCGCTGGCGTTCACCTGAACCAAGTCGTACCCGTTCTCCTCTGCGAAGGCCAGGACGAGCGAGGTCTTGCCAGTTCCCGGTGGGCCGTGGAGGAGGACCGCCCTCTTCGAGGGCCTTCCGGACCCCCAGCTCCTGATCCAGGCGAGGAACGCATCGATCGCTTCCCGGTTCCCCACCACCTCACTAACTCGCCTCGGCCTGTACTTCTCGGTCCAGGGCCTTCTGTCCGGCTGCAAGGCCTCCTTCCCAACCCCTTTAGCGCGCGGATATAATTTCGCGCCGCCCGCTCGAAGAGAACGCGCTCAGACGTAACCGGCCGACAAGGTTCGATATCAGATTTCAGGGTTTAGCATTAAAAGCATTTATGCAGCCGGCGACATTAAGGAAGCCGGATGGCAGGACTTCAAAAGATTAAGAAATCTGCGGTGGTTTACTTCTGCCTCCTCACGCTTATTTTCGTACCAATCACCGTAATCTCAATCCTCATATCAAAGGCTCTGCCCTCAACGTTCCTCGCCATCGCACCCGGCGTAATTGGAGGGATGATATCGTTGCTGGTTCTGATTCTGCCCAGAACGAAAAAGGCCGAGAGCCTTCTAATTACAGTCGCATCAGGCGTACTTGGATGGCTGCTCGGGATACTCCTTTACTCTTTGATCTTCTCGCAGATCGCCGGGGTTGTGCCGCTGATCGTGATAACGGCAATACAGCCCGCGATTTTCATCATAGCAATCACGGCGTTGGTCCAATTCTCTAGCAGGAGAAGAGGAGAGGAGGGTACGGTGTCCCCAGCGCCGATCCAGCAAGTGCAGGAAGCAACAGCGGAACCGGTAGCGGGTCCTGCTCCAGGGACTGCGGAAATCGGTGCCGCAATAGGGGGCGCTCCATCCAAGAAGGAACCCGGGCAAGAGGGGAAGAAGAGGGTATCTGAGCTCATAGAAGCAGGACAGCCGATTCTGGTCCTCTCGATGCAGGAGCGAACTATAGTCGAATTCATGGCAGAATTGGAGGGCGCATTAGTACCTGTGAAGGACATCGCAGCAGAGACTGGCGGCAGGTACATAGCTGTCGAGAAGGCGCTGTTATACGATCCTGTAACGATCTATAACGCAATTAGTTCACTTACGAGGAAGGGAGTTCTGGAAAACGCAGGGTTCGTGTTCAAATCGATGTGCTGCCCAAAGTGTCTGAAGGCCGACGCCTTCAGCGATCTTGTCTGTCCACACTGCAGATCCGACAATATAAGCCGTCAGGACGTTTATCAGTGCTCCAATTGCGGGTACCTCGGGCCTCAGCAGAGCTTCATCCGGGGGCCTTTTTACGAGTGTCCGCAGTGCAGAATGAGGTCTGAGACAGTCCTCACGTATCAAGCAACGATGACCGAACCACGGATAGGTGCGCAGCCCGTTTTCACGATCTACTCGTCGATCTTCAAGTGCGACTCCTGCAACTCGATCTTCGACGTTCCCAGGACCACATATCTCTGCAAGTCATGCGGTGAGACATACGACATACAAACGGGACAGATCTTCAGGTATGCGGCGGTTAAGCTGAAGCCGATTTACAGGGATGCGGTGTTGAGGGAGAGGAGGTCCATAATGGTGCTGACGAACCTTCTCAGAAACCTCGGTCTGATAATCGAGACACCATACGTAACAGTTGATGAGCTGGGCATGAACAGAATGGCCGATCTGGTAGTGAAGGCCTATGGCAGGGTTGTAGCGGCCGTCTTCATTACGGGGGCTCCGTACAAGAGTACAGCGGACGTCGTGGCCGAGGCTCTCTGGTTCAAGATTCACGAGAACTTGGAGCACGCCTACGTGCTGTCCCTCAGCAGGCCCCCGCCTGAGGTCGTGGAGCTCGTCAAGAACTTCCAGATCGAGCTGGTGGACCTCTCGGATGTGAAGGAGGAGGAACTCCCAAGGAGATTATCAGTAATTGTGGATCACCTGAGGAAAATAGCGGGCTGAATTCAGGAGAGTGACCCTTCCTCAACCGACCGATGGGAGCTGGAACAACTGCACCGAGACGATGCCCGTTATCCAGATCGCGATCAGTGAGACGGCGGAGAGGATCACAGCGTGTAGGAATCCGCCTGCAACCCTNGAGGTGGAGATCTTGCCGGCGACGAGGCCGCTGATGGCTGCTATGAAGATCACGGGCGGGAGGAAGAAGCCGATGAACTCGGCGGCCGATATCGGCATGCGGGC
>AWOE01000077.1 GCA_000494145.1 Candidatus Calditenuaceae archaeon JGI OTU-1 | reverse complement strand
GCGTCCGGCCAGCAGACCCTAGATCTCGAGGCCGCCCCAATGGCCGCTATGGGACCCCGGCCCTAACACGCTATGCCAAGCGGGGATTTTACCTTGAACCGCCGGCCGCACGCTGCCTTATACGGAGGAAGCGGAGCACGAGGTACCCGAGGACCGAGGCCTGGAGAAGGGCTGCCGCTAAGAGGACCGCGACCTCCTCCGAGAGGCCGTAGACGACCAGGTCCACGTCGACGTCGGAGTGGGCGCTGATTACCCTCGAGACCGTGCCGAGCTGCGTCACGGCGGTCAGGTTGTAATACCCCGACGGTAGGACGACGGTCACGCTGCCCTCGACCGTAAGGGGACCGGAGCCGTTCACGAAGAGCGAGGCGCTCAGGAGCCTCTCGGTCCCCGCAACCCTGACCCTCAGGTTCACGCTCGAGAGGTGGACAGAGACGAAAGTCACCATGTAGGGCCGCAGCTCGACATCGCCCGCAATTTTCGAAACGTCGAAGCCGTGGACCTTGAGGCCCTTCAGCCTCAGCGTCCTCTGCTCCGCGTCAGGGGCTGGAGGTATGCCGACCTCCGAGGGGAGGAAATAGGTGATGTTCCCCACCCTGAAGTCCGTGTATCCCGGGACCCGGATCGAGTAGTCCGCGATTGAGGCGTCCCTCCTGGGATCGATGACCAGGAGCCCGTAATAGGGGACGTTGACCCTGAGCCGCTCGACCGTTCCGGTCCTGTAGTTCAGGTAGACCAGGTCGACCCCCCTCTCCAGAAGCTCGGCGAGCCTGACGGTCTTCGTGCTGACGAGCCTCGGGGCGGCTGTGCTGAACGGCGATACCTCGACCTGCTGCGTGAAGGTGGCCCTCTGGCCTGCCGGCGAGATCCCGGAAATCCGGATGAGGACGTTGCCGTACCTCAGAGGGAACGTGCCGCCGGGCCCCACCGTTCCTAGCAGCGGCAGCTGTACCGTGAAGTTCGTCATGCCGAAGGGGACGTCGAAGTCGTACCTCGCTATGACGGCGTCGGTGCTGTAGGTGAAGGGGATTCCGCCGACGGTGCCCGAGAGCGTCACCCTGTCGGGATACATCAGGTGGACCACCGCTCCCCTCAACGGCACCGGCACGCTCACCGTCAGCCTCTCTCCCGGGAGGGCCCTGAGGGTTGCTGGGCTACCCGTTGGGGCCTCGGCCTCGAAACCGATCGCGTTGGACCCCAGAACCCTGAGCAGGACCTGATCGTCCGACCATCTCTCGATGGAGAGCGTTCCGAAGAGAGGAGCGTTCGGGTCGACCACCCTGATCCTCATCCTCTCACCGGACGGGACCTCGAGGAGCCACGTCCCTGAGTCCTCGGGGCCAAAGGTCCTCACCGTGACACGCGTTCTGGGCCGCAGGGTCAGCTCGACCTGCTCACCCATCGGCGGGAGGACCTTCAGCACGACCTCCGAGGCTGGCGAGTAGACGACCAGCGTCTCGCCGACCATGAAGACCAGCTCGGAGCCGCCGACATAGGGAAGGTAGTTGCGCCCTCCGTACCCCAAAAGCACTGGGAACGACTCCTGCGCTTGGGAGGGCTGAAGGGAAGCGGTCGTCAGGAGGAGGGCTGCGAGGAGCGCCGCGACGGCGAAGTCACTCCTTGGCGAACGCGAGGCCCGCAACGCCCGACACCACCAGGAGGGCCGAACTTGCCAGGAGTATGAACAACGTAACGTCCTCGAAGAGGAGGGAGTAGAGGACGGTCACGGCGACGACGCCCACAGCCGCAGATCCAGCACCGATCACGGTCCTGTAGAAGGGCTCGGCACCACCCCCTATCTTCAGGTGGACGTAGACCACGAGGGCGACGAGGGAGACGGCGACGAGGGGCGTCAGGTACTGGAGCTCCGGCGTCCTGAGGACGTCCGCCTCCGTTTTGCCGGGCGAGATCAACGCCTGCATCAGAGAGTACAGCACGAGCTTAGGGTCTCCGTGGGCCGCTCTGACGCCGGCGTAGACGACGGTTCCGGAGATGACCGAGGAGAGGTAGGAACCCACGACGCCGGAGGACGTCGAGCCCCTGAGCAGCGAGATCGCCGAGAGGACGGGAAGGCTGAGGACGTAGCAGCCCGCAAGCTCCATCAGGTACTGCCCCTTACCCTGCATCAGCTCGAAGATGCTGTAGAGGGCAGGCGCGTAAATCATGAGGATCCCGAGGTTCTGGTACCTCAGCGGAAGGAAGACCGAGGGGAGCGAGAGGAGGCCGATGACCGTGAAGGGCGTGGGCCTCACCGTCGCCAGGGAGAGCGCCGTGAGGTAGAGGGAGGGAGAGAGGGCCAGCAGACCCGACGCCCAGCTACCCGCCTTCATGGAGCAGCGTCCTCCTGATGACGTAGGGGCTTGGAGCGTGGCCGATGGTCCTGACGGAACAGCCGCGTGGCAGGGACGACACGAAACGCTCCGCGCACCTTTCCAACGCTCCGAGGACATCCGGGTCGAGTGACGCTCCGTAATCCCTGACCTCCGGGAGGACGACCGTGATCCTGCAGGACCTCTTGGCGGCCAGCGAGATCAACCCCATGACCGCCGTCAGGTTCCTTGTGCCCGGTGAGGTGTAGACGGTGACGTAGCTTCCGGGGGCGAGGGCACCTGAGACCTCGTGCTCCGTGATCGAGGTGACGGGCCCGCTCTCGACGTCAACCCCTGCCAGAGCCTCCGAGAGCTCCGCGACGGAACCGCACGTGAAAACCGGATGCGGGGCTGATTGAAATCGGCAGCGACGGAACGGTGAGGGTGAAGGTGAATGCCAAGTTATGCTCGTTCATGTTCACCGATACTGTTGAGGCCGGCTCCACCGTCAGCGTCTACATCAACAACTCCCCCATCGTGCTCTACAACGATGCGGGTTCCTACGTTGTTATTCCCTCTGCATATCCCACGGCCGTCTTAGCATTCGTCAAGGGCAAGTTCGTCGAGCCCTCACTTGTGATCGTGCCCAGCGATGCGGTCTACGTCTCCGATTCGACAATCATGGAGAACGGGGTATCCGTCGTTCTGGAGGTCTGGGCTTGGCCTGGTGGGGTATGATGAGGAGGAACGCAGGAGTGGTCTGGACCGTCGAGGCTATACTTGCGACCACCATCATCGTGATAGGTCTGATCCTGTACGTCCAGATCGTCTCGCTGAAGACCGCGTCCACCTCGGAGCACCGCAGCGACCTAGAGGAGATCGCCAACAAGATGCTGGGAGCGCTCAACGAACGCGGAGACCTCGACAGCCTCATCTGCAGGGAGGAGTACACCTCACCGGATGAGGCCCTCGGACTCATAGCCTCCGTTGCGCCACCAGGAATTGCTGTCAACTTCACGGTAGTGAAACTGATGAGGGACAGCAACGGCGTCGTCGAGGTCGACCACAAGGTCTTCTCAATCGTCTGGGGCGCATTCGATCCGACGAGGTCCTATTCAGCGGGGACGCTATCGCTCTCGTGCAGCAACGACAAGGTTGTGGTGTTGGCAGTCAGCAGAGGCTGATTTGGCTGAGAGAATAGACCGCTCTGCAATTCTCAGTCTCAGGTATCTCTGCGAGAATTTCATCGGCAACAGAGATGAGAGAAACAGCCGACCGAATACGTGAGGCTCTCGGGTAGCATTGGAGCAGGCCGAGTCTTCAAGCCTTTGACCTTATAGCCCGGTTGATAGTTTTTACCGAGCGATGCGTCCTATGCTTGGATGAGGATCGAGCTCTTCAGCCACCTGAAGAGGGCTGCCGGATCAGGGACGATCGAGGTCAAGGTGGAGGGCGAGCTCTCGCTGAAGGACGCCCTGAAGCTCCTTCCGGAGGGAGTCAGGGAGCTGGTCATAGACGAGTACGGATCGATAAGGCCGGGACTTTTGATCCTCGTGAACGGTGTCGATGCGAGGACGGTTCACGGCTACAAGGTGACGGTGCGGGACGAGGACGTGATCTCGATCGTGCCGATGATCCACGGAGGAAGTTCCACGTTTTGAGGGAAAAAGAGAAGAAGTTTCACCTGAAGGGATCGAACCTTCCGTCGATGGCAGTCCATCCACCGTCGACGAAGATCACCGTTCCGGTGACGTAGCTCGATGCGTCTGATGCGAGGTATATGACGGCCCCAACTATCTCCTCGGGAGAAGCCCACCTCTTCAGCGCCGTCTTCTCGGCGTAGGCGTTGGCCCATTCGGGCCTCCTCTTGATCTGTTCGGTGAAAGGCGTATCGACGATCCCGGGAGCTACGGCGTTGACCCTGATTCCGTAGGGCGCGAGCTCGGCCGCCATCGCCTTCACCAGCTGGACGACCCCTGCCTTTGTGGCCGCGTAGGGGCCCTGACCCGGTTCGACGGTCACGGCCCTCACCGAGGAGAAGAGGATGACGCTCGCCCTCCCTGCCCTCTTCAGCGCCTCGAGCCCCTCCTTGACGGCCGCGAAAGGACCGAAGAGGTTGACCTCGATCACCTTCCTGAACTCCTCGTAGGTGTAGTCCTCGATACGCTTCCTGAAGTTCACTGCCGGAGTTACGACGAGGACGTGCAGCCGGTCGATGTCGCTGTACATTTTCCTCAGGGATCCGACGTCGGTCACGTCGCAGTACCTCTGCTCGTCTCCTATCCCCTCCAGCGCCTTCGTGTTGAGGTCGGCCGCTATCACGTAAGCACCGAACTCTTTCAGCCCTATCGCGGCGGCCCTTCCGATCCCAGAGGCTGCACCGATGACGAGCGCCCTCCTACCGGTGAGGTCGAAGAGCTTCCCGAACGCGGTCATCGCCGATCAGATCAGCTTGAAGGTCACGCCGATGTACCAAACTGCGAGGTACGTGTAGATCGCCGTTATCGCCAGCCCCACCACGAGCCAGATCAGACCCGGTCTAGCCCATGCCACCGCCCTCGGAAGCATGCGGTAGCTGACGTAGATGGCTGCGGCGTGCATTACGGGCCAAGCGAGGAAGTTCAGCACTCCTCCCCAGACGATCAGCTCGCCGGGTGCGGCCAGGAAGAGGGTCACAGCCGTCCAGATGGCGAAGAACGTCATGAGCCCGTAGTACCACCTCGTGTAGGATATCTTTCGAGCACGCTCGAAGTTCGTCTGGAGGACGTCGGTGTAGAGCCGCGGGACCCAGTCTAGGATGACGATGTAGGTGTCGATGATCAGCGCGGCGCCCACCAGCAGGAAGAGGTTGTAGCCCACGACCCCCCATACCTCTCCCCAGAAGTTCGCCTGCTCGACGACGATCCTGTAACCTGAGGGGTAGAGGCCCTTCGGGTGGAGGATCGCGTAGGCCAGGTACGCCATCAGGATCGTCGTGAAGAGGTTGATCAGGACGCCCCAGGTGTTGTTGACCGCGACGGCTCTCATCCATCCCCTGTACCTGTTCCTGTTCTCCTCGTTGTCGTGCGGCACGTAACCGGTTGCGGGGATGGGCTCAGGCTTCCCTGTGATCGGGCTCTTCAGCTTCGGGACGTAGGCCGCCATTCCGGCTCCAGCGGCCCTGAGCCACATCGGGTACGTCAGCTGGAAGAAGCCGCCGAGGCCGAGGAAAGCGATGCTGGTTATCAGGATCGAGTTGTCGGCCGGGCTCCAGTCGGGAGGCAACGGGTTGGGAGTGAAGAGACCCCTGAGGAACTCCGGCCATGCCCCTGCGACGGCAGGGTGGAAGGCGACGACGATCACGCCGCCGGCTCCGATCACGATGCACGCCGCTACGAAGAGCTCGACCACCTTGTGGACCGTGCGGGAGAGCACAAGGGCGACGTACGAGAGGACCATCGAGAGCAGGGCCCAGAAGATCGTCTGGTCCCTGGCGGACCATCCCGGGGGGAACCCGGTGAGCGCTGCAAGCGCAGTCCCGCCGGCTGCGGCGTAACCGCCCCACCACGCCAGCGTCACGATCGCGAAGGCCCAGTACAACAGCGAGAAGACCCTCGAGATCCTCGTGTAGGCTGCCCAAGGCGATTCGCCGGTAACGACCACGTACCTCGCCAGCTCGTAGTTGATCCACCACTGCATCAGACCTGCAGGTATCATCAGCCAGACCAGCGCCAGCCCGTACTTCGCCGCGAGGTAGGGCCACCAGATCAGCTCCCCTGAGCCGAAACCGAAGGAGGCGAGGATCACGCCGGGACCGAGCAGCGCCAGCGGCCCCACCACCTTCGGCATATCGGCCCTCTTCAGCGGCTCGAGTTTTCCGAGCAGTGCGGTCTCCTGATTGGAGCCCGGGGACTCGGCCATTGCATCTCCAACGTTAATTTGCAGCGATAAAATTCTTTTTTTCGGGCAAATCGCACAGTTGCAGCAGCTTTCCGGCGTCCAGCGACGTCCCTTGCACTGGCATGTGGTCGGAAACGTCGATCCCCGCACAACCTTTATCGTTGTCCGGGACAGAGGTCGTGAGGAGTTGGCCTCTCCGATTGCCGGGACGGTCGGCGGCTATGCGGCACTGGGCGTCCTGCTGGTCTCCCTCCTCATCCTTCTGCTGATGCGGGGGAGGCGTCGCGTCGGGTCCGATCTCCCCGAGAAGGTCCATCCGGCGGCGGTGGTCACCTCCTTCCTCAGGGCCGAGGAACCTCTGCCTCGGAGGGAGGTGATGGGGCTGCTCTGGGCGCTGAGGAGCCTCGGGCTGATGGGCGGAAGGCGCCTCGACCTTTCGGTGCTCGCGCTCCGTCTCTTGGCTAGGGGGCCCCTTGCCGATGCCGTGGGAAGGCGGATCGTGAGGTGGGCACTGAGGGTGACCTGACGGATGGACGTCGCGGAGCTGAGGGAGCTCGTCTCCAGGATAAAGGAGCAGGTCCATCGTGCCATCGTCGGCATGGAGGAAGCGATAGAGGCCCTGATCATATGCCTGCTGGCCGAGGGTCATCTCCTGCTGGAGGGGCCACCGGGGCTGGCCAAGACGTATCTGGTCAAGAGCTTCGCGCGGGCTCTGGACCTCTCCTTCAGCAGGATCCAGTTCACGAGCGACCTCCTCCCTTCCGACGTCACGGGATCCGTCGTCTACGACCGGTCTACCTCGCAGTTCGTCTTCAGGAGGGGACCGGTCTTCGCGAACGTGGTGCTCGCCGACGAGATCAACAGGGGCCCTCCGAGGACGCAGTCGGCGCTGCTGGAGGTCATGCAGGAGCGTCAGGTCACCGTTGAGGGCGTGAGCTACCCGCTTCCGAGGCCTTTCATGGTCATCGCTACGCAGAACCCTATAGAGTTCGAGGGGACCTTCCCGCTGCCTGAGGCCGAGATGGACAGGTTCCTGATGAGGGTCATCGTGACGTACCCCAGCAGGGACGAGGAGGTTATGGTGCTGCGGTTGAAGCAGTTCCACGGCGAGGAACCGGAGGTCTCACCGGTGGCCGACGCAGAATCGTTAGCGGAGGCGATCAGAAGCACCGCATCGATTTACGTCGACGAGTCGATCATGAATTACATTGTGGACATCGTAAGGAGAACTCGTGAGCTGCCTGATGTGCTGATCGGAGGGAGCACGAGGGCAGAGGTCGCACTGATGTATGCTGCGAGGGCCAAGGCGGCCATCTCGGGTTACAGGTTCGTTACACCGGACCACGTCAAGAGCGTCGCACCGCTGGTCCTCAACCACAGGATCGTCCTCAGGACGAGGAGGGCAGGGATCGACGGCGAGGCCCCGGAGTTGAGTCTCGTGAGGAGGGTTCTCGAGGAGGTGGAGGTCCCGGTTTGATAACGGCCGAGGGGAAATCCGTCCTGGTCGAGCTCGCGCTCTCGCTCCTGCTCTTTTCGACGCTCCTTTACAACCCTGTGCTGCTTCTCTCGCTCGCGTTCCTGACGGCCTTCTTCTCTTTCTACGTCATCGGCGTTTCGCGGAGGCTCGCATCGTTCAAACACGAGTCGGTCGAGGTCAGGCGCGGCCAGGAGGTCGTCGAGGTCCTCAGGGGATCGAGGTTCGGGGTCAGGACGACGGTCGGACTGGACTGGCACGGGATCGTGGAGGTCTTCGACGTGGTTCCCCCCGGAATCAGGGTCGTCTCCGGGAGCTCCGCTTCCAGAGTCAGATGCTCCGGCAGGTCAACGGTAGAACTGAGGTACGAGGCTGCCGTCTGGTCCGGGTACAGGGTCGTCAGGTTCGAGGGCGTCAAGCTGGTGCTCCACGACCCGCTGGGGCTCGTGAGGGGGACCTTTTTCGTGCCGGCACCGATGGAGGTCCGGGTCCCCTTCGAGAGGGCCAGGCATGCTGGCCTCTGGACCACCTCGATGGTCAGGCTCTCTCCTGGATCCGGGACGGTGCTGAACCAGCTCATCGGCGAGGACTACAGCTTCGTCGGCGTCAGGCCTTTCTCCGAGGGCGACAAGGTCAGGGACGTCCACTGGCGGAAGACGGCCGCCCTCACCGATGACGACCTGCTGCTGGTGAAGCGTTACGAGAGGTTGGGGAGGGGGAACGTGGTGGCCGTGGTCGACTGCTCGCCCGAGATGTCCTTCGGCCTCGCCAACGACTACCTCGATGCGGTGCTCGGTGCTGTGTGGATGACCGGCAAGTCGGCGATCGATCAGGGCAGCTCCTTCCGGCTCGTCCTGATCCGCTCGAGGGGGCCCGCGGTTTTCACGTGCGGTTCCGTCGCGGAGCTCTCGGAGGCTCTGGCAGGGGTTGACGTCGAGAGCGGGCCCGTCACCTCGATCACGGAGCACGAG
>AWOE01000076.1 GCA_000494145.1 Candidatus Calditenuaceae archaeon JGI OTU-1 | reverse complement strand
AGGTCCTGGAGAGGTCGGGCGGGTCGGGCGATGTCCTCAGGGCCCTCGGATGGTCGATGTTCGAGGACCTGATAGGCGCGGTGCTCGAGCGGTTCGGGCTCGAGGTCCTGAGGGACGTCAGGGTCCAGCTCGGAAGGAGGAGGTGTCAGCTGGATGTGGTGGCGCTGAGGGGAGGGGACGTCTACGTCTTGGAATGCAAGCACTGGATGCGGAGCATAACGCCCTCCCTGATGTCCTCCATCGGTTCGTCCCACCTGAGGAGTGTTGAGGTGCTGGAGGAGGGCCTGAGGTCCTCCCTCGGTGAGGGCAGCGTCACGGTCAGGCTCGTACCGGTAGCGGTGGCCCTCTACGTCCCTCCCTCCACCGGAGAGATACTCTTCGTCCCAGTCCGCTCGATGCCGAGCTTCTTCTCGGAGCACCCCGCAGCCTTGCCCTCGCCGCCGGTCAGGAGGTTGAGGTTGAGCAGGGCGCCCGACCCCTCGACCTTCACGAAGCCGCCCTTCAGGTGTAAGGACGTCCAGGGCACAGCGACCCTGACGCGCTTCGTCGACCCGGGTGTGGGGGAAAGAGCTCCGATCAGCACGGACCGATCTTCTCAAGCAGGTCGGCGAGGTGTGTAGAGGAGATCCTGGACCTCCAAGCCTCCCACTCCATCACGAAGTCGGCCGAGACCCGAGGCCTCCGCACGATGTCGTAGAAGTCGTAAGGTTTGATGTCGAGGACCGGCGATCCGGGCCATGCGTCGAGCCAGAGGACCTCCAGCCTCGGAGGATCAACGCGCACCAGCTCGACGACGCTCACCGCTATCGGATTCGGCCTCGGAGGGTACCTCGTGGCGAAGATGCCGAGCCTGCGGCCCGTGTGCTTGTGCACGACGGTCAGCGAGGGAGGGCCTGCCCTGTCCATCACGTAGACCACGATGACGTGGGAGTACTCCTCGATCCCCTCAAGACCCTCAACGAACTCCTCGAAGACCCTGATGACGCCCCTCACCTCGAACCTCGACCTGACCGCACCGTCCCTCTCCTAGGGAAGTCCCTGCTCGACGACGCCGATGGGCCTGAAGACCAGAGCGTCCCGACCTCGACCCGGGTGCCCTGACGCCCCCATGACCGTGGGAGGCCGCGTCGCACCGCTAAATCGATATTCTGCGGTGAGCTGGAGGACGAGGGATGGTCGACCAGGTCACGGAGCTTATCAGGACGAAGCTCGACTGGAGGAGTTTCTCCGAGAGGCCGGTCAGCAGGGAGGACGTGGTAGCGATCCTCGACGCCGCGAGGTGGGCGGGGAGCGGCAAGAACGTCCAGCACTGGCGCTTCGTCCTGATAGAGGACAGGGAGGAGCTGAGGTGGCTGGCCGAGCACACCACCACGGGGCTCTGGCTCAGGGGAGCGGCCTTCGCGGTGATAGTTACGACCGATGCGAGCATTCCGTACCACCAGCTCGATGCGGGCAGGGCGATAGCCAACATGCAGCTCGAGGCGTGGAGCAGGGGGATAACCTCTTGCATCACGACCGGATACGACCAGTCGGTGATCAGGCAGAGGTACGGGATACCGGAGAAGAGGGCTGTCGACGCGATCGTCGGCTTCGGCTACCCGGACAGGCCCCTGAAGGGGAAGAAGTCGAGGAGGCCGCTGAGCGAGCTGGTCTACGTCGGCCGCTACGGCAACCCCCTTAGGGTATGAGGGCGGGATGGGCGATCAGGCGGCTCTGAGGGAGCTGGTCAGGGAGGTCCTCGAGAGGAGGCCGAGGAGCAAGGAGGAGCTGAACAGGATCAAGGTCGAGCTGGCTGCGAGGCTCAGGCTAAGCAGGGTCCCCTCGGACGCAGAGCTGGCGACCGCGCTGGTCGAGTCGCGGGCCGACCCGGAGCTGCTGACGGTGGTGAGGAAGAAGCCCGTCAAGACGAGGGCCGGCGTCACGGTCCTGACGGTAGTCCTGCCGATCTTCAACTGCCCCCACGGCCGTTGCGTCTACTGTCCGGGAGGGGGGAGCACCGGCGTCCCGCAGAGCTACACCGGCAGGGAGGCCTGGGTCTCGGCGGCGAGGGAGATGGGGTACGACGTGGAGGCCCAGGTCAGGGTCCAGCTCTCGAGGCTCAGGTCGATGGGCCACGAGGTCGACAAGGTCGAGCTGATCTTCATCGGCGGGACCTTCACCGCGGTCCCCGAGGAAACCCAGAGGGAGTACGTCAGGCGGGCCCTCTCAGCGCTCCACGGCCCATCGACGACGCTCGAGGAGGCCCTCGAGAGGGCTGAGAACTCCCTGCCCGCCGTCTCGGGGATAACGGTTGAGACGAAACCCGACTGGGCGAAGGGACCCATAGCCGACGGGTTGCTCCGGATGGGCGTCACGCGGGTCGAGCTGGGAGTCCAGGCCCTCGACGACCGGATTTACCGGATCGTGAACAGGGGGCACACGGTGGAGGACGTGGTGGAGGCGACACGCGACCTGAGGCAGAGGGCCTTCAAGGTCTGCTACCACCTGATGCCGGGCCTTCCGGGGAGCGATGCCAAGCTCGACAGGGAGTGGTTCAGGAGGGTCTTCGACGACCCGAGGTTCAGGCCCGACATGCTGAAGGTCTACCCGACGATGGTGATACCCGGGACTCCGCTCTACGAGATGTGGAGGCGCGGCCTCTACGAGCCCTACCCGCTGGAGGAGCTGGTGGAGCTTCTGGTGGACTGGCTCAGCTACGTCCCGCCCTACGTGAGGGTGATGAGGGTCAGGCGCGAGATACCGAACGAGGCCGTCGCCGCAGGTGCGTGGCCCGGAAACCTGAGGGAGATGGTGGAGGCGGAGCTGAGGAGGAGGGGCCTCAGGTGCAGGTGCGTGAGGTGCAGGGAGATAGGGAACCCCGAGGTCCTCGGGAGGGTCGAGGGGGCGAGGCTGGAGTTCGAGGTGATGGAGCTCCGGTACGAGGCTTCCGGGGGGACAGAGGTCTTCCTCTCCTACGAGGACCCTGAGAACGAAGTCCTCGCAGGCCTGCTCCGGTTGAGGCTGCCGAGGGAGCCGGTCGAGGGCCTTACCGAGGGAGCGGCGCTGGTGAGGGAGCTCCACGTCTACGGTCCGGTCGTCCCCGTCGGAAAGGACTCGCCCATCGGATGGCAGCACAGGGGAATAGGCGCGACGCTGCTGGGGAGGGCCGAGGAGATAGCCTCATCGGAGGGGTACAGGAGGGTGCTGGTCATCAGCGGCGTCGGCGTCAGGCGCTACTACTACAGGCACGGCTACACGAGGGCCCTGCCGTACGTCGCCAAGGAGCTCCGCTGATCAGAAGAGCCTGACCTTCCCCTCCAGTATNAGCCTCGTCAGCTCGGTTATCCTGCTCAGCTCCTCATCNACGATGGCCCTCACCTCCGCCACGTCGCCCGACCTCACCGGCCTCGCCGGGACGTAATTCACGGTCACCGAGAGAGGCTGGTCGATCCTCCGGCCGATCTGGGAGAGGACCTTGACGTAGACCTCCTCGAAGGCGTCGGTGCTGCTGTAGATCCTCTCGGCCATCCTGAAGGCGAGGACGTTGTAGAGCTTGCCTACGTGGGAGACCGGGTTCTTGCCGGCCGTCGCCTCCATCGACATGAACCTGAAGGGCGTGATCAGGCCCGATGCCCTGTTGCCTCGTCCCGTGTTGCCGTCGTCGCCGTGCTCCGCCGAAGTCCCTGTCACGGTGAGGTAGACGGTGCTCCTCTCGGGCTGTCCGGGGAAGATCCTGTCGGCCGTGTTGACGTCGACCGTCACGTCGTACTCGGGAGCTGTTTTGGCCGCTATGTCCCTGACCGCCTCCGCGATCTCCTCCTTCACCGAGATGTAGTGGTCGAGGTCGTGGGTCAGGTGGGAGACGATGCCGTTGGCGACGGTGAGCCTGACGCTGTTGTTGGTCCTCAGGCCCATCACCTTGCAGTCCTCGCCGCTCTCCTTGACCCTCGACTTGAACTGCGGGGAGTTGATGGTGGACTCGACCTCGTAGACGAGCCTCTCGAGCGGTGAGAAGGGAGCGAAGCCGACGCCGAAGGAAGTGTCGTTGGCGAGAGGTACCTCCTCGTCTGCCTCCACGACGCTCACCAGATCCGCGCTGCCGGGCTTGACCTTGTAGTCGATGACGATGTGCCTGTCCGGGTCGAGGAACCGGAACCTCTCCTTGATGAACCTCCTGCACGCATCGAGGATCAGCTCACCGACCGGCACCTCCTCCCACACGCCTCCGCGCATCACGCGGGTGGTCGCCCTTCCTGCCACGATGATCTGGATCGGCTCGAGCAGCTCCCCGCCTCCGAACCTGGGAGCGGCCCGACCTCCCACCAGCAGGCCCTTGTCGAGGTTGTGATGGAGGATCTTCCCGAAACGCTGGAGGTAGTACTTCGAGAGGTTGACGCTGGCCAGCTCGCAGACCGAGTCTATGATGTAGTCCGGGTGGCCGAGTCCCTTCCGCTCGACGATCTCGACGTCCCTCTTCGCCACAGGGACCTGCTTGAACTCCTCGAGAATCACGTTGCTCTGCTGGTGGACCATTTCGCTCGCCTGAACCCCCACCCCCCTCTATTTTGCCGTTACCGCGGATCCGACACTCGTTTGAGTGTGCCAGCCTTTCCGCTCAGATCGGCTCCTTGAGGGCCATGTAGACGATGTTGTTGCCCCTGATCAGCAGATATGGATACGAGGCGCGCTTGTTGCCGTTGTGGTACTCGTCGGCCTCCGAGAGGACGAGGTTCATGTGGACGTCCACCTCGATCAGCCTGCCGACGTACTCGACGTCGTTCTTCAGCACGACCTTCACCTCCTTGTTGAGCGCGTTCCTCAGCATCTCCGAAGGTCGCAGCACCTCTGTGGTCAATTCCTATCCGCAGTTGATCCCCATTCCCCCGTGATAAACGTTGGTGCTGGTAGGACGGAAGAACGCGTCGTGATCAGCTGGTACCCGCGCCTTGGGCTGCGACCCTCTCCAGCTCGCTGAAGCAGACGCCGCAGACGTAGAGGTTGGAGGAGATGCGGGTCAGCCTGTCGAGGGGCGATCCGCAGACGGGGCATCCGGACCTGAGGTCGACGGGGAACCTGAAGCCGCAGCTCGGACAGCTCGGGGCATTGATCTCCGCCGAGCCGCCGCAGGAAGGGCAGACCTTGGAATCGCTCCGCGTCCTGATCCTGAAGGGGAGGGCACTTTCCGGTCTGGAAACGGTCCTCTGCTGGGTGGACTGGGGCGAAGGTGCGGGAGCTCGCTGATCGTGCTGCACCATCTGCGGTCGGGTTGGTTGTGTGCCCGACGCCCGAGGGGGCTGACGATCTGGTGCGATTCCGGAGGTCGTTGCGGTGCCGATCCTGCTCGAGAGGACCTGCGACTCCACCAGCTCCCTGACGCCCCTCCTGAAGGTTATGGCGCCGAGGATCGAGGGAGGAACGCCGACCATCGAGAGAATCAGATAGACCGGGATCGAGGGCACCACCTCCGCTCCCAGCATATCACCGACCGGTGTGCCCATCGTCGCGAGGTAAAGCATGGTGGGCAGCAGTGCTATCCCGAGCCCCGCTGCCGAGAGGACGAGCCCGAGCGTTATCTTGCTGACCATGATGTCGGTTCCCCCTTATACGCCCGTCGAGCCCTCGAGGCACTTATCAATGTTTGCCACAGCCGGTGAAGGCGTCAGACCTGTAGGATCGCGGAGATGACCCGATCGGCGTCATCCTCGGGGTTCACCTCCACGTGGAACCTCCTCCTGAAGAAGTCGAGGACGTTCCTCACGTCCCTCCGAAGGTAATCCCTGGCGTTGGGGTGATCGGGCTTCACCCACTGGGGCCAGTCTATCACCCAGATACGCTCCTCCTGATCGACCATGACGTTGTAGGCGCTGAGGTCGCAGTGGACCACACCGGACCTGTAGGCGGAACCGATCGCCCTGAGGAGCTCCTCCATCACGACCTCTGGACGGTGGAGGGATCTGACCTTCGCGAGGATCCTTCCGTCAATTCGCTGCATCACTACCGCGTGCCTGTTCCTGTAGACGGGCTGGGGGACCGGTACCTCCGTGCCGGCGAGCCTCCTGAGGGCCTCTATCTCGCTGGACGCGAAGGCCTTCGAGGCTCCGAGGTAGAACGAGATCTCTGAGGCGATGGACCTCGTCCTTCGGTACTTCGTCATGCTCTGCCTCCCTACCCTGTAGAACTTCACCATCACCTCCAACCCCTCTGGGGTGACGGCCGAGTAGACGTCGGCCTCCTTCCCCACGCCGGCCCTCTCGCCGATGCTCTTCAGTATGCCCCTCGAGGCCATCGTCCTGAGGGCAAGTGCGTCGAGCCCAGCGTAGTTCAGCATGTAGCCGGATGGCCTGCCGCGCGGAGCCCAGATCAGACCGTACCTGTGCAGCTCCGTCAGCANCCTCGAAACGTACTCCTCGGAGAGGCCCGTGATGGAGGAGAGCTCCCTCGCCGTCACCAGCATCCCTTTCTCCGAGAAGCCCTCGATCGTCCTGAGGAGGTTGAAGTGCCTGTCGGAGAGCTCTCTGACGGCAGCAGCGACCCGCTCGACCCTCATGAGCTCCTGCCTGCGGGCCTCTTCAGCCCTATCGCGAGCCTCCTCCCTTCGACCTCCCACTCCCTGACGGCGTCGTTCTCCTCGGCCCTCGGCGGAGCTGAGAGCAGCTCGAGCCTCGTCCTGGTCTCCTCCTCGAAGTGCTCGGAGAGCGTCTTCAGGGCCTCGACCCAACTCTGGTCGTCGACGTAGACCCTGCAGTCCACCACCTCCGTCACCTCGAGGTTCAGCTCCTTCCTCAGGACCTGCACCCTCCTGATCACCTCGTTGACCGCGGAGAGGGCCCTGATGTTCTCGTCCTCCTTCAGGTCGACGTAGACCTTCGCGAACCTCCCCTCGTGCTCCTTAAGCCAGTCGGGGAGCCTCGTGACCACCTGGACGTGCTCCGTTCTGAGGGTGAACAGCGTGCCGTCGGGGAGTTTCAGAACGTACTCGCCCTCGCTCTCCAGCGCCTCGATGACCTCCATGGGTCTGACCGACCTCAGCGCGGCGATCACGTCGTTGAGCCTCTTGCCGGCTGAGGGCCCGAGAGTCCTCAGAACGGGCTCGAGGTCCTTCACGGCCTCCTTCGGCTCCTCCCCCACCTCGGTGACCTCCACCCGCAGGGCGTTCGTCATCCGTGCGATGTAGCCGAGGAGCCTCGTCACGGCGTCCCTGACCCTCTGGCTCTTCGGGGAGACTATCAGCCTGGCGACGGGCCACCTCAGCTTGTAGCCAGCCCTCTGCCGGGCGGCGAGGGAGGAGGAGATCACGTCGTCGGCTATCTCCATGGCGTCCTCGAGGTCCGGGTCTATCCTGTGCTCCTCGACCTTCGGCCACCTCATGAAGCAGACGCTCTCCGGCATCGAGGGGGACCTGATGCGCTGATAGAGGTACTCGGCGATGTGGGGTGCGAAGACGGAGAGGACCGTGAGGTACTTCGTCAGGACGTAGTGGGTCGCCGCGTAGGCCGCTATCTTCTTCGGCGTCCTCTTCTCCTCCCAGAACCTCCTCCTGACGGCCCTGACGTACTTCCTGCTGAGGTCCTCGGTCGCGAACCTCAGGAGGGCCCTCACGGCGTCGGTGAGCTCGTACCTCTCGAGGGAGGAGGTGACGGACCTGATCAGCGAGTTCACCCTCGACACTATCCACCTGTCCTCGGGCTCCGCGAACCTCTCGTAGGCGTCGTAACCCTCCCTCTCAGGATCGTACCTGTCCAGGTCGAAGTAGGTCTTGGCGAAGGACACGACGTTCCAGAGGACGTTGAGGTCCGACCTGACGACCTTGATCTCCTCCGGGTCGAAGTTCATCGTCTCCCAGACCTGGGCCTTCGAGAGTAGGTAGAGCCTCACGTTGTCCACNCCNANNTCCCTGAAGGCGTCCGATGCCCAGATGACGTTCCCCCTGCTCTTCGACATCTTCTTCCCCTCCCTGTCGAGGACGTGGCTCTGCGTCAGGACCGTCTTGTACGGTGCCCTGCCGAAGAGGAGGACCGAGGTGAAGAGGAGCGTGTAGAACCAGCCCCTCGTCTGGTCTATCGCCTCCGTTATGAAGTCGTAAGGGAAGAGGCGCTCGAAGAGGGAGGGGTTGGAGAGGTAATCGACGCTGGCGAAGTGGGCGACGCCCGAGTCGAGCCAAGTGTCGAGCACGAACGGCTCCCTCCTCATCAACCCCCCGCATTTTCCGCACTTGAAGACGACCATGTCTATCCAGGGCCTGTGGAGCCTGAGGGGTTCGGGCTTCTCGACCGCATCGCGCAATATCTCGTCCTTAGACCCCACGACCCTCCTAGAGCCGCACGACTCGCAGGTCCAGACGTTCAGGGGCGTCCCCCAGACCTTGGTCCTCGAGATGCACCAGTCCTCAGCGTTCTCGAGCCATTCCCTGAACCGCGCCGACCCTGCCCACGGAGGTATCCACCTGACCCTGCTGTTCTCCTCGAGCATCAGCCTCTTTATCCTGTCGACGCGCAGAAACCACTGCCTGCTGAGCAGGTAGACCAGGGGCGTCCCGCACCTCCAGCAGAGGGGGTACGTGTGGGTTACCGTGCCGCTGTGAAGGAGAAGCCCCTTCCTCTCGAGGGCACCGATGACGTCCTCCGCCGCCTCCCTGTGGTTCTTCCCTGCGAAGACGCCCGCCTCCTCGGTGAAGACGCCGTTGGTCGAGATCGGACAGGGTGCCGGTAGCCCGATC
>AWOE01000075.1 GCA_000494145.1 Candidatus Calditenuaceae archaeon JGI OTU-1 | reverse complement strand
ATATTGGAAAAAGAATTGGGACTGAAGGTCGAGAGGTGGATCGCGACAGATGAGGAGGGAATCGTATACGGTTTCGAAAGCGTGATAGAGATCGACGTTGCGATCAAGGACGGGAAGACTCTGCTGATNGAGGTGTCGTCGAGCGTTGACAGGTCCAAAGTCGCCGCCTTCGTGAGGAAGGCGCAGCTCTACGAGAGGAAGACCGGGATCAGACCCGACAGGCTGATCATGGTCACGCCTTATGCGGAGAAGGATGCTGTCGAGGCGGCCGGGAATCTGGGCGTAGAGATCTACACNAGGGTTTAACGTCCTACCGAATCTCTTCCCAGTCTCAGCACGGAGGCTACATTCGCAGGTGAGGGGTCTCCGTTCCTCAGNCCAGAGGGTGTGGGCAGTGCGTGAGGGTTCTCCTCCTCTTTCTTTTGGTCCGCTTTCCCGAACGTGTTCACAGGCACACCGATTCCGTCGATGTCGAGGTTGAAGGTGAAGGTGTAGAGAGCCGATGCGGCCTCGATGTTGTAGGGAATTTGGCCGAGCCTCGCCCCCTCCTGCGATGATGATTCAGAAGGCCTCGATAGGAGGAACCTCACGTGGAACTGGGCCTCGAGCGCGGCGGCATTGGTGACGTCCTCAAGGGCCGGCAACATGTAACCTACTTGGAACCTCGAGGTCCTCTTCACCGGTATTTTCCCGGCATAAAGGAAGCCGCCAACATCGGCAACGATGTCCTTCAGCAGCACGTCGACCTCGAACCTTGTGATGTCATCGTGGTCCTTGGGAGGTTCGACCCCTTCGTCTTTAAGATAGGTGTCCTCGGAGAACTTGAGGAACTCTTTCCTTCTTGAGTAGACGCCGACCGGCAGACCCTCCCGGAGCGCTATGTCAACCAGCAGCGACTGGTACCCGTGGGCTATGCTCTCGCCCGAGATGGCTGGCACGTACCTGATCGTGTACCCGCTGTCATAGGGTACAACGACGGGGACGGACCTGTGACGTGAGACGTTGCCGACGCTCTCGACCGAGTTCAGCGATTCGACGTTGACTAGGAGTCTGAAGGACGCGCTCAGGAACATCTCACTCACCCTTTTCTCGCTCTGACTCTCCCTGCTCTCGCCCTAACCTTAGCTGAGCCTCGACCAACAGGCTGGAGGCGAAGGTTCCGATCTTTCTGGCGATGTTTACGTCACGACTCACGGTTTCGATGAAGCTTCGCACCAACTCGCTGCCCGGAAGACGTCCATAGATCACAAGCGGGCTTTTCTTGTCCTCCACTCTGACGCTGACAATAGAATACCCTTTCTCGGTTTTCGTTTGGGTTATTGCAGGTTCCTGGGAGTTTTGGTCGCTCTGGACTATACGGAGTGCATCTGCGACGGCCTTCAGCGCAGGCTCAGGGCTCAGCGCGTAGGTGAGTCTGTCGATCAGGGACGGCGACCCGGTCAGTGCCGACGCCGCCGCGAGCAACACAGCCACGTCCCTGTACTCCTTGGTCGGTTCCATCTGTTGTTGAGTTTGGGTTGCACTCATTGCAATAAATAGAGTAAATAAGGGGAGTAATTAGGGTTTTTGCATTGGAACAGGTTGTATTTCGAACCATAACAATAGATAGGGTTTTATTTCACAAGGTTGAAAAATTCACTGTGATAATCGCCATAACCTTCGGGTTTGACGAGAAGTTCGCCATAAGGGCGCTGTTGAGGCATTTTGCCCCGGACAGGACTAAAGTCGTGGTTCTGCTACCTGAAGACGACCAAGACGACCGGGTAGGGCGGGGGCTTTCGGTGCTGAACGACTTCGTGAAGCGCTACGTCAACGAGGAGGGTGTGGAGGTGGTGAAGGTCCCGGTAGGGGACTTCCTCGGGTCGGTCCTCACGCTTGCAAGGACGTTCCGGATGTGGGTCGAGAGACCGATAATTCTCAACCTCAGCGGCGGTATGAGGCTTTTGGTAGTCGAGGCCCTCTGCGCTGCCCTGATGTCGAGGGTGCCGATGACCGTTGAGGTGGAGTCTGAGGACGGCAAAGCTCTGGCTGCGTTCAGCACGACCGATCTGAGCTTTCCGGAGATCGATGAGGTGGACAGGCAGATCATAGAATCGCTGGCACGCGGCTTTAGGACTCTCGGCTTGCTGTCAGAGGAACTCGGGCTATCCAAACCGACGGTCTGGAGGAGGCTCAAGCGACTTGCCGATGCAGGAATGCTGCAGCTCTCTCAAGGAAAGCGGGGGGAGGTTGTGGCTTCCCTCACAGAACGTGGTCAGATTTACTGCGAGCTTTTGTCGGGATGAAGGGCGTCCCAATTCATGTCTCCGGACGAGGATTGATCGGATACGGTTGGTCATCGTCTGCTAAACCCTAAATCTTATACGTCATCGCTCAGCATCGATAGACGGGAGATAATGGTCTTCTACACCATGGACGATGTCCTGCGGATCCTCCAAATTTTTCAAGATACGCCAGTTGAGGTAAGCGAGGAGCTGAGAGGATGGAGGTGGAAGGAACCTCCTCTGCTGGTCCCCTACAGGACGAGAGTCAACGTGTCCGACCTCACCTACGCTTGTGGGACTGGGAGGATCGCCTACCTCAGGCATCACAGGAGAATCTGGGAGAGGCCGGGACGCGAGCTCGTGTTCGGGTCCTTCGTCCACCGCTGCATCACCGCCGCCACATCCTCAGCGAAGGAGGTGCTGTACAAGACCAGGCCGAGGACTGGAAGGGAATTTCACGACGAACTCATCAAGGTTGGAGACGAATTGCTCAAATCAGGAAACTTCTCCGGCTATCCCGAGGTCTTCGAGGTGATCTGGCACAGGGCTGCGCTGACTTACTCCGCAGCGCTTGACAAGGTCCTCTCGACGTCGAAGTACCTGAGCTGGGACGGAATAGTCCACAGGGTCATCCCTTGGATCTGCGAGTTCCCGGTCGACGGCAGGAGCCTCGGCTTCAACAGGGCGGTCAGGATAGACGCGCTAGTTCCCCCGAACCTGATCGTCGAGTTCAAGACCAGAAAGCCCAGCAGGGACTTCGAGGTCGCCCTCGCAGGCTACGCTCTCTGCTTTGAGTCGCAGTTCCGCGTTGCGGTGAACCATGCGGTGATCCTTTACATCGAGTTCTCGGGCAGGGACGTCAAGACCTACGAACACTTCGTCGTCATAGACGATGGATTGAGGCTGGAGCTTATTGAGAGGAGGGACATGCTGCTGAGGGTGGTCAGTGAGGGGTTCGATCCGGGATTGCCGGAGAGATGCGATCCGAGCTGTCCCTACCTCAGAACCTGCCATCCCGAAAACCCTCGCATGCCCACGACCCGCTGACGTCCATAGGTAATAGACCTGTGGGCTTGATGTGCATACGCCCTTGGAGAGAGAGGCACACGGGCATCTCTCGTCGATCGGGGTCACGAGAAGACGACCCTGTAGATGAGCCTGCCCAACTCCGTAAGCTCCACCCTCCCATCCCTCTCCCTGATCAGCATGAAGCCCTCCAGCATCTTCTCCTTGACCTCGGCCCCGTATTTCCTCTCGAACTCGGCAGCGTCCATCGAACCCTCGCGCAGCAGGTCCATGAGGGGGCTCCTGTACTCTTTGTTGAGGACCTCCTCCTTCCACTCGATCGGGAGCGGAGGTATGAAGACCGTCGTCATGAAGTCCTCGTGCCTGTAGTAAACCGGCCTGCCCATCAAGAAGGCCAGTATGCTGAGCACCGTCCCTTCTGGCTTGAAGCCGCCAGTGGCGTTGAGCATCACCACGTCCCCTTCGTGCTTCTTGACGAGCTCGTGTGCCCTGAGTAGGAGGTTCTGCAACCCCCTCTCCCTGAACTCCGCCTCGCTCCTGAAGCCCTCGACCCTCATCCTCTCGACCGATATGCCCATGCCGCGCAGGTGCCGTTCGAGGGCTGTGCCGCAGACCTCTCCCACCATCGTGTCGGTGTGGAGGAGGTAGACGACGCTCACCTTCTTCGAGGAGAGATGCTCCGACATCGAGTTCAGCTCGGCCGATGCAGTACTTCCCTTGCTCGCGATGTAGGAGACCAGCGCATCGATCAGCCTCTTCCTGTCGATGACACCGTTCCTCAACGCGGCCTCAACGTTCCTCATACTCCCCGTCTCTCCGAGGAGGTTCCTGACCCGCTCATCTTCCCTGAGCGCGTTCGAGAGGAGGCTCGCACCTACCGTCACTATGTGAACGTAGTTCTTCCGCGGCAAATCCCCACCCGTCGTGATGAGCGAGACGTGCCGTATATGGGATTTCACAGGATTTCGTGGAGACGCGTTGTGGGGACGGGAAGCGCGGACCCAGCGCTGCACCGCAGCCTCGATCCGGAGGAGGTTTTTCAGAGGGGCCTCGAAGGTGAGGCGGAATTGGTCTGGTCGCCACCGGTCGTGATACTGAACTTCAAGACATACCGGGAGGCGACGGGGATCGGTGCGGAGAGGCTGGCCTACGTCGCCGAAACCGTCTCGAGGGAACTGGGGGTGAACGTGGCGGTGGCGGTCCAATCCACAGACGTTTACAGGATCTCCAGCAGGTACGAGGTGATCGTTCTGGCACAGCACGTCGACCACCACAGGGAAGGGAGCTGGACCGGACACGTCACGGCGCTTGCCCTGAGGGAGGCAGGGGCTGCGGGGAGCCTGGTCAACCATTCGGAGAGGAGGCTCGGGATCTCGGAGATAGCCGGGGCGGTCGAGGCCCTGAGGGAGCAGGGACTCGTCTCGGTGGTCTGTGCCGACACACCGAGCGTTGCAAAAGCGGTTGCGGCGCTCGGACCCGACTACGTCGCGATCGAGCCGCCGGAGCTGATAGGGACGGGCATCTCCGTGTCGAAGGCGAAACCCGAGGTCGTCACCGAATCGATCAGTACGATCAGGTCGCTCGGACTGGAGGTCCCTGTCATATGCGGCGCCGGCATCTCGAGCCCCGAGGACGTCGCAAGGGCCATCGAGCTGGGCACGGTCGGCGTCCTGATATCTTCGGCTTTCGTCAAGGCGAAGGACCCGCAGAGCTTCCTGACATCGGTCTGCGAGGCCGCTCTCAACTCGTTCGGGAGACGGAGATCCTGACCAGCTGGACCGGCAGGTAGGAGGAAGGGAGGATGACCGCAATCCGCTTTTCGCCGTGGACCTCGAAGGCGAGGACGTTCCGCTCGCCGGGCCTCAACATGGTCGAGAAGTAGGAGTAGTCGTCGGCGGTTGACGAGAGCCTGACGAGCTCCCCCTCAGACGAGTAACCGAAGATGACAGGCGTCGAGGCGAAGGCCAGATCCGCTTCGGGAACCTCGGCCTCGAGCGAGACGGAAGAGTTGCTGCCGCCCCAATCAAAGGTGGCACCCGCTAACCTGAGAGGCCTCAACTCGAAGACCACCTGAACCTCGACGTCCCCCTCCACGTTCAGCTCCCTGACGACCACCGAGAGCCTCGGGTCTGGATGCTTGAAGTAGCTGCTGTATCTGCCGGGAGGCACGGAGATCGTCGCGGTACCGTCGGAGGACGTCAGGGCCCTCCTGTCGCCGATCACCACCAGAGCGCCCGCTACCGGCCGCGCCTCGTTCTGGAAATCCACCATCAGGACCTTCACGTTGACCCTGTGGAGGAGGCCCAGCCCTTCAACGCTGGAGTTGCCGACCGAACCCAGCGAGCTGAATGCGAGCATGAGGAGCGCGAGGAGGAGCGCCAGCAACATCACGTGCCAGACCTTCATCCGCCGACCACCCGGAGCACCTCGCAAAATATCTTAAGTTGTTGGGGATCTTGGAGGACGGGTTGAGACGGGAAGCTTCGCCGAAGGCGGTCATCCTCGCCGGAGGATACGGGAAGAGGTTGAGGCCCCTGACCGACACGGTCCCGAAGCCGCTGCTGAAGGTGGCCGAGAGGCCCATCATCGAGTGGCAGATCCGCTGGCTGGCGTCCTACGGCATCAGGAGCTTCGTCGTCTGCGCGGGCTACCTGAAGGAGAAGCTGGTCGAAGAGCTGGGAGGGGGAAACCACCTAGGCGTGAAGATAGGTTACGTCTTCGAAACGGAGCCCCTCGGGACCGCCGGGGCCCTCCGGAACGCTGAGCACCTGCTGAGCGGCGGGGAGAGCTTCCTCGTGCTCAACGGCGACGTCCTGACAGACCTGAACCCGATCAGGGTCCTAGAGGCGACGGGCGAGAGGATGGCGGCGATGGCCGTCGTCCCCCTTCCTTCTCCCTACGGGATAGTCGACTTCGACCGGAGCACGGGGCTCGTCAGGGGCTTCAGGGAGAAGCCCGTACTCGGCGACTACTGGATAAACGCCGGCGTCTACGCGTTACGGTCCGAGGTCCTCGAGGAGATACCGGAAAGGGGCGACCTCGAGCGGGAGGTCTTTCCGTCGCTCGCTGCAAAGGGCCAGCTCACCGCGGTTCCGTTCACGGACTGCTTCTGGAAATCGATCGATTCGCACAAGGACCTGGAGGAGGCCGACGCGGTCCTAAGGCAGAAGAAATAATTATCGGTCAGCTCCCGAACAGGAGAGATTGAGGAAGCTCGCGATCGGGTACTTCCTCTGCATCGCCAACTCGTCCGTCTTCGTCACCGCGGGTCTGACCCTCTATCTGGCTTTCGCTACGTACCCGGTCTCGGTGATCTTCAGGGCCTTGGGCTGGAGGGAGCTCGCTAGGACGGACAGGCTGGCAGGCATCACGTCCCTCGTGTTGGGATCCCTCGGCGCGTTGACCTACCTGATCGTCATCGGAGCGTTCGTCATCGAAGCGGGCGGATCGAGCGGTCCCATGCTGCTCTACGCCGCGGTGCCTTGGACCGTCTACTCCTTCATGGAGGCAGTCTCCTACATCAGGTTCGGAAGGCTCTCGAGGATGCCGACCTTTTACTTGGCTGCGGTCAGCGTCCCAGCAGTCCTCTACTTCGATGCGGTGGCTATCGGTTTGGGGCGTGAAGTCCAGCTGCCTGAAGGTCCGGAGGGAACCTTTCTGTACATGGGCGGCCTTCTGATGCTCTCCGGGCTGATGGCAGGCATCTCGTTCCTCCGTTACAGGCCCTATCCGAGGACGTGGGGCGCGCCGGTGGCCCCGCATCTACCGGTTCGGACGCGAGCTGAGCGCATGGGTCCGCTGCAGATAGCGGGTGAGGCCTCTCGAGGAGCGGGTGCGGTGACAACGCGCCCAGCACGTCCGGTCCAGAAGGTCAGGGTGGAGGTGGTCTCGATGGGAACGTCGATAATCTGTAGCCGCTGCGGCACCGAATCTCCCCTCACCAGCAGTTCTTGCGCTTCATGCGGGGCAGCCTTCCAAAAGGCGCCCTACGGGTTGAGGTGTCCTGTGTGCTCGGCTCCACTGAGGATCGCAAAGCGGATATCCGCGGACAGGTTCGTCTGCACCCAGTGCTATTCAGACCTCAGGGTTCATTTGGCAAGCTGATGCTGTAATAGCGAAACCGACAATTACCAAACGGTCAGAGCTCTGCAGCCATAACGTATGCGTCCTCACCGTCAAGGTAGTAGTGCTTTATCGTGTCGACAATTTTTAAACCAAGTGATTTGTAGAGGTTGATCGCAGGATGGTTCGAGACCCGAACCTCGAGGTAGATCTCGTCGCACCCGTAATCGTTCTTCAGCGCCCTCATCGCCTCCAGCATCAACGCCCTACCCAGCCCTTTCCTCCTGTGCTCCGGCAGCACGGCGATCGAGATGACGTGGCCCAGCTTCCTGAACCTGAGCCCTCCGAGCTTCGAGAAGCCCCGCTCGACCCTGCACATGATGTAGCCGACGATCTTCCCCTCGTGCTCGGCGACAATGAAGCTGTTAGGGAAGCTCTTGGCTATGCTGTAGAAGAACGAGTAGGTGTAGTTCTCCGGGAGAGTGAGGCGGTTCACGTTCATCACCTCGAGTATCTCGTCCTCGGAGACAGGCCTCAGACGGTAGATCGCGTCGCTCGTCCTGATGACCTCCAACCCTCGACCTCGTCCCCAATCCGGCTTCAAGGTGATAAGGTTTTTCAACGACTCAACTTCGTTGCGACAAATGTTGATAAAACGGTCATTCAATAGATCCACCCAGCGCATTTGGGGGGATTTTGGTGTCCACCGGTCAGCTCTCGTCCAAGTCGAAGGGCAAGAAGGTGAGAGCATCTGCGGCGAAGGAGAGAGTTGGGGAGGCCGCGGAGGTAAAGGAGACTCACCCTCGGATCGTGGAGCTGGAGGTCTTCGGGTGGAGGCTGGTCCACGAGCTCCTCTCGCCGGAGGAACAGGAGGAGGTGCTGAGGAGGTACAAGACCACGAGGCCGCAGCTGCCGAAGATACTCACGTCGGATCCCGTGGTCAGGAAGCTCGGTGCGAAGCCCGGTGACATAATCAAGATCACGAAAACGTCGCCCACAGCCGGTGTGACCGTTTACTACAGGGTGGTGGACGAGGCATGAAGGGCAAGATCCATCGCGAGTCCTTCACCGACGAAGAGCTCTGGACCGTGGCGAGGGCCGTTGTCGAGGAGGAAGGGCTGGTGGCGCACCACTTCAGATCGTACGAGTACTTCGTCAGGGAGGGGTTAATGGAGCTGGTGGTGGAGCAGGACGCGTACCTCGCCATGTCGGTCTCCGACAGGACCTACGTCATCGAGAGCGGCTCGGTCGTGATGGAGGGGAGGTCAGCGGAGCTGATGGCGAACGACGACGTCAAGTCCCGCTACCTCGGAATCTGAGGTCCCGAAGCGCCTCCTCCAGCCTTTCCGCCATCAGACCCGCCTTCTCCAGCAGGGCCCCGAGGTCCGCACCCACCAGAACCCCGTCTCGCACGACGAACCGGCCGTTGACGATCAGGTGCTC
>AWOE01000074.1 GCA_000494145.1 Candidatus Calditenuaceae archaeon JGI OTU-1 | reverse complement strand
TTAGTCCAAACATCAACCGTCACCTGCGCCTCGGCAGAGTGGAAGATAAAAACAGAGTGAAGCGTAGTAACAAACACAAAAACTAGACAGCATCTCGTAATGGTGTCGCATCTTCTTAAAGAGGTGAAGAATATCCTAATTTTACATTTAAAGGTGGTTTCAGAATATTTAAATCTTCTATTGCACATTTTGAGACTGTCTACATCGGCCATGCTATACATTATGTGGTGCTGTTTGTATTTTTGCATTTCCTATTTTAAAGCTCCAAAGCCGTTTCCGCTCGTCAGAGTCCTTGGGCGTCTAGAAAACCTAAATTATTGTTCCTTAGCGCTAGAGGATTGGTGGCAGCTTTATGNGGGCGAGGTTGCTGGTAGCAGTTTTGGTGTTGGCGGNGCTGCTGTTTTCGGTCCTAGCGGTAAGCGGCATCTACCAAACTGGTGAGCCCTAGGGCCTCGCCCGCNGAGTCCCGCTATATGGCCCCACCCCNCGTCAGGGACGACACGATAGGACCAAGAGAGTGTCAGAGGGAGATGGGAGAGGATGCTCTGACGGCGAACACTCTCGTGGTCCTGCCCACCGACTCAGGGAAGACCGTGGTGGCGGAGCTCGTGGCCGTCAAGCTGCTTCACAGGCACCGGGGCTCCAAGATCCTCTTCATGGCCCCCACAAAACCCCTCGTGCTGCAGCACTGAAACTCCGTGCTGGAACACCTCAGGCTGTCGGAGGAGGTCAGGGCCGTAACGGGAGGGGTGACCGGCAGGGAGGAGGTGGGACAGGCCGGGCGTCAGGGTCGTGGCTGCTACGCCGCAAAGGGTCTGGAACGACATGAGGATGGGGATCGTAGACTCGAGGAGTGCACCCCCTGATCTTTGACGAGTGCCACAGGTCTAGAGCCGCTACGCCTACACCAAGATCACAGAGGAGTGCGTCTGGAGGTGCCCTCACTCGCTCATCCTAGCCCTCACCACCTCGCCGGCTCCGAAGAGGAGAGGGTCTTAGAGGTGGTCAGGAACCCTCTGGATAGAGCAGATAGTCTGGAGGAGCGAGATGGACGAGGAGGTCTCGAGGCATACACCCGGCGTGAGGTTCCATCACGTTTACATAACGGGAATCGGAAAGCTGACCGGGTTGGCTCAGGAGGAAGANGTGAGGCTGCCGCCGCTGAAGGTCTTCCACCAGTGGGACCTCTCTCAGGTCGAGGTGAGGGACCCCGGGCTGAGGGCCTACATCGCGCTGTCGCCTCTGGTCCTGCCCCACAGCGGAGGGAGGCACGAGCACCGGCGCTTCGGCAAGGCGAGGGTCAACGTCGTCGAGAGGCTGGCGAACATGCTCATGAGACCCGGGAAGAACGGCGGCAAGAAGCAGAAGGCTCTGCTGGCCGTCAGGAACGCGCTGCACATCATCCACCTGAGGACGGGCGAGAACCCGGTACAGGTCCTGGTGCGGGCCATCGAGAACGCTGCGCCGAGGGAGGACACGACGAGGGTCACCTACGGAGGGATCACCTACTTCAAGGCCGTGGACATCTCGCCCCAGAGGAGGCTCGACCTGGCCCTGCGCTGGCTTGCCGAGGGCGCGAGGCTCAGCTCCTTCAGGAGCGTCAAGACGATCGACGAGGCCCTGGCCGACGAGATCATCGCCGCCGCGTCGAACGACGTCAGGAGCTACGCTATCAAGAAGAAGAACGAGCAGGAGCGAATAGCCCTCGCCTCGAGGTAGGCCCGCCCGGAAACTTCGCTCCGAGTTCTTCGAGGACCCGAGGTGTTCTCCCTTCAGTGGGTTGGGGTTTTCTACGAAAAACTCACGCAGAAATTGCGGATAACTATAGAGTTAAAGCGGAGACGTTCGCCCTGAGACCGTGGCGGCTGCGAAAACATACGCCGGGATCGGCGCGATAGGGTTCGTGGCCCTGATCGACACCTCGATGATCTCGCCGGTGATAGCCTCCTACGCCCTCTCGCTCGGAGCCGACGGGTTGACGGCCTCGGTGATCGCGGCCCTGTACTCGATCATCGCGATACCGATGAGCGCGGTGGCAGGGTTTGTGGTGGACAGGATCGGCAGGAGGGGGCCGCTCGTCGCTGGGTTGCTGGCCGATGCGGCGGTCATGATCGGGTACCTCTCGTCCTCCTCGCCTTACCAGCTCCTGCTCTTCAGGGCTGCCCACGCGGCCGCCGACTCCTTCGTGGTGCCCTCTGCGCTCGCGGCGATCGGTGACGCCTTCCAGCAGGTCCTCGGCAGGACGCTCGCGGTCTTCTGGACCTTCGTTGCCATCGCGATCGTGATAGGCTCCGGCTCGGCGACCGCCATAGTCTCGAGGTTTGGGTTCGCTGGCGTCTTCGCTACGGTCGCAGCCGTCACCGCGCTCGTCGCTGCTTACGCCCTCACAGCGAGGCCCGTACTCCTCCACGGAGGAGCCATCAGGGACGACGGCGAACGGGTTCGTGACATGTCCGCGGTCGCGGTCCCCGTCATGGCCGCCTCGCTCTCGATGATGGCCCTCTACCTCGTGATAGGTGGCGTCGTGGGAACCCTTCCATCTTTGCTGGTGAGCGTCGCGGGGATGGAGGAGAGGTCGGCGGCGGCCCAGATCGGACTCTTCATGGCCCTCTCCACTGGCCTCTCGATACCCTCGTTCTTCGCATCGGCCCGCATATCGAGCAGGTACTCACCGTTCACATCCCTCGTCATCGGCCTCCTGGCGGTCTCGATCAGCTCGGCCCTCCTCCAGCTGAGCATCGCTAGGGCGGAGCCGAGGTTAGCGGCGGCACTCGTCTTCTCGGCGGCGCTCGGCTTCGTCTTCCACGGATCGAGCCACGCTGTCCTCCAGCTGCCCCGTGAGGTTAGGGGTAGGGCCTCGGGGATACTGAACGCCTTCGGGCTGTTGGGGGTTGCGGTTGGGGCTCCTCTGACGGCCGTCATAGCCGCATCGGGCATCTCGGCCGGCCCCTTCGGAACGCTGGCGGTGGCGGCGCTCCTCGTGATCGCCCTCGTCGCCTACGCCGGTGAACGAACGAGGGTCAGCGCTCCGGTCCTCCGGCCGTGAGATGGCAGATAGGCGGATATATCACCTACGACGACTCAACTCGACATGGGGACCAGCATCAGCAGGGATCAGATAGAGGCCTTCATCAGGATGTGGCTCGAGGCTGTGGAGCAGGAGAAGGAGATGACCGGCCTCCCCATCATACGGGACGAGAAGACCGGTGACCCCCTGTTCTTCGACCAGCGTGAGCTCAGGCTCAGGTATCTCATCCCTGTCAAGAGGATCCAGCCGTTCTTCGAGGGGCTCCAGCGAGGGCAAGTGCTCTACACCGAGTGCAGGTCTTGCGGGTCCAAGTACTTCCCGCCCCAGCCGGACTGCTCGAGGTGCGGCGGGACGGACATGGAGTGGAAGCCGATCGAGGGCCCCGGGAAGTTGCTGACGTACACGGTCATCAACGTCAAGCCCACCAGCTTCATGCACTACGAGGACTACGTCGTCGCGATAGCGAGGATGAAGGAGGGGTTCAACGTCCTCGCTTGGCTGAAGGTCGAGGACCCGAAGCAGGTCAGGGTCGGGATGGACGTGAGGCTCGTGGTCGATCGGAGGAAGCCGGAGAACTACCTGACCTACGCCTTCGTCCCGGCCGAGTCCCAGTGAGCGCGCCCCGAGGCCCGGTCGATGATCTCCTTCAGGGAATTCAAGGAGGCGATCGAGTCGGCGATTGAGGTGCTGCGGAAGGAGGACGCCTTCCTAAGGCTCGATCGGAGGAGGGCCCTCGTCGTCGGAGACCTCCACGGCGACCACAGTTCCCTCGAGGCCGCCCTCGGCCGGCTCGACGATTACGACGCGATCGTCTTCCTCGGAGATTACGTGGACAGGGGACCGGAGCAGCTCGAGGTCTTCGTGGACCTCCTGAGGGCGAAGGCCGGGGACCCGGAGAGGGTTGTGACGCTCAGGGGGAACCACGAGACCACGCAGATGAACCATCATTACGGCTTCTACGAAGTCGTGGCGAGGCGGTTCGGGCACGGCGCCTTCGGGCTCGTCGCTTCCCTCTACGCCGAGCTCCCGATAGCCGCTGTCCTCAACGGCTCCTACCTCCTCGTCCACGGAGGTATACCGATGGGCCCCACTTCGCTGGAGGAGTTGATGCCGATCAGGAAGCAGGGCGAGGACCTCGAGGACGACGACGTGATCCAGATGCTCTGGAACGACCCCGACGAATCGATCGAGTGGTTCGGTCCGAGCTGGAGGGGCCCGGGGATATACAGGTACGGCCGCTCCGCCACGCAGAGGTTCCTCAGCAACTCGGGGCTGAGGTGTCTCGTCAGGGCCCACGAGCCGGTGGAGGAGGGCGTGATGGAGCACTTCGGAGGGCTGGCCTACACCGTCTTCTCCTGCAGGCACTACGGGATATCGCCGGCAGCCCTTGAGATCGAGGGAGAAGCTAAGCGGAGGGTCGGTTTGCTGTAGGGATAGGCTTCACGAGCTCGGTCCTGACCATCTCCTCGAGGACCCTCCTCGCCCTCGAGATGATGGCCCTCGCCCTCTCGACCTCCTCCCCGTACGTGGTTGGGAGCCTCGCCATACCGTTCCTCGAGAGCCACTCGGCCGTCGCCGCTGCGACCCTCGGGTAGACCTCCCACTCCTCCATCGTCGGTATGATGTAGTCGGGGCCGATGCCCTTCTCCTCGGCGCACCTCGCCAGCTCGACCGCAGCCGCTATCGCCGACTCGTAGGTTATCCCCTTCGCCCTCACGTCCAGCGCTCCCCTGAAGACCGACGGGAAGACGAGGCTGTTGTTGACCTGGTTGGGGAAGTCGCTCCTCCCGGTGGCCACCACCGCCGCCCCCGCCCCCTTCGCCTCCCAAGGCCATATCTCAGGGACCGGGTTGGCGAGCGCGAAGACGATCGGGTCCTTAGCCATCAGCTTCACGTGCTCAGGCTTCACGACGCCTGGCCCCGGCCTCGATGCGGCGATCAGGACGTCCGCGTCCACCAAAGCCTCCTCGAGCCCTCCCTTGACCTTGGACCTGTTGGTCCTGATGGCCAGCTCGTACTTCCACCTGTTCCTCAGCATCAGCGAGTCCATGTCCTCCCGCTCGGCGTGCAGTATCCCCTTCGTGTCGATCAGTATCATCTCTCCGGGATCGAAGCCGAACTTCTCCAGCATGATCGCCGTGGCTATGTTGGCGGCCCCTGCACCGAGCAGCACGATCCTCGTCCCCCTGACCGACCTGCCTGTGACCTTCAGCGCGTTTATCAGAGCTGCCAGCGTGGAGGCCGCGGTGCCCAGCTGGTCGTCGTGCCAAACGGGTACCTCGAGCCTCCTCGAGAGCTCCTCCAGTATCTGGAAGCACTCGGGAGAGCTGATGTCCTCGAGGTTGAAGCCTCCGAAGGCCGGCTCGAGGGCCTCGGCTATCTCGATGAACTTCTCCGGCGTCTCGGCCCTGATGGGCAACGGGATGGCGTCCACACCGCCGAGGTACTTGAAGATCAGAGCCTTACCCTCCATCACGGGAAGCGATGCCTCAGGCCCTATGTTGCCGAGCCCGAGCACCCTGCTCCCGTTGGTGATCACCGCTATGGTGTTCCACCGGCTCGTGAGGTTGAACGACTCGTCTTTGTCCTGGGCTATCGCCCTCGAGACGGCCGCCACGCCCGGGGTGTACCAGATAGCGAAGTCCCTGAGCGACCTGACGGGGACCTTCGGCACGGTCTCGATCTTGCCGCCGTAGAAACGGGAAAGCCTGACCGCGAGCTCCGAATAATCTTCGGCCGTGGCCAAACCGGCAAAACATCGACCGAGCGATTGAAAAAAGTAGCGCAGAACGCTTCCGACCCTAAGACAGGGCCCAAACCCTTTGCCGGTGACGACGACCCTCGCCCGGTCCTACCGTCGTATTGCGATTTGTCGTCCGGCAACGAGCGGTATAATGTCCCCGGAAGGGCGGCTTCTCCGGATGGGCATCAAGCTGAGGCGTAACAGGGAGGAGAGGATCGAGAGGGTGACGGTGGGCCTGGCGATCGTGAGGGAGAGGATGGAGCGGAGGGTCAGGGAGATGACCAACCGTTCCAGGCAGCTCTTCGAGCAGGTCGTGGCGGCCAAGATGGAGGGAGACGAGGAGCGGGCGGCGATCCTAGCTAACGAGCTCCACCAGCTCAGGTCGATGCTGAACGTGGCGATCAGGAACCAGCTGATGATAGAGGCGGTCGTGAACAAGCTCGAGACNATCAGGGACGTCGAGGAGTTCAGGAAGTTCGTAGGTCCCATCAGGTCCCTCGTCTCATCGGTCGCGCCCTCGATAAGGGGCGTCGCTCCGGAGATCGGCCACCAGCTCCAGAGGGTCCAGGAGCAGCTGGAGGACCTCTCCTTCGAGATCGGCACGGTCCCGAACCTGTATCTGCCCCCGGTAGAGCCGGACGAGGAGGAGGTGAGGAAGATACTGAAGGAGGCTGCCGAGGTGGCCGCGAGGAGGCTCAGGGAGTCGACTCCGGAACCTCCGTGATCGGAACGGCGAAAGAAGAGAAAAGGAGCGGGTTGACGGAGTAGTTCTACGGTATCTTCGCGAGCTCCCTCTTGATCTCCTCGTAGTCGGGTTCCTTCAGCGGGTCCTCCGAGACCCAGGCGTACCTCACCACGAGGTCCCTGTCTAGGATGAAGACGGCCCTCTTAGCGACCGAGTAGCCCTTCATGCCGATGAAGTCCTCGTGGACTCCTCCGTACTTCCTCGAGACCTCCCTCGTGTAGTCGGAGAGGAGGACGAAGTTCAGATTGTTCTGCTCGGCGAACCCCTTCAGCGTGAACGGGTCGTTGACCGAGATCCCTATCACCGTGGCGTCGAGCTTGTTGAACTCCGCCATGCCGTCCCTGAAGGTGCACATCTCCTTCGTGCAGACGGACGTGAAGGCGCCGGGGAAGAAGGCGAGGACGACCTTCTTGCCCTTGAACTCGCTCAGCCTCCTCGGCTTCCTGTCCTGGTCGTAGAGCTCGAAGTCCGGAGCGGCATCGCCTACCTTGACCGTCACGCCTGACCAACGAGGAGTGAGGATATCAACTTCTCCCTGTAACCGGCTTTCACGACCTGAGGCCGAGGTAAATCCTTCCGAGCTCCCTGTTCTCGAGGAGGTCGCGGGCTGACCCGTCGTAGACGAGCTGGCCGCTGACGAGGAGCTGAGCCCTGTCGCCGTGTTCCAGCGCCCTCAGAGCGTTCTGCTCCACCAGCAGCACGGTGATCTTCAGGTCGTCGCGCAGCCTGACGATCTGCTCGAGGACGAGCTTCGCGAACTTCGGCGAGAGGTTGGCGGTCGGCTCGTCGAAGAGCATCACCCTCGGCCTCCTGATCAGGGCCATAGCCATCGCCACGAGCTGGCGCTCACCTCCGCTGAGGGACCCGGCCTTCCTGTTCCAGTACCTCTCGACCACCGGGATGAACGACTTGACCTCCTCGACCCTCTCCGCGGCAACGTCCTTCGACAGCCCGTAGGTCGCCATCATGACGTTCTCCCGGACCGTGAGGTTGGCGAAGACGTTCTCGGTCTGTGGGAGGTACGCTATCCCGAGCCTCGAGACGAAGTGGGGAGGTTTCCCCGTGATGTCCCTGCCGTCGAAGGTGATCCGGCCCCTGAAGACCTTCGTCAACCCGAAGATCGTCTTGAGTAGCGTCGACTTCCCGGAGCCGTTGGGACCGACGATCGCCGTTATCGCATCGCGCTGGTAGGTCGTCGTTATCCCGAAGAGGACGTGGAGCGGCCCGTAACCGGCTTCCAGGTCCTGGATCGAGATCACCTCAACCACCCAGATACGCCTCTATCACCTTCGCGTTCTCCAGCACCTCCGAGGGCCTGCCCTCAGCGATGACCTTGCCGTTGAACATGGCGTAGCAGTGCTCGGTGTACTTCATCGCCAGCTCTAGCCTGTGCTCCACGATCAGGAACGTCACGCCCAGCCTGTCCCGGATCATGACGAGGTTCGAGAAGAGCTCTTCGGCTAGGGCAGGGTTGACGCCGGCGGCCGGCTCGTCGAGGAGGAGGACCCTGGCTCCGCTCATCAGCGCCCTAGCTATCTCGAGGAGCTTCATCTGGCCTCCGCTGAGCTTGTAGGCCTCCGCGTCCCAGAGGTGGTCGAGCCTGACGAGCTCCAGTATCCTGAAGGCCCGCTCGACGAGCTCCTCCTCGTACCTCAACCACCTCAGCCTCCTGAGGACGGATCTGAGGAAACTCTCCCCCGGATTGGACCCGTCGGCCACCATCACGTTCTCCAGAACGCTGAGCCTGAGGAAGGGCTGGGGTATCTGCCAGGTCCTCAGGACCCCAAGCCGGTAGATCTCGTGGGGCGGCCTGCCGGTGACGTCCTTTCCGTCGAGGAGGACCTTCCCCGAGTCCGGCTTGAGGACGCCTGATATCACGTTGATCAACGTCGTCTTCCCGGATCCGTTGGGGCCTATGAGCAGCGACATCGAGGACGGCCTCACCTCCATGTCCACGCCGTCGAGGGCCCTCAGCCCACCGAAGGTCTTCACGACCCCCTTGACCGTTATGCCGGCTCCAGCCATAGCCGGATCCCTGCTGTTATAGCAAAAATTGGTAAGAGAATAAAAAGCTCACCGACCTTGTTCGGAGTTCTACAGCGAGAACCCGGGCACCCAGCTGAAGGTCCCTGTGGCGAAGCTGTACACTCCGACCTTCACCCAGTCGTACCTGTCTCCGACCCTCTGGACGACCCAGAGGTCGTAGTCGGCACCGGCGAGGTCACCGGCCCTGTTGAGGACGACGGGGCCTATCGAGCCGTAGTAGCTCCTCGCGACCTCGGGCATCACCCTCCTGACTAGGTCGGCGTCCACCTTCTGGACCTGGAGGAGCGTCAGGGCGTAGGACCAGAGGATGTCATAGGCGGCATACGCATATGCGTCAGGCTCCCTTCCGAGCTTCTGCTTGACGTAGTCCCTGACCTTCTTCGTCTTCTCGTTCTCGGACGGCGCGAAGAGCGGGTTCACCCACTTGACCTGTGCTACGAACTCCACCACCTTCGGGTCCTGCAGGATCTCCGCCAGCTGAGCGGTGCCGTCGCTACCGAACCATCTCACTCTCGCCAGCTCGGGGTAATCGGCAGCGGCGCTCATGAAGGCGACAGCCTCGCCGAACGCGACGTACTCGATGAAGATCTTCTCCGGTTGGACGCCTTGGCCGATCAGCCCCCTCACCGTCTCAGCGAGTGCGGCCGCCTCGGCCGAGAACTCCTTCTTCTCGGGCGCGTACCTTATCTCGCCGGCAATGGTGAGACCCAGCTTCCTTGCCTCCTCGCTGGAAGTCCTGTAGAGGCCGTCGCCCCAGGCATCACCCCTCCAGACGTAGATGATGTGGGTCGCGCCCAACTCCTTCGCTAGCCTCGGCCCTATCGGGCCCTGGATCGTGTCGTCGGGGCAGAACCTCAGGACGAAGTCGTCGGGTATCGCGAG
>AWOE01000073.1 GCA_000494145.1 Candidatus Calditenuaceae archaeon JGI OTU-1 | reverse complement strand
ATCTGAAAGCTAGGGTAAGTTTCGTTGAGCTTCTTAAGCTCGCGGAAAGAATAGGTTGCCAAGTAAACGGCTCCGAAATATTGCCGCCCAATCAGGACGCCTATAACAGGTTACTTGTATATGCTTGTGTGAGGACTTCCGTAAGAAAACCTTCTGGAGTGTTAAGACTCGTTGACTGTGTAGTTGGAATGAGTGGCTGGGACGCCCTATACTGGGCTTCCGCTTTTAGAAGGCTTTGGTGGTCAGGCCCTAACTATAGAGGCCTACGCAAAGCTGTGAAGGCGTTTAAATTCTTCTTCGACGTAGGTTAGAGGAGAAGGAGCTTGGATCTGAAGGAAGCAGTGAGCGCTATACTCTCAACATTCTTAGAGGAACTAAGCTACCACCCAATAGTTTCACCATACTTGAAGGTTTCTGAGGATTTTCCGATTCAGCCCTACCTCCACCAATACGAAGTTGTAGCTAGACTCTCCGTAAGAAGACCTATTAGAGCATTGATAGGCGATGAGATAGGGTTAGGAAAGACTATCACAGCAATAGCCCTAGCCAAGCACCTTGAAAGGATTGGGAGGGTAAAGAGGGTCCTCGTAATTGTTCCAAGGGTTCTTGTAAACCAGTGGAGAAAGGAGCTTTCGAGGATGGGCATCCCAGACTCGAAGGTCAAACAAATTGAAAGCTACAACTTAGACTACCTCAAGTCTATAGACTTCCCGGAGGGCTACTATCTTGCCTCAATGGACTTCTTGAAACGTAAAGAGAGGATAGGCGAGGTACTTAACATCCGCTGGGACCTCGTTATAGTAGACGAGGTGCACAAATTCGGCTACAAAACAGAAAGGTTCTGGCAGATCGGGAAGATGCTTGTCGAAAGATATCCTGAGAGAAACGTGCTCTTCCTCTCAGCCACACCACACAGAGGTGACCCAAAAGATTACATTCTTAGGCTGAGGCTCCTCGACCCATACCTTACAGCGGGTTGGAGGAGCCTCGACACTCGCCAGTTCTACGACGCAACACACAGCTCTCTGCTGTTTAGGAGGACTAAGGAGGATATAAACAAGATATACGAAGGGAAGCAGATCTTCCCACCTGCAAAATTCTACGCCGTTGTGATAAAGGCAAGAGACGACGAAGCTGAATTTGTTAAAAGTCTTGTGGACTTCTTAAGAAGCAAGCTTGCGGAGTTCGCGTATGATAAGGGTCTGATAGAAGCGAAAGTCATACCACTACTGGTAATACTAATCTTTAAGAGAGCGATGTCAAGCCCATATGCAGCGTGGACAACCCTTGAAAGGCTTCTGATAAAGAGGGCTGAACCCAATTTCCCCAAAGGGCTTATAGACAGTGTCAGAAGCTTCTTAGATGTCGGAATCGAGGATTACGAATATGACAGGGAACCGGAGGAGGTTTTCGAAGAGTTTCTAGATAGAGCTTCGTCACTACTCACAACCAGTGATGTTGAAAAGATTAGGATGATTAGGGACGCTGCGAAATCACCGATGGAGAGGGGAGACAGCAAACTCAACGCTTTGACATCTCTATTAGAGGATGTAATGGCCGAGGAGGGGACGAAGGCTATAGTTTTCACAGAATATAAGGATACAGCAGACTATCTGATAAATTATTTGACAGAGACGAGGCATCCAGAGTGGAGAACGGCGATTCGCAGACTCACATCCGAGGAAACAATGGACGAAAGTGAATTTCGAAGGATAAAAGATGAGTTTGAAAGGGATCCGCGTGTCAGAATACTCGTTGCCACAGACGTTGTGGCTGAGGGGGTAAACCTACAGGTTGCGAACATACTTGTCAACTACGAGATACCATGGAGCCTAATCAAACTGGAGCAAAGGGTTGGGAGGGTCTGGAGGCTCGGCCAGACGAAGGATGTGGAGGTATATACACTCTTCATGAGTAACGTCGCCGACATGGCTGCCTTACGATCTATGTACAGCAAGCTCATGAACTTAAAGAGTGCTTTAGGACGCACCAGACCAATAATAGGTCAAGACGTTGTCTACTATGCTGAAGCCGAAGATCTTACTAAACTCCCTCCACAGGTCGCCATAACGGAGAGGGCAAAAAGGAAGAAGTTTCTAAAGGTTACGGAGGGAAGAGCGATCCAGACCTTCATTAAGGGAGGTGAAAAAGGGCTTGAAGACCTCGTCGCTTCGATAATTGCGGCAAGAAACGAGCTTGAAAGGGAAGTCGAGTCCAAAGGCATACTTTACAGACCTAAAACGAAAGAGGAGATTGAACACGCAATAAAACCCCTAGGGTTTAGAAACCCCTCCGAGCTCCTAAGCGGTCTCCAAGAGGTTGTTAGAGCTGCGTGTAAGATATTTGGGTATAGGGTCCTTGAGGGAGACGGCTCTTTAAGAGTCATCCGCGGCACAGAAATGCCGATCATGATTAAAACAATCGACAACATATTCGGTCTCTTTACATCCAAAAACCTTGAAAGCACATACCGCTGTCTGGTAGCTTATGGTGAGAAAGAGGATTCGATTATTATATTTCCAATAAAGTTAGTAAGCAAAAGAGACGGTACAACCCTTTATAGAGAGCTTATCGGTGCAAGCTTAAAGGATGGTAGGATTTTGAGGGGACCGCAGATGTTGAGTGTTATGTCTCAGGCGCTTACCTCATGCGTAGGGGTCACGGAGTTTAACCTACAAAATTTTGATGCTCCGTTTATGCTTAAAGTTAATGTGATTGAGGAGTTTAAGAGAAGTGCTGCGGAGATTCTCACCCCTATTAACATATACACTAATAAACTTGAGAGCGCAGGACTAAGGGATGCCGATAAAACCTTCCTCAAAGCCTCTGATGATATAGATGTTAAGATTCAAAAGCCTTTATGCCTACTCAGCTTTGTCAAACCCCCATTAACCCCCCTCGTGAGCCCCCCTGAAGTATTGAGGAGGGAGGTTGAAGAGAAGGCTGTGCAATATGTAATAGAGGTCGAGAAATCGGAGGGGAGGAACCCTATAAGAGTCCCCGAAAAGGAACACTATGATATTAGAAGCGTTGAACCAACAGGTGCCGTTAGACTGATCGAGGTCAAAGGCCACAGCGGGTCTGAAGTTTACGGTGAGCTAACCATCGAGGAGGCTAAGGTTGCGCAGGAGAAGGGTGAAGTCTACTGGCTTTACATAGTTTACGATATTGGAAGCGGAGAGCCGAAGCTCCTAAGGTTCAAGGACCCCTTCAAAACGATGAATTGGAAGACCTTTGAAAGGGTTGAGAGGAGGTATATACTCTGGCCTAAAGGTTAGCAGTTGATATGGTTGAGATCAACGTTCTAGGTGGGGCTGAAAGCATAGGCGGAAACTTTGTGAAGATTGAGGATGTAGATCGCATACCGATCTTCGACCAAGGCATACGATTCGACGTCATGGCTAGCTACTACAAGCCCTTCATAACCCTTAGGAGCACGATGCGAAAGTTTATATGCGATGCGGCGCGCGGGTATATATACCCCCATACCGCTGCCCGCATGTATATGCGCGACTATATAGAACCGCAAATGCGAGGGCCCCATTCGGACGTGCCCGATTTGCGATATATCGCGAGCCGATCCTCGAGGAGGGGCCTGTAGGTGCGAGGGCCCTTCTCGAGGGGGCTCGGGTTAGGGCCTATTGCATTCACGATATATCGCAAATTCGGATCCGCATGCGATTGAGGCCCCTGCACGAGAAGGGCCTTCGCGGTAATACCTACACGAGCCCGACCGGCATTCGGAATACCCGAAGGGCACTCACTATATAGAAACGCATGAAACTATATAGTCATGCGCACACCTGCAAGGAAGGGGTAGGGGGGTTATATACTCCGTTCGTGGATTCCACAAACCCGCATGCGACCTCAATCGAGGGCCTGCATCTGCAAATGCGGATCCAAATGCGAGGGCCTCTATATGCGACCTCGAGAAGGGCCTGCAATTGCAATGTGCGATATATCTCAAATGCGCATCCGACCCGGTCTCAAATGCGAACGAGGCCCCATCTCGAGAGCGACCTCGGGGGAGAGCCCCTGCGGGAATTGGGGGACAAGTCCCCGCAGCAAGGGCCCCCTTCGGCGACGCGGCGCGATTTCGTGGATTCCACGAAATAAGCTATATAACCTCCAACCCAGGCCGTGATAACTATGCGGCGATCTATATAGACGCGCATGAAAAGTTTATATGTGATGCTGCCATAATAGTATTGCCGCGGCGCGCGCCTCGCTATGTTTATATTATGCCACGAGTTGGGGGGCGCATTTAGTTGTCAATTTCACATGCCACATCTCGTTACGTTTATATCGCGTCCGCAGCGAACCGCGCCCCAAACCTCTCACGGCAGCGCGGGCGCGCGGCCATTCGCGACGTTGTTGCTGAATGATATATGATCACCAAATAGTGATATATATGGTTCGGTCCCTCTTCTCGCCCCTGCCTCGAGGTGAAGCGAGAGGTGTTCTGAAACGAGGGCCCCCGTTCGCGCGGGGGCCGCGATGTTCTGTGCGCGAGGCGCCGGCGTGAGGGCCCTTGACACGATGCCGCCTTCGTTTTCCCTTCTCGGCATAACGCGAGGTTTATCCTCCGAAGCTAAACTATTCCCACAGGCATGGCTGAGGAAGAGGTAAACACTTACTCAAAACATGTCGGGCTACTGCGAGACAGGGCCGTAGATTACGTCAGGGACGGAATTGCGACATGGTGTGAGCAAAATGGTTATAATCGGTCAAGTGGCGCACTACTTATGTCTGAAAAACAAGGGTTGCTTGAAGAGCTTTTCGACAAAGCCTCCCTCCTAAGGGGTAAGTTCAGGGAGTATGGCGAGCTGGCAACCACCTCCATACGTGAATGCGTGGATAAGGCCGCGGAGCTTTGGATAAATTACAGGCCTAAACCTGTGGACCGTAAAATCCTAGCTATTGACAGTGGATGGAACTACAGGCTGTATACTGGCTTCTACGTCTACGCCTTGAAGGCAGCTGCGGTAGACAGGTCCATGAATATCTACCACCCTAACGCCGAGGTAGGTATTCTCGCCAACGACCCTTACGGAGAAGGACTGATACCAGATTTGGTCCTCAAATATACTGCGGAGGGTTACGAGCACGACATAGCATCCCGGGCCGCCGACAGCTGCGACCTAGTTCTGGTCGACGGCTCACTTATAGCAAGACTGGAAGATGTGACAAGAAGAGATTCACCTAGGCTAAAGAGGGAGTACTTCGCCAACACGAACCCGCTTAGGAATGCAAAAAACATCGCCTTCGTATCAAAGTACTCACACGACAAGAGTCTCTTGGGAGGTGTTCTGGGCGACATCTTCTACATAAATATGGCCTCGAGCGAGGTAGGCTACACCCAGCCATTCACAGTAAGCAGAAGTGGATGGGTTTTCTCCGTCTTCTATGCAAAGCTCTCCAACCACGCCAACGCTATACATGTGGAGGTGCCGGCGGTGGTCGACGAAGGCTTCGTACACCTCTTCATGGACATGCTATGCGGGACGGCGGTGCAGGGCTACCCCTACACGCTAATGGTTGCACATAAGGTGGCCAGCCTGCCCAACACCTTGATGGAAATGCTATGCAAGGCCGCCGGCCTTACAGGGTTTCAAACAGCCAGGGAGGTGCTTGGGGTTTGAGCGAGGTCGGCATAGTTATCGGGGAGGCTAGGCCTGAACGCATTGAATTCACCTCGAAGAACCCCGTCAGGGTGGGCGACTACGTCACCGTTGACACGGACGACGGCCGCGTCCTCTACATGGTCGAGTACTTCAAGAACGTGAGCGCGCTCCTCTCCGAGTCGAAGGATTACCTGACTGCCGACGAGGCAAGGCGCGCCAGCCTGAAGAACCCGAGGGACAGGGTCAGGATAGGGGTGGCTAGGGCCCTTGGGTTGGTGAGAGATCTACTGAACGGCAAGCGCATCTACCCGACCGTCCCTCCCGAGCCCGGTGCATCTGTCGAGTACGCGGATGAAGGGTTGCTGAGGAAAATCTACGGTGGGCACGGTGATAGCTGGGTGGAGGTCGGCCAGCTCCTCAGACGGCAATCCGTCCCCGTCTCGGTCAACCTAGACGCCCTCGCGTCGAGACACCTCGCCATCCTCGCGGCGACGGGGAAGGGGAAGTCGAACCTGCTCGCGCTTCTGGCGAAGAGGGTCGCGGAGAGGAATGGGACCCTAGTACTGTTCGACTACCACGGGGAGTACCGTGAGCTTAACATCCGCGGACTCAGGTTTGTCAGCCCGAAGATAAACCCACGGCACCTCAACTCCGAGGAGCTGGCCGACATGCTCGGTGTAAGGAAGAACGCCGAGCTCCAGAGGTCCATATTGGGGAAGGTCTACACGAAGGACGTCATAAACGCGGCGGATTACTGGGAAGCCCTAGAGAAGAAGCTGAAGGCTGTGGCGGATGACGAGGGGGTGGAGGCGCGGTACAGGCAGGCAGCCCAGCGGCTACTGGACATAATGAGGAGGGCCCTTAAAGTTTGGGGTCGGATCTTCGACCCCTCGGCCCAGACCCCGCTCGACACGATAGCGAACAACCGGGTGAACGTCCTCGACGTCTCGGACCTGACGGAGCTGCAGGCCCAGAGAATAGTCAGCACCTACCTCGACAGCATCCTCCAGGACAGGAAGTCCGCCTTGAGGGGCGGGGATGTTGCTTCACGAGACATAGTTTCGGAAGATGGGAG
>AWOE01000072.1 GCA_000494145.1 Candidatus Calditenuaceae archaeon JGI OTU-1 | reverse complement strand
CTGACGGAGCTGCAGGCCCAGAGAATAGTCAGCACCTACCTCGACAGCATCCTCCAGGACAGGAAGTCCGCCTTGAGGGGCGGGGATGTTGCTTCACGAGACATAGTTTCGGAAGATGGGAGACTTGGTTCTGTTAAGGAATGTTCGAAGCCATCTTTAGCACTTAAAATCGCGACCGTTGTCTTGCTTAAGACATATACTTACGAAACATTCAAGGAGCCGTTGAAGGTTTTCCCCGACAAGAAGAGCGTGGCTTTGATGGTTTATGAGCCTGAGACATTCGCGAAGGAGAATTGGACCCCATCCGATATCGAGACAACGTTAGGTGAGATGCACGTGCTACCCCACTTCGCTGAGGAGGGTGGGCTGTACTGGTTCACGCCTTACTTCCCAGTAACAGAGTATGTGGAGAGGAGGGCTCAGGAGCTACTTAGGGAGTCTAAAGCTGCGCTCTACAAGGTTTTAAAGGAGAGTGTCAGCGGGCTCCTAGTTAAGAGAGAGAAGAGGGGTGTGGTTGAAAGAGGTGAAGTCTTTGACGAAAGAAACACTATTATCGTAGGGTTCGGCGACGATCTCTGGAAAGACGCTCCGGTTAAAGACGACCCCTCCCTAAAGCTTGTCGTTTTCGTCAAACCTGAGGTGAATGAAGAGGAGGTTGAGAGTTTAATATTAACGAGGGGCGAAGGGAGCAGAAGAACATATAGAAACACAGTGGTAGTCCTATGCCCCCATCAAAACGCTGATTTTGAAAGACTCCACTCACTTGCAGCCAAAATCCTCGCTTCTCAGGAGGTTATGGAAAGGCTTGCAGAATACTACACGGACAAGGAGATCAGAGGGTTAATGGAGTCTAAACTCAAAAGATATGAGGATGGCATCCGTAACAACCTAAACCTACACCTTTTGTCAACATTAACTCGAATAGCTTATCCGAGAAGGGGTGAAGTGGACGATAAAGTAGAGTGGGTTGAAACCACAGCATCCTCATCCATAATACACCAGGTTGAGGCTGGGTTGAAGGATCCAGCGACGGGACCTAAACTTAGGACAACATTCAGCTTCAGTGACCTAGCAGAGCTGTTGAAGACGAATGTGAATTGGGATTTGGTCGAAGGAGAGGAGCGGCGAGAGGTTAGGGAAATCGTAAACTTCTTCTACACATCAACGGTCGCACCTATAACCACTCGCGACGCCATTGAAAAGGCGTTGTTAGACGGTCTCAAACGCCTCGATATTGGGGTTAAGATTGACGAGAAGCTTTATTGGAAGAGGGTCGGCCCTGAGAACGGAGCTGAGATTCCGCCCTCACCTTTAAGGGATTCGGCTGAAATCCTACCCTATAAGTTGGCTGCAAATATTCTGAAGGATAGGCTTCTAGCCGAAGAGGAGGAGCAAATAGTAGACAAAGAGCTACATCTAGTTTGGTACGAAGTTGAAGTAGCTGGTAAAAGAGTGAAGCTACGTGATCTTATTTTGGAGAAGGGTTGGGAGAGAGCTTTGAAAGCCGGAGTCCTACTGAGACAGGAGCAGGTAATACCAAAGGGCTTCCTGCTGAAGGTTGAGCCGAGCTCCGTGAGGGTCAAGCCTGAAGAAAGCGTGGAAGTTAAAGTTTTTGTAAAGCCTGTTGGAGTATACTCCAATAAAGTGAAGTTGATTGCCGAGAAAGGAGCGCTTTCACCCAGCGAAGGCGAATGCCCGCTCGAATCTCGATGGAGCTTGGGTGTCTTTGAGGAGCCAGGCGAGTACGCTTTTACTCTGAAGGCCTTAGGCGAGGATGGTACGACAAGATCTGCCACCCTTCTAGTTTACGTGGAAAGCTTGGAAGAGGAGGTGAATGTCGAAAAGTTAGATACAACGCTTGTGGGCGCCAAACTCGTCTATATTTCGCCGAAGGATATAACGTCTTATAGGCAAGCGGTGGAGATAATCTCTAAGCTCAACATTAACGCAGAGGTTAGCCTAACCTTACAGTTCGGGAAGGAGATAACTTTTGCTGGGAGAAGCATGGATGTGAAGCTCGCAGCCATATTCCTTTCGAAGTTCAGAGAAATAGTTATGGCTCTGCCTGACATGGAAAAGGAGATAGTTATAGGCGGGGAAATAAGACCCCGCCAGCCCCTAGTTATAGACGAGTCGAAGATATCGGCTCTCGCCCCTCTTTCAAATAAAGCTCTCTTCAAGCTGAGGGTTAAGAAGCTTGAGTGAAGAAAGAAAAACCCTCGCAGTAAAACCGTTGTACAGGATAAAGGCATATAATAAAACCGTTAAGTTTATCTGGTCCTCCAACACCGAAAAACCTTTAAAGGGCTCAA
>AWOE01000071.1 GCA_000494145.1 Candidatus Calditenuaceae archaeon JGI OTU-1 | reverse complement strand
TGGCCGAGATCGACTTCCAGAGCATGTACCCGATGATCATAACGAGGTTCAACGTCAGCGCCGAGACGGTGAACTGCGCGTGCTGCGCCGTCGATGGCATCCCGATCCCCGAGATAGGAGGACACACCTGCAGGAGGGTGCGGGGCCTCGTGCCGGAGGCCATAGAGCTGCCGCTGAGGAAGAGGCTCGCCTACAAGCGCCTCATCAGCNAGCTGAACGACGACCNGCGCGCAGGGATCTACAGGGCGAGGGCCGACGCGCTGAAGTGGGTCCTCGTCTCGTCCTTCGGATACCTCGGCTTCAGGAAGGCCAAGTTCGGCAGCAGGCTCGCCCACATGGCCGTCTGCGCCCACGCGAGGGCTGCGCTGCTGAGGGCCGTGAGGGTCGCCGAGGAGATGGGCTTCGAGGTGATCCACGGCATCGTCGACTCGCTCTGGGTCAGGAAGGAGGGTGCCGGCGAGGACGAGTACAGGGAGCTGGCCGCCGAGGTGGAGAGGACCACGGGCCTTCCGGTGAGCCTGGAGGGTATCTACCGTTGGATAGCGTTCCTGCCGTCGAGGCGCGACGGCGCGAGGCCCGTCAACGGCAGGTACTTCGGCGTCACCACCGACGGCCGGCTGAAGTTCAGGGGGATAGAGGCGAGGAGGAGGGACGTGCCGGAGCTGGTGAGGAGGATGCAGCTGGAGATCCTCTCCAGGCTCTCGGAGGCCCGCTCGCCGGAGGAGCTCGGAAGGACGGCCCTGGAGTGCGTGGAGGTCCTGAGGCGCTACGTCGCTGCGCTGCTCCTCGGACGCGTCGACCCGGAGCTGCTGGTCATCACGCGTACCCTCTCGAGGGATCCTGAGGAGTACAGGGTGAGGTGCGCGACGGCCCTCGCTGCCCGTTCGCTGGCCGCCATGGGCGCCGAGGTCGGTGCAGGGTCGTCCGTGAGCTACGTCCTCACCCCTTCCGGGCCCCTCCCCTATCCCTGCTTCAGTCCCTCCGGCTTCTCGGCCGAGGCCTACGTCAGGCTCCTCGTGAGGGCCGCCTCGACGTTGCTCTTGATGGTTTTGGACTCCGCCTTAACACCCAAATTTAAATATGATATAGAAAGCCTTATTTTGTGACACTCCTCCGCAACAGCCGTTTATGTACTGCATATAAAGTATATGCCAAAACTATTAAATTGATAGATTCCTTCGAGTTGCCGGCATGACCGCGGTACAGCAGGAGGTCCAGGCGAGCCAGGTCAAGAAGGAGGTAACGCGGAGGAGCTACGCTGCCGGTTACAAGTACTGCAGCAGGTGCAGGGTGTACCATCTGACGGACAGCGTCAGGTGCCCGTATTGCGGGATCCTGCTCAGGAATTCTCCGAGGAAGAAGAAGCCGGTCGACCCGGCCAAATACGTAAGGGCTTAACGGGCTGACCCACGGACCCACCGAGTCTCCTTCCCTGGTCCCGTTAGCCAGCGGTCTTCTCGGTGACGTCAATCTCATAAGAGAGGCCGGCACTGGTGGTTGACGGAGTGTTCGAGGAGGAGTACAAGCGCCGCCACGTTTTCGGGGCCGACTACGGCACCAGCGACTTCAAGTACGGACCGATAACGCTGGGAGAGAGGCCCCAGGTCGTCGAGAACCGCGGCTACTTCCCGGAGAGGTCCATCGTCTCCGCGATAATGGGCGTCGAGAGGGAGGTGGTCGTGGGGAGGGACGTGGCCCTGTTCCTNGAGAGCGGTGCGGATCTGCTGACGAGGCTCGTCTACCCGATGAGGAGCGGCGTGATCGCGAGGGAGGACGCTAGGGCCTGGAGGGTTGTGGAGGAGCTGACGCGGTACGCGCTCAACGAGTTCAGGCCCAAAGCAGCGTTGGGCTTCGGCGGTTTCTACGTCGTCGCGGCCCTCTCCGCTGTCGCACCCGGTTACATGTACGAGAGGTTCTTCGAGATCTTCTCGAGGCTTGCGGAGGAGGGGTTGGTTCGCTCGGCGACCGTGATACCCCAGCCCCTTGCGGTGGCGATAGCCCACAGGACGACCTCCTGCGTCGTGATCGAGAGCGGCCACGGCAACACTCAGGTCACGCCGATCTCNAGGGCTCCGATAAGGGGCGCGATGGTGGCGCTGAACAGGGGAGGGGCCGACGCCAACGCGATAACGGCGGAGATCCTGAAGGACGCNGGGTACGGCGACNTNGCNAAGGAGGAGTCCTTCGTCAGGAGGGTGAAGGAGCAGCTGGGCCTTCTGCCCTTGGACCTGGACAGGGCCGTCTCGATAGCCAAGTCGAACCCCTCCCTCGTCAGGAAGCCGATCAAGATACCGGGAACGAGGATAACCGTCGACCTCGGCGAGAACTCGTGGGCGAGGTTCCTCATCGGCGAGTACGTCTTCGACCCTAACAAGGAGGTCTTCGAGAGCTACTTCCGCAGAGGGATGCCGAGGCCGAGGGACGTGAAGGTGGGAGACACCGTCTTCCACGGAACGATGCCGCTCTCGGAGGCNGTCGTCTCGGCCGTCGAGCGCTGCCCCGTCGAGCTCCAGCCCCACCTCTACAGCCAGGTCCTCCTCTCCGGTGGTAACCTCTCCTGGTCCCCTCCGCCTGAACTGAAGGGGATAGCGGTCGACTCNGGCACGAGGATCAGACACGACCTCCAGGCGATGGGCGTCGAGAACGTCTCGGTCAGGGTCTCGGAGGAGCCGCAGTTCGCNGTNTGGCGNGGCTGCATCGTCTTCGGCTACTCGGTCCCCCACGACTACCTCTGGAGCTGGGAGAGGATGGAGGGCTGGATGAGGTTCAAGTGAATTGGATGGATTTATGGGATGAGTGATTTCAGCTGATTTTGCAGGATAGCCGCCAAGCGTCTTATCAAGAAAATCACGTTCACGCAAATTTCCCTGAATGTCACAGGTTCTTCGATGAAACCGTGATAGAAGTTGGCGTGAAGTCGCTGCGCTTGGCCTACCGCGTCTATTATTTGTGGGTCTCTCGTCTCTTTGGCGAGTTCCATCAAAAAATTGACGGTCTCGGAGTGGGTGGTAAGGGATTTTTTGCGAATCAGAACGGAGAGGGCGTTGGCGTAGCACGAAAGTGCTCCCCACAACATTTCGCTGGCCTTTTCTATCTCGCCGCGATTAATCGATGCCAAAAAGTTCTGGTAATATTGCTCGGCCCGTTTCAGATACTTCCCCATATCCTCGATCTTCTCGAGTATCTCGGACATCTTGAGCGAGCGATGGAACTCGTCACCAGATCCCGCAGGGTTCATGTTCCTGATGGCTTCTCCTCTTCCCATTCCTCAACTTTGCCTGTCGTTGCATTGATCTTGACGACGTAACGGCGGTCCGTCAACATCGTTGTTAACGTTACAATCCACGTGTNGTNCTGTCTGACGACCCGTGTGATGGTGACGAACATCGTCGGCAGGTTTGCTGCCCTCGCCATCCCCATCGCAATCTCTGCTGCCTCTTGGGCGCTCTCAACAGGCTTCCTTTGGTCGACGCTCGTCATTCCCCATGCTCTTCAACCCGAATCCCCTTATTAAGCTGAGATGGTTCTCTCCGTGATCGCTCAACCTCAACAATGAGCTAATTTTGAGGAGAGGGTTTCGGCTCGGGAGGGAAGGTGCGATGGTCAAAGTCCTCTTCGACGTGCTGACGCCGAAGCAGGCGCTGCTCTTCTGGGCGGTAGGCACGGAGCTCGAGAGGGCTGGTGTCGAGGTCAGCTACGTCGGTCGCAGGTATTCCCAGCTGGGATGGGTCGAACGGTACCTGAGGATCGGAATCAGGGAGCTCGGAGCGTTCGGAGGCGGCACCCTCGAGGGGAAGCTCCTGGCGAGCACCGAGAGGCAGAGGCTGCTGGCGGAGGAGCTGATCTCGGCGAGGCCTGACGTAACGGTCTCGAGCGGGTCGGTCGAGCTCTGCCGCGTCGCCTTCGGCCTCGGGCTGAAGCACGTCTTGGTCTCGGACTCGCCCCACTCGCCGGTCAACAGGATCGCTGTCCCGCTCTCGGAACTGATCGCGACGCCCTCCTTCATTCCGNTNTCGGAGTGGAGGAAGTGGTGCACGCCCGGCACCGAGGTCGTCAGGTACAGGGCCCTCGACCCGGTAGCGTGGATCAGGAGGCTCGGGGACCTCGCCTCCNGCGAGCCGAGGCCTGATGGGGATTACTTCCTCGTGAGGCCTACTGAGCACATGGCCTCCTACTCCCTCGGAAGGGGACTCGAGGAGACGGTGAGGGTTGTGGAAGGCCTCCTCGCCACGAGCGATGCGAAGGTCNTGGTCATGGCCCGCTATCCGGAGGACGTCGAGGTCCTGGGACGCCTCTCAGGCGAGAGGGTTGAGGTGATCGCGGAGCCGAGGCTGGCGCTGCCGCTGGTCTCGGGAGCNTTGGCCGTCTTCTCGGGNGGAGGGACGATGGCGCAGGAGGCAGCCCTCCTCGGCGTTCCCGTCTTCTCCTACTACCCCGGCGAGCTCCCGGCGGTCCACAGGTTCCTCCTGAGGAGGGGGTTGATGAGGGTGCTGGAGGACCTGAGCAAAGATTCGATCGAGGGGGCTGTTGTCCTCGCCTCGGACAGGAAATTCAGGCGGAGGCTGGCGGAGAGGGCCAGGAGGCTGAGGGAGAAGATGGAGGACCCTGCGAAGGTTATCGCGGAGTCCGTCGTCGGGCTGGCGGAGGGAGGGGAAGGGAAGCGCACTAACGAACGATCCTGAAGTCTTTGAACTCTCCTGTCGGTTCCTCGTACCGCACCTCCACCCTCTCGACCTTTGCGAGGGGTGGCCCGCGCTTGCACCACTCAATCGCCTCCTTAACGGCCTCCTCCTCGCCCTCGAAGACCGCTTCGACGCGCCCGTCCGGCAGGTTCCTCACCCAGCCGGTGAGGCCCAGCTTCTCTGCCACCTCCTTCGTGTGGGCCCTGAAGAAGACGCCCTGGACCCTCCCCGAGATCCAGACGTGGGCCCTCACCCTGACCATCGAGACGGGATGGCGTCTACCTCCTTTCTAATGTAAACTGGTTCTACCGGGGGACAGCCCGGCGTCGCACTCCGCCCGGCCTCCCGGAGGACTTTGAAATACTTGCCTCGGGTTCGAGGAGAGGATGGACTCGTCGCAGGAGGCCTTCCTGAGGAGGTGTGCCGAGGCGGCGGAGAGGATCGTTCAGCTCTTCAGGGAGGGAGCTAACGTCCTGGTGGTCGGGCACAACGACGCCGACGCGCTCTCGTCCCTCGGGATCTTCTGCGGAACCGCTTCGCTTCTCGACGCGACCTACGTGGCCCTCAGCGTTCAGAGGATCGAGGAGGTCTTCTCGGACGAGGCCTACAGGGAATTCGACGCCGTCGTCTTCGTCGACATGGGCAGCGGATACCTGAACCTGATAGGCGAGAAGGTCAGCGCTCAGGTCATCGTGCTGGACCACCACAAGCCTCTGCCGGTCAGAACTCCTCCCAACGTCCTCCACGTCAACCCCCACGACTTCGGGATAGACGGGTCGACGATGGTGAGCGCATCGGGCGTCACCTACCTCGTTTGCAGGAACGTGACCGAAGAAGCCAGGGTCTACTCGCCGGTGGCGGTGGTGGGAGCTCTGGGCGACCTGCAGGACAAGGACCACGGCAGGAAGCTGGTAGGCCTGAACGAGGTGATCGTGAGGGAGGCGGAGCGGCTCGGGCTGATGAAGGTCGAGGAGGACCTGATCCTCTACGGCAAGGGCTTCAGGCCGGTACACGAGGCCCTCGCATCGACCAACTCTCCCTTCCTGCCCGGCATAACGGGGAACGAGACGGCAGCCCTGAACCTCGTCCTCTCAGCGGGGATCGAGCCGAGGAGGGGCGACGTNTGGCGGACGATCTCGGACCTGAGCGCCGAGGAGAAGGCGTCCCTCATCGAGGCCCTCGCGTCGCATCTGAGCAAGGTGGGAGCGCCCCCGACGTTGCTGAGCGAGCTCACGGGCAACGTCTACGAGCTGACGAGGGAGGAGCCGGGAACGCCGCTCAGGGACGGGAGGGAGTACGCGACGCTGCTGAACGCCTGCGGGAAGACCGGCAACGCCTGGATCGGCATCTCGGTCGCGATGGGCTCGAGGGGATGGGTGATGAGGGAGGCGGAGAGGGTTCTGGCCGAGTACAGGGCATCGGTCGCCAGGGCCATGGAGTTCGCGATGAGGAAGGACGTGCGGGAGGAGATGAGGAACGTCCTGGTCCTGAGGGGAGGGACGGAGATCGACGCGAGGCAGGTCAGCTCCATCGCCTCGATACTCTCGTCGTCGAACCTCCTGCCTCCTGACAAGCCCCTGATAGCGCTGGCCCAGGAGGGAGGGATCGTGAAGGTCTCCGCGAGGGCCTCGAACCAGCTGGTGGAAATGGGCCTGGACCTCGGCGAGGTGATGAGGGTCGCTGCGGAGAGGGTAGGAGGGAGAGGAGGGGGCCACAAGATGGCCGCCGGTGCCGAGTTCCCTGCCGACAGGACGACGCTCTTCCTCATCGAGGTCGACGCGCTGGTGGGCGAGGTCATGGCGAGGGCCCGTGCCGGCAAGCAGCTGAGGCTGGTCTGATGAAGGTCAGCTCGAGGGCGGAGCTGAGGGTAGCGTTCTGCGACGACCGCGAGTCCGAGGGTGCGCTGAGGTCCCTCCTTCCTGACAACGAGCCCCTTCCGGCTGGCCTATCGATCGGTATGGTGAGGGAGGGGAACGTGTTGGTGACGGAGGTCACGTGCGAGAGGGGCGTCGATTCGCTGCTGGCGACGCTCGACGACCTCCTCGCCTCGCTGAACCTCGCCGAGAGGGTCCTCTGCAGCCGAGACCGCTCCGTGGAGNCTGAGGGCTAAGAGAACCTCTCGGGCGACAGCTCCTTCAGGATCTCCGGCTCCTTCCCCTCGACCATCGCGGCCACCAGCACGCCTGTAGCGGCGCTGAGCGTCGCGCCGAGCCTGCAGTGCCCCGCGGCCACGTAGAGGTTCTCGGTTCCCCTGATCCTGCCGACGACGGGTAAGCCGTCAGGGGTGCAGGGCCTCGAGCCGACCCACGTGAGCTTGAACTTGAGGCCGCTGAGGACAGGGAGGACGGGGACGGACCAGCGTCGCATCCGCTCGAACTTGGAGCTGTCCGGCGGAGCGTCGGGCGAAGAGAGCTCGAAGAAGCTGGAGATCCTGAACTCGCCTGCCATGGTCTGGCCCACGATCGTCCTCTGGTCGGCGCAGATCACGGGCCTCGATATCCTCTGCTCCGACGGCTCCGTGACGGCGAGATATCCCCTGCCTGCAACCACGGGTACCCTGAAGCCTGCGGACCTGAGCACGTCACGCGTCCAGGCCCCTGCGCAGACGATCACGACTTCAGGGCTCTCCTTTCCGTTCCCGGTGAGCACGCTTGCCCTTCCGTCCTCCACCTTGACCGACTCGACGAAGCGCTCGATCACCTCGACGCCCTTCCGCCTCAGCGCATCGGCGAAGGAGTAGATCGTCCTCTGCGGGTTTATCCAGAGGTCGTCGGGGTAGAAGAGGCCGCCGACCACCTGCCTCGAGAGGAGAGGCTCGATCTCCCTGCACTGGTCGCCGTCGAGGACCTCGACCCTGTAGCCGAGCTCCGCGGACTCCCTCCTCCTGAACTCCGACTCGTGATCGAAGTTCTCCCTTACGGCGAAGACCTCGATTGACCCCGACTCGTTGAGCTCGGCCTCCAACCCCTCCCTCCTGATCACGTCGAGCCAGGCCCCCCTGCTCTCGAGGAGGAGACGCTGGAGGACCCGCGCCTTCGCGGCTATCCTCCCCGATCTGACCTCGGAGATGTACCTCGTCAGCCAGCCCCTAGGGCCGATCTCCCTCAGCGCGAACGAGGGCCGGATCGAGACGTAGGAGTCCCTGCGAAGGGTGAGCCTGAGCAGCTTGAGGAGCCCCATCACCTCCGGGACCGCTGTGATCGAGCCCTGGTGGATTATGCCCGCGTTGCCCCACGAGGCCGCCCTTCCCAGGTCGCCCGCGTAGACCTTGACCCTGTAACCGAGCTCGTGGAGCCTGTAGGCCGAGTGGAGGCCGACGTAACCTCCGCCTATGACCAAGACCTCCCCCGCCATCGTGGCCAAAAGGTCTCCGCCCGATAAAACCGTTGGCGCGTAAAATGGGAAAAGGCAAGACGACGATCCGCGCGAAAAACCGAGGCGGTTCTTTCAGGACGCGGCCGTCATCCGAAAAGTCTCGTGATCGCAGAGGCTATCGGCTCGGAGAGGAAGGCGATCCCCTGGCTCAAGACGAGGGAGATGGCGACGAAGGTGCCGAAGAGCAGAATCGCGAGCGCCGTGTTGCCCCCTTCGGTTACGCCGCGAGCACCAGCTGGAGGGCCGCTAACGTCAGATCGAGGAGGATCTCGACAGCCATCCCGCAAGGATTTCAACCTGAGCTTCGAAGACGGGGCGCGGTTGGAGGGCCCGCGGTGGTGCGGAGGGATCGATGAAGCTTTAGCTGAGAGGGAACGGAATCCGGCGGCTGGGAGAGTTGAGGAGGGGGCTGCTGATAGGTAGGTTCCAGCCGTTCCACATCGGCCACCTGAAGGCGATAGAGCAAGCGGCCTCCGAGAACGAAGAGGTCATCATAGGGATCGGGAGCGCCCAGTACAGCTACACGATCAACAACCCCTTCACGGCCGGCGAGAGGATCGAGATGATCAGGATAGGCCTCAGGAGCGCGGGGCACGACCTCAGCGCCTTCATTCCCGTCCCGATATTCGACATAGGCGAGCACCACCTCTGGATGAGCCGGGTGATTGCGACGGTCCCGAGGTTCGAGGTCCTCTACACCAACAACCCCTTCGTCAAGCTCTTGGCGGAGGCGGCCGGTGTGAAGGTGAGGGAGCCCGAGCTGGTGGAGAGGGAGCACCTCAACGCCACCAACATCAGGGCCCTGATGATCTCCGGCGGCGACTGGCGGAGGTACGTCCAGCCGGAGGTGGCCGCTTACCTCGACAGCATAGGTGCCGAGGAGAGGCTCAGGACCATCGTCGCCCAGCTGAACACCTCCGAGCGTCAGGTGAGGGGTGGGCTCGCGGTTGGCTAAGGTAGTGGAGGTGACGATGTACGGCCTCCAGGGCCTCGAGGCCGAGTTCGCGATGAGGCTCAGCGAGAGGTTGGTGGGGATTGGCGGCCTGGCGTTCCCGAAGAGCGGATCGGTCGCGATAGACCTGAGCTGGACTCCCTACGACGTCACGCCGTCGGAGCTGCTGGCGTTCGTCAGGTCTGTGCTGGAGGAGATGGGGATCGA
>AWOE01000070.1 GCA_000494145.1 Candidatus Calditenuaceae archaeon JGI OTU-1 | reverse complement strand
CCTCGCTGGGATAGGCGATGCATATCATCGTTTCCCGATGGACGATTTTTGGCGTGGACCGATCCGGTAAAGGCGTGCGGGCCCTGAACGGCATCGACTTGGACAGGCTCGGTGAAGCCCTTCGAACGGTGGAGGAGCAGTGGAGGGACCCCGAGAAGAGGCCTCTCCTAGGAAGGAGGAGGGCGAGGGCGCTCTGGAGGGGAGGAATGAGGTCCACCGTGAGNACNGGCAGCGGAGGGAGGTTNGAGGTCGACGAGGGCCTCGAGCCGAGNNCNGGAGAGCCAACCCCGACCTCCGTCGANTACCTGATCGGATCCCTTGCAGGCTGCGTGCTGCTGACCTTCGTCTATCTCGCCACGCTCAGAGGNATTGAGGTCCANGACGCGGAGGTCTCGGTCGAGGGCGAGCTCGGGAACGTCTGCAACTTCCTCGGCCTCTCGGACGAGGGCACCCCCGGCTTCACGAGGGTCTCGATCACCTTCTACGTCAGGTCNGGCGCGGAAGAGGAGAAGATCAGGCAGGTCTTCGAGGAGGCCNTCAGGAGGTCGCCGGTCTACAGGACGCTCGAGGGTTGCGTCTCCCTCAGCACCTCCCTCAGGGTCTTCCGGTGANNCCAAATACCNCGGGACCTNAGGTGATCGTGGATGGAAACNCAANAGCTGCTGACCGTCCTCGCCGGCGTCGCGATCTCCCTGATCCTGGCGCTCGGAGCGGTCAGGCTCTCGATCTCGCTCGCCCANAAGCTGAAGCTCCTCGGNAGGGACGTCCACAAGCCTGGCACCGTGCTCGTCCCGAAGATCGGAGGGCTGGGGATGGCCGTCTCCTACTCCGCCACCCTGATCTTCCTCTCGCCTCGGATCGACGCCGTGACGCTGACCCTCCTCGCGTCCCCCATCGCATCCGCAGCCATCGGCCTCTCGGAGGACTTCAGGGAGCTGAACCCGGTCCTGAAGCCGGTCCTCCTCGCGCTGCCCGGCCTCGTCGTCCTCGCCCTCGGCACCTACGACCCCCACCCTCTGATACCGTTCGTGGGGAAAGCGAGGCTCACGATCGTCTATCCGGTGCTGCTGGTGGTCGCCTACTCGGTCGTCTCCAACGCCGTCAACAGCATCGACGTCGTCAACGGATCCCTCGCCCTCTTCTCGATCCCGATCGTCGCGCTCTCGATTCCCGTATCGCTGGCGCTCGGTGCCCCTGCGCCGGTCTTGGCGGCCGAGGCCTCCCTCCTCGGCTCCCTCCTCGGGTTCCTCTTCTACAACAGGTACCCGGCGAGGACCTTCGGGGGTAACGTCGGGAGCAACCTCGTCTCGGCGGCCATGGTGACCTTCGCGGTGCTCGGCGGGTTCGAGGTCTTCCTGCTGGTGGCGCTCCTCCCCGCGATCCTGAACGAGGCCGTCGTCATCGTCTCCATGGGAGGGCTCAAGTCGGGGAAGGGGATCGTGAAGAGGCCNGTGCTGGTGATCGGCGGCCTGATCAGGGACAACCCGGACCTCTCCGCTCCCCTGACGATCGTCCGGATGCTCTCGACGGGAGGGCCCGTTAACGAGTCGAAGGCGGCTCGCGACATAGGGACCCTCTCTCTCTTCTCGTCGGTCCTCGCGCTCGTCACTTTCCTCGTCTCGTGGCGGGTGTGACGGGCATGNTCGGTCCGCTCCTGAAGATGATGGCCCTNATCCTCGTCGTCTGGNTAAGCCTGGTGGTGGTCCTCGCGTCCGTCGGCCTGATCGTCTCCGCTACCGGTCAGGAGGCCGGGACCTTAGCGGGCCTGCTGCGGCTTTTGGCGGCACTCGCGCTCTTCGCGNTCTGGGCCCTCTGGACCCTGATGCTGGTCCAGTTCTGGTACATCCGGCTTCTCAGGCGGTGACCTCCTCTATCTCCCGGACGACGAACTCCCTGACGTCGGCCTTTTTGTACGGGTCTCCCTCGACGATCGAGAGGGCCTCGCTCAGGTCCTTGGCCTCGATGACGTAGAAGCCCCCGGACCCGTCCTTGAACCTCCCCGCCATCACTATCCGACCGGACCTGATCAAGTTCCTGACGTACTCGAGGTGTGCGGGCCTGTGTTGTGCGGTCACCTCCGGAGGAGCCTTCGGTACTAGGAGGACGTGGAAACGCGGCACGCCTTCACAGTCCGCTGCCANGTGAAAAGGATTGGGTCAGGCAGGGTGATCCCGCTTCACCGGTCAGCAGTTCCGACGCTCATCATCCCCAGCATCTCCCGTAAGGGCGACCAAATAAGCCCTGAACGGACTTCAGGAGGCGGCCTGCTGTCTCGGCCTGTAGTACTTGCGGATGTGCTCCTCCTTGATCTTAGTCAGCTCCGACTCCGGCAGCGTCGAGAGTATCTCCCACGCTATCTCCAGCGAGTCGTCGAGGGTCCTGTTCTCGTAGGGCGACTGGTTCAGGAACCTCTGCTCGAAGAGGTCTCCGAACTCGAGGTACTTCAGGTCCGAGGCCGAGAGGCCGCTCTTCCCGACGATCTCGGCGAGGGCCCTCAGCTGCACGGCCCTCGAGTAGGAGGCGTAAAGCTGGTTGCTGACGTCTCCGTGGTCGGGCCTCGTCTTCTTCGGCGCTATGATACCTGGGCCCATCAGCCTGCTGAGGGACATCAGCACGTTTATCGGCGGGTAGATTCCCTTCCTGTGGAGGTCCCTTCCGAGGACGATCTGGCCCTCGGTTATGTAGCCGGTCAGGTCCGGTATCGGGTGGGTGATGTCGTCGCTCGGCATCGAGAGGATCGGCATCTGCGTCACGCTCCCCTTCTTCCCCTTGATCCTACCGGCCCTCTCGTAGATCGACGCGAGGTCTGTGTACATGTACCCCGGATACCCCTTCCTNCCCGGAACCTCCTCCCTGGCCGCNCTGATCTCTCGCAGGGCCTCGCAGTAATTGGTCATGTCCGTCAAGATCACNANGACGTGGTACCCCTGCTCGAAGGCGAGGTACTCCGCTAGCGTCAGAGCGACCCTGGGCGTTATGATCCGCTCGATGGCCGGGTCGTCGGCGAGGTTCAGGAANAGCGCNGATCTGGCNAGGGCGCCGCTCTCCTCGAGGCTCCTCCTGAAGTAACGGGCCTCGTCGTTCTGGACGCCTATGGCCCCGAAGACCACCGCGAACTCCTCCTCCTTCCCCGGGACCGTGGCCTGGCGGGCGATCTGGGCCGCGAGGACGTTGTGGGGCAGTCCNGATCCGCTGAAGATGGGGAGCTTCTGCCCCCTGACGAGGCTGTTCATGACGTCGATGGCCGATATGCCGGTCTGGATGAACTCCGACGGGTACTCTCTGCGCTCAGGGTTGATGGGGTCGCCGTTGACGTCCCTGAACTCCTCGGCNTAGGGAGCGGGCATGCCGTCTATCGGCCTCCCCAACCCATCGAAGACCCTGCCGAGGCAGTCCGTCGATACCCCGAACCTCATCGTCGTTCCGAGGAACCTCGCCTTCGTNCCCTCGATCGAGAGGCCCTGCGTCCCCTCGAAGACCTGGACNACGGCCCTCCCTCCTCCNACCTCNATGACCCTNCCGAGCCTCCTCTCACCGGAGGCCGTCTCNATCTCGACCAGCTCCTCGTACTGGGCCCTCTCGACCTTNTCGACNACCACGAGNGGCCCCCTGATCTCGTAGATCGACGTGTACTCGATCCCGGCCGTCCCCGATCTCTGCGACATCCTCCCTTCCGCCTCTCGGCAGGAGGTCATAACCTTACCTCGGTCCACTTGGTGCTATGCCCTCAAGGTGCCTGGCCCGGGTTCTGGGACCCTGATAGGCGGGCGACGGCCCTCCTCGACCGGATCCCCTCCCTAACCCTCAACCCTTTCCCTTCTAGCGCCCTCCTGAGGCAGGAGTACCCTGTGGATCGCGTAGTGGCCGGAGTACCTGCTGACGAGCTGCCGCGCCACCTCCTCGCTGGCCACCGCGATCACAACCCCGCCACCTCCTCCTCCGGTCAGCTTCGCACCATATGCGCCCGCCCTCAGGACTCTGTCGACGATCTCGTCGAGCTCCCTCGACGACACGCCGATGGCCCTCAGTATGTTGTGGCTTACGGTCATCAGGCTCCCGAGGCGCTCGATCCGGTTGTTGTGGATAGCGAGCTCCACCTCGCCCGCTATCATGTCGGAGACCTCCATCAGCTTGTCGAAGAGGTTGATGTGCAGCTCCCTGAACTGGGCGACCTTCCTGACCATCATCCCGGTCCTCCTCTGCCTCCCGGACTCTATCACCAGCAGCTCGAATCCCTTCTGGACGCCGATCCTCGAGGGCTTCGTCCCCCTCCTGAACGTGATGATCCCGCCGATCGCGGAGACCGTGGGGTCGATGCCCGACGGCCTGTAATGGATCTCTGACTCGGCGACCAAGGCGTAGTTGATCACGTCGTCCGTCGTGAACTCGACTCCCAGCGCGTCGAGGAGGGCGCTTGCCGTGGCCACAGCTATCGCCGCCGAGGAACCCAGTCCAGAGGCTCGCGGTATCTGCGAGTCCAACGAGATGCTGACGCCTTTGCCGCGACCGTGCTGCTCGAGCACCGCGTCGACCATCTTCCTGTAGGCCTCGAGCCTCTCGCCGACGCCCTTCGCCGANTCCTTCACGAGCCTGCCGTTCTGCCACTCGGCCGTCCCCAGCTGCCTCGATCCGATCCTGACCGTGCCTCCTTCCCTCAGCTTCACCGTCGCGTAGGCCCTCATGTTGATCGCCGCAGCGACCGCGAGCCCTCCGTAGACCACGAAGTGCTCTCCGCAGATGATCACCTTTCCCGGNGACGACCACGTGACCTCTCTCATCCGACCCGTCCAANCCTCCACCTTTCCAGCTGTTAACCCATTTCCTTCCGGCATCGACCCGCTTTCCGCTCGTTCCGACCCGGGATGAAGGGCTTATTAATGGTCGCATTTCGGACCAACGGACGGCCAACGAGGGTCCGTCACCGATACTAACGGGATCGTCCCTGCTATGATCGATGATGCTGGTCAGAGTCATCGGAGCCTCCATGCTCTCGATCGGTTTACTGGGCGTCTTCCTCTACACCGCCACGTTCTTCGGCCTCCTGAGGATCGTCGACCAGGATCTGCTCGTCAGGGCGACGGTCTACGCCATCGCGGTGGGAATCCTCGCGGTGATCTCGATCCTCGGATATCTGGCTCTGACCGCACCTGTCCAGCACCTGAAGGTCAACAGGGGTGGTGGAAGGTGATGAGGAGGAGGCCTGCGGTCGCCGGGTACTTCTACGAGGGACGGAGGGATGCGCTGCTCGAGCAGATCAGAGGGTGCTTCCTCTCACCGCACGGACCCGGAGAGCTCCCTGACCCGGATGGCCCCGAGACCTCTTCGATCCCGCCCCCGGTCCTCGTCTCACCTCACGCCGGCTACATGTACTCCGGACCTGTGGCCGCCCACGGATACCTCGAGCTCTCGAAAAGGAGGAGGCCGAGGACGGTCGTCGTCGTGGGACCCAACCATTACGGCATAGGGACCGAGGTCTCGATCTATCCCGGCGGTCACTGGATAACGCCCCTCGGGGAGGTGGAGATCGACAGAGAGCTGGCATCTTCACTGGCCGAGCTTTCCCAGCTCTTCTCGCTGGACGAGCTGAGCCACTCGAGGGAGCACTCGATCGAGGTCCAGGTCCCGTTCCTCCAGTTCGTCTACAGGAGGGGGTTCAAGTTCCTGCCGGTCTGCATGCTGGACCAGAGCAGGGAGGCAGCGGAGGAGGTCGGAAGGGCCCTCGCGGAGGCCATCCCGCATCCGGAGGACTTCGTCGTGATCGCGAGCAGCGACTTCACCCACTACGAGCCGCACGACGAGGCCGTGAGGAGGGACATGCCAGTGATCGAAAGGATCCTAGCGCTGGACGTGGCGGGGTTCTACAGGGAGATGGAGAGAAGGGACGCGACGCTCTGCGGGTACGGCGGTATTGCTGCGGTGATGGAGTACGCAAGGAGGAAGGGCTACATCGGGTCCAAGTTGCTGAAATACGCCACCAGCGGGGACGTCTCCGGCGACAGGTCCTCTGTGGTCGGATACGCCTCAATCGCGTTCTACAAAATGTGAGCTCAGCAAAACAAGGTAGAGAATCCGTTCAGGGCCAGATGTTGAGGAGCTTAATCGCCTCGCAGACCCGCTCGACCGCGAGGCACATGGCTCCCATTCTGCTGCTGACCGCGTACCTCCTCGAGGTGTTGAGGACGTCGTGGAAGGCTCTGACAAGCTTAGCCTCCATCTTCGCGAGGACCTCCTCCTTCGTCCACTTCTCCCTCTTCAGGTTCTGGACCCATTCGAAGTAGCTCACGGTGACGCCCCCGGCGTTCGCGAGTATGTCGGGCACCACGAAGACCCCCTTCTCGCTGAGGACCCTGTCGGCGTCCGACGTGACCGGGCCGTTCGCTCCCTCGCTGACGATCTTGGCCTTGACGTCGTGAACGGTCCTGGCGTTGATCGTCCCCTCGACGGCAGCAGGCACCAAGGCGTCCACATCCAAGTGCAGCAGCTCCTCGTCGGTGATCTCCTTCGCCCCCTCGAAGCCCAGGACCGTCCCGGTCCTCTTCTTGTGCTCGATGAGCTTCGGCACGTTGAGGCCCTCGGGGTTGTAGACGCCGCCCTTGCTGTCGCTCACCGCAACGACCTTCGCTCCCCACTCGTGGAGGTACATCGCGGCATAGCTCCCGACGTTCCCAAACCCCTCAACGGCCACCCTCAGCCCCTTGATCCCCATGTTCAACGCCTTGGCGGCCTCCCTCAGCCCTATCGCCGTCCCTAGACCCGTCGCCTCCTCCCTCCCCTCGCTCCCACCGAGGGCCACGGGTTTTCCCGTGACGACCTCCGGCGTCTGCCTGCCGGCGAGCTGCGAGTAGGTGTCCATGATCCATGCCATGACCTGAGCGTCGGTGTAGACGTCCGGCGCGGGGATGTCCTTGTACGGGCCTATGATGTCGTAGATCATGTAGGTGTACCTCCTCGTTAGCCGCTCGAGCTCGTCCCTCGTCAGCTCCTTCGGGTTGCACGCAACACCTCCCTTCGCACCTCCGTAAGGCAGGTCGACGACCGCGCACTTGTACGTCATCAGCATCGCGAGCGCCGTGACCTCGTCCAGGTCCGTGGTCGGGTAGTACCTTATGCCGCCCTTGTAGGGTCCCCGGGCGTTGCTGTGCTGGACCCTGTATCCGATGAACGTCCTGACGGAACCGTCCCTCATCCTAACCGGGATCGAGACCGTCAGCTGGACCTTGGGATACATTCCTGCTACCCTCCCTTAGCGCCACCGTAGGGCAGGTCGACGACCGCGCACTTGTACGTCATCAGCATCGCGAGCGCCGTGACCTCGTCCAAATCCGTCGTGGGGTAGTACCTTATGCCTCCTTTGTATGGTCCCCGGGCGTTGCTGTGCTGGACCCTGTAACCGATGAACGTCCTAATGGAGCCGTCCCTCATCCTGACAGGGATCGAGACCGTCAGCTGGACCTTGGGATACCTCAGGACCTCGTAGTAGCTGCTGTCGTAGCCCGTTATCTCCACAGCCTCCTTGACCTTTCTGAGAACGTCCTCGAGGAACTCGGAGCCTCCGAGCTGGGGCTTGGGTTGCGACAAGTCCCTTCGCAGGGTTAGACGGCAACGTCGTTATTTATGCCTCCCACGCGAGACCTCTTGGAACTGCGGATTAACCTCTTGGGGCTGAGACGCTCCATCTCCTCTGCGTTGAGCGACGAGATACGTCCGGACCTGAGCAGCTCGTAAGCCAGCTCGCCGAGCGCAGGTCCCCTCATCAGCCCGTAACCCCTGAGCCCGCCGACGAGGACCACGTCACCGAGGCCCTCCAGCCTGCCGAGGTACGGTTCCATATCGGGCGTCAGCTCGCACGGCCCCCTCAGCGACGAGTGGTATCTCGGTTCACGGGAGAGGTTGAGACGGCTCCGGAGCATCGCCATCGACCGTCTGACGTACTGCGGCGGTGGCTCGACGGCCGAGTAGTCGGGACCGTCTGCCCACTCGGCGTCGTAACCGCCACCCACCATCATCGTCCCCCACCTCCTCCAGTAGGAGTGGAGGAGCTCGTCGGAGAAGGACGGCACCTCCAGCTCTTCCCCGACGTCGAACTTGTACGCGTAGCACGTGATCACAGTAGTCCTCAGCCGGATGCCGAGCCTGAGCAGGAGCTCCCTGTTGTGCGATCCCGCTGCCAGGATCAGGCCGTCGTGCTTGAGCCTCTCTCCGTCCTCGAGGACGACCCCCTCGATCCTTCCTCCGTCGGTCGTGAAAGAGACGACGCTCTGCCTGATCACCTCGACGCCGAGCGAGGCGAGGACCCCACCGAGCTCTCCACCAAGAAGAGGGGGCTCGACCGAGAGGTCCATGTCGGTGAAAATTCCGATGAGGTCGCCTTCGACCCGGAAGACCGGCCATCTCTCCCGAATCTCCTCGGCCGTGAGCACCTCGTGCTCCACCCCCGCCTCCCTCATGGCCTCCACCGAATCGGAGAGGTCCTCCTCACGGCCTATCTGCAGGAACCCTGTTCGTACGCTGGAGCTCTTGGAGACGGAGCGTATCAGCTCTATGCTTCGGACCACGAGCCTGACGTCGAGCGGGTCCTCCAGTTGCACCGTGACGACGCCGGCCGATCTCGATGCCGCACCGCCGAGCACTCCCCTCGGGTCTACCAGCGTGACCCGCTCTCCCTTCAGCGCCGCGGTCAGCGCCGCAAAGGCTCCAACAGGACCGCCTCCTACGACGATCAGGCCTCTCGACACGATCCGACCTCTGCCAGCAATTGACACCTGCCCACTAATTGAACCCGTCTGGGGCTACAGCTGGTTGAATCTCCGGTGCGTCTCGTCGTCGTACTTCCTGTACTTCAGTATGATGGGACACCAGTCCTTCTCCGGGCAGTAACTGAGGTGCTTGCACTTCTCGCCCATCATCCTCCCCAGCTCGGGCATCCTCTGCTCCACCTCCCTCCAGACCTTGTAGGCGATGGCCCTCTCCTCCCATTGCGCGGCGCTGCACGTCCTGGTAGCGACGAACCCCATCGGGCTGAGCAGGTTGAAGAGGTCGTAGAGCCTGAGCGTCCTGATCCTCACCCCCTGAGGGACGAAGTAGAGTGCGGCCTCCTTCCCGACCTCGTCCATGACGGTCCGGTAGAGCTCGAGCATCTCGAGGCACCGACCGGTGAACTCCGCCACGAGGGACTCCGACCCTCTGAGCTTAGGCGGTATCACG
>AWOE01000069.1 GCA_000494145.1 Candidatus Calditenuaceae archaeon JGI OTU-1 | reverse complement strand
TTAAGTTTGAACGTAAAACAGTTCAAGGTAAAACCGAAAATCGTCCTATTCTTTCTATTCCGATCTAATTTGACTTGTTGATCCAGACCACATTCCCCCAACCGATTCGGATCGTCGGACGGGTTACACCCCGTGCCCAGCCTTGAAACCTTTATTTTGGGAAGGGCGTTCAGGGTGGATTTGCCATCCCCCGATCAAAGTTAAGCGATTCAAACTGAATTATCTGGGACAAAAGACTTTTTAAGCGTTCGGTCAAACAGACTAAACCAATTGAATGTGAAATAAACGATGCCGTCCTCCCGCAAGAGCAAAGCCCTGCATGCTAGAAATGTAAACCGTTGATGTTTTGATGTTAACGGTTTTACATCAAAGGTAAACCAACAGCAATACCAGAGCCTGACCGTTCCTCGAGTCCATGGAACATGTCACGGGTAGGGGCAAAGGGTGGGCAGGTGGAGTGGCACACGACAGGCTCGGTCAGCTGAGCGGGTTGGAGAGGTGCAGCTGAAAGGCTGTGACGCACAATTTATAAGAAAACTTCCCTAAGGTCCGGTGACAAGGAAGAAGTTGGACAGGATCGGTCCAGCAGGAACGCAAACAAAGTTCAGGCGTGACATGGAATATATCGTAGGCAAACACGTCTACGGCAACCTTTACGGCTGCGACGCTGAGGCACTGTTCGATGAGCAGCTGATAGTCCGCGTTGTCATGGAGGCCGTGAAGGTAGCCAAGGCGACGCTGATGGAGATCAAGAGCTGGAAGGTCGAGGGTGTGAAAGGAGGCGTCTCGGTGTTGGCGCTGATCACGGAGAGTCACATCGCCGTCCACACCTGGCCCGAGTACAGGTACGCGGCGGTCGACGTCTTCACGTGTGGTGACCACAGCGACCCGAAGGCGGCGTTCGAGCACATCGTGAAGGCCCTCAAGCCGAAATGGGTGGTCCAGCACTACGCCGACAGGTCTTCGCTTACGACGGCCAGCTGGGAGCCGAGCGAGGGATCATACTAGGAAAGAGCTGGGGGTATGACCTGAAGGCGAGCGGCCCAAAGATTCCAGCTCCAATTTTTTACGTCAAAGCGCTGTCCTTGCCGTGACAAGAGATGATACTTTCGGACTTCGACCTCTGGAACTACATCAAGTGCGGCAGGCTCAGGGTCGAACCGATCTTCGAAGACACGGTCAGGGAGAACGGTCTCGACCTCAGGATCGGCAGCGAGATAGCGAGGCTCAGGAGCACGGACAGGGTCCTGGACACGAAGGACGGCGACGTCTCGGAGTTCTACCAGGTCGAGCGCGGTGACTCCTTCGTGATAAGACCGAGGGAACACGTCCTCCTCCACACAATAGAGTACCTCTCGATGCCGAGGGACCTGATGGGGTTCGTGAACCTGAGGAGCACCTTCGCTAGGCTGGGCCTCTCAATACCCCCGACGATAATCGACGCGAATTTCGAGGGGCAGCTGACGATCGAGATGATGGGGGGAGAGTTTCCGGTCAGACTCTATGCGGGTCAGAGGTTCCTCCATGTCGTCTTCGCGAAGCTCACTTCCGAGGTCGAGAAGCCCTACCATGGAAGGTATCAGGGTCAGAGGGGGGTTAAGCTTCCGGAGCTGATGAAAGGCTCTTGAACCATGTATAGATGTTGCCAAGGGATGCCCACTACACCACCCTCACTTCGAGAAGGTCGTAGGCGATCACTACCCTTCCCCTGTAGGAGACCCTGAGGGCGTCTACGATCTCATGCTCTCTTCCGGCCCAAGCAGGGGAGAGGTGGGTGACAACGAGCGTCCTAGGAGCTGCCTTCGAAGCTACCTCCGCTAGCCCCTTCTCCGATGAGTGCTTTCCCATCAACGCCTCAGACGGAAAGGTGCACTCGTGGATCAGCAAATCGGTGCCCGACGCGAGGCCCACGAGCGACTCGGTGGGTGCGGTGTCGCCGGAGTAAGTCACGGAGAGATCACCGACGTTCACCCTGATGGCGTAACCGTTCGGATGGTCGACCTCGGTGAAGCGGAGCACAACGTCCTTGATCTTGAGCCCCTCGCTATCTCCGATCTCAACCGGTTCCACGAGCTTGAGCATTCTGTTCCACTCGCCCACATAGCTGTAGTAAGGGTTGCGGTCGATGAGGTTTTCGAGGAAATCGACGAGTCCGGGCGGGCCGATGAGCATCAGGGGTCTCTCGGGCTTCCTCGGGTTACCGAGCCTGTCGGCGGCGTACGACGAGATCAGGTCCGGGAGGTCGGAGGTGTGGTCAACGTGGAAGTGTGAGAGGAAGACCGCGTCGAGTTCGGTCGCATCGATGCCTGCGCTGTAAAGCTTCTGGACGACAGAGGGGCCGCAGTCCAGCAGCAGCTTGAGCCCGCCGATATCCAGCAGGACCCCGGATCCGTATCTCTTGGGACTGGGCTTCAGGGTACCCGTCCCCAGCATCAGCACCCGGCCCGACGTCACGTCACCCCTCAGCCCCCTTCACCTTCCTCACGACCCTGACGCTGACCAACTCCGTCACCGTGTATTGCCCTGCCTCGTCCTTCTCGTACTGCTTCACCGCGTCCCAGACGTTGAGGAGCGATCCGACTACAGCCATCAGAGCCTCCATCTCCACGCCCGTCTGCTCTATCGCCCTTACGACGGCCTTCGCGTGGACGAGAGACCTCTCCTCGTCGAGCGTCACCTCCACGTTGACCGACTCGAGCCTGATGGGGTGGCACAGAGGCAGGATCCTCGGCGTCTCCTTAGCGGCGATTATGCCTCCCAGCTGCGCCAGCTGGAGCGGGTCTCCCTTCTCGACGAGTCCCCTTTTGATCCTCTCGATCGTCTCGGGCCTGAGGCGGAGGTGACCCTCGGCGACCGCTTCCCTCACTATGAAGGGTTTGTGCGATATGTCGACCTGCCTCATCGTTCCGCGGCATTCGGGTGACCGGACATAGTATAAGGGTATTCCATAGCTGAGAACGCATCGGTGCGGCTTTGAGACGAAGCCTTAACCCCTGATCAGAGCCCTCCTGAGGAGCTGGATCGCCAAAGCCGGATCGACCCCCTTGGGGCAGACCTGGCTGCAGGAGCCTGCGAAATGGCAGCGCCAGATCCCTGTGGCCCTGTCGAGGATCTCGAGCCTCTCCCTTCCTCCATGATCCCTGGAGTCGACGTAGAATCTGTAGAGCCAAGCGAGTGCCTGCGGGCCCGGGAACTCGGGGAGCGCGGTCACCACAGGACAGGCGGAGTAGCAGAGACCACAGGATATGCAGTACGAGAACTGGATGTACCTTTCCAGCTCGGCGTCGCTCTGGAGGTACTGCCCCGTCGGGTTCTCCTGCTCCTCAACGTCCTTCCTGATGAGCCACGGCTTAACGGATTTGTGCTTGGCGAAGAAGGTGCTGAAATCGGTTACAAGGTCCCTGACGAGCGGGTGGTTAGGCAGCGGCTCCACCTTAATCGACCTCCCGAGCTCGGAGACCTGCGTGAAGCACGCAAGCCTGGGCAGGCCGTTGACCTTCACGCCGCAGGAACCGCAGATCCCCATCCTGCAGGAGTACCTGATCGCGAGGGTGTGATCGATCCGCTCCTTGATGTAAAGGAGACCGTCGAGGACCGTCATACCGCTCCTGTAGGGCACCTCGTAGGAGACGTACCTGGGCCTCGCGCCAGCGGAGGGGTCGTGCCTGAAGACGGTGAAGACGACCTTCCCTTCCATCGTACGCTCACCTTATGTTGTACGCTATGAGGATGGTTCGGGTACCGTAAACCACGAGGAAGACGCCCAGCGCGATCAGCGCCCATTTGGCGACCCTCATGACCCTCTCGTTCGGTATCAGCTCCATGAGGATGACCCTTATGCCGTTCATCGCGTGGAACGTCGTGAAGACGAGGAGGAGCCAGAGCGTCGATGCGAGGAGCGCGTTCCTGTAAACGCTCATTATCGCGAACTGGTGGCCGTCGAAGAGCATCGTCGTCTCCCATATCGTCTGGTCGAGCGGGACCGTGAAGAAGACGACCCACAGGTGTACAGCTCCTGTGACGAGGATGCCGAGGCCTGTGACGTAATGGAGGAGCATGAGCCTGCGCTCGCTCATCTCGCGAACACCCCCATCAGAGCGTTGAGACTGTAGACTGCCGCGAAGACGGCCAGCGCTATCGAGGACCAGAAGATCGCCCTCTGGAGCGTCGAGAAGGACTTCGGTGGTGACTCTGGCTCGACCCTGGAGGGCCTGCCGAGGGTGATACCGAAGTGGGCGAGCGTCAGCCGGATGCCGTTAATCGCGTGGAAAGCCACCATCCAGCCGATCACCACGAGTCCGACGTCGAAAATGGGGTTGTGGAGGAACTCCTTCACCTCCTCGTAGTAGGCTTTGGCGAATTCGTAGGACGGCACGTACCAAACCGTTGGGCCGCCGACGAAGTTGCCGGTCTCTATGACGTGCAGAACGAAGTAGAGCGTGACGACGACCCCGGTCACGCGCTGGAGCGTGTAGCTCCACCTCTCCACGGAATACCTGACAGGGACAAGCATGGTCCTCAGAACCGTGAAGGTAGCGGAGGGGCGCTGGAAGCGAGAGTTCTGCCTATTACCTTGTCGGCTCACGTGATACAGTCCTGATTATCGCGGATATAGGTGTGACGAGTCCCTGCCGAGGCCGCACGTTCGACGCCGCTACGCAAGCTCCGGCCGCGTTCACATCACGCCGATGTCCGCAATCGGGGACCGATGGATATTCCGGGCGCTCCAACGGCTCTTCCCCTAAAATATTGGCTATCAGAAGAGTTGCATGTGGGGAGCGAGTCTCCTGCCGAGAGGACTGTGCGGGTCGTCGAGCAGCGGGGCCAGCTGATCTACCAGTACCCGATGGTGATCACGGACATCATCACGGAGACAGACCTCGCGAAGACCTACGTCTTCAAGAACGTCGGCGACAGGAGGATCTTCGAGTACCACCCCGGCCAGGACGTGAAGCTCTACTTCGACACACCCCTGAAGAAGGGCGACTTCAGGTTCTACTCCATCGCCGGATCACCCACNAGGACCGACGGCTNCTTCGAGCTGATGATCAAGAGCGAGGGCGGTACCTTCGCACCTTACTTCCACCAGCTGGCAAAGGTGGGAGACCTCGTGATCATCGAGGGGCCGTACGGCAGGTTCCTCAGGAAGGCTCTGAACATGATCGCCGAGGGGAGGCTGAAGACCGTGGTCTTCCTCGCAGCATCCAGCGGCATAGTCCCGTTCAAGTGCTTCATCGAATACGCGACCGACAAGAAGCTCGGCACCTCGATCCACTTGTTCTACGTCAACAGGACGAGGAAGGACTTCATCTACCGAAGGCTGATGCCGAGGCTGCTGGACGAGTACAAGGACCTGCACCTGCTGGTGAACTTCACGAGGGAGCACGACGTCTCGAAGGACGAGATACTCCAGGATCTCTTCGGAGGCGACGACAGGAACGGGAGGGTCGTCACGGTTCTGGGCCGCCACATCCAATTCGACGACATAAGGGAGTTCGTTCCGGACTGGGAGGGCGCGTACTACGGGATATGCGGCGGTGCCCGGTTCATAGCTGGCGACAGGGAGAAAGGCGTAGACGGGATGCTCCAGAAGCTCGAGAAGGGCGGCGTCAGCAGGACGATGGTCGAGATAGACTCCTTCGGCACCGGATGACCGTCAGACCTAAGGAGCCGGCGCTGTGATGTCGGCGATGTCGATCTGGTCCTCTGCGATCCGCTTCAACTCGTTCACTATCGCGAGGAGCCTCTGATCTCCCTGGACGCCAGGGATGACCTCCAGCTCGGTGAGCGACCTGATTATCGCGGCGACCTCGGCGATCACCTCCTCTGCCATCTGGACATCGTAGCCCATGAACGAGGCGAAGGCTTTGTTCTGAGTTGAGATCAGCTGCCTCGCCCTCTCGGAGATATTCCTGAGCGCTTCAGAGCTCGGCGTCTGCTGGGCGTTCGCAACGAGCAGCTCGGATATCCTCACCAGCCTGTCGCCTATGTCCTCAACGAACTTAGCAACCAACCTCAGGTCGAGGAGCCTGACCGTGGGAAGGCGTCCCGACCTCGCGTAGGCCCTGATCGCCCTGACTAGGGTGAAGTAGTGGCGGTCGATCTCCTCGTCCATCATGATCGCAACCCTCGCCCTGTCGGCGCTCCACCCAGCTACGGCCTCGGCCACGATCTCGATGTTGTTGGCGACCAGCGCGTTCTGCCGGCTTGCGACCTTCTCGGGCTCCACCGCTGACGTGTCGAGGAGGACCTGTATCTCGATCTCGTTGTTGCTCTCCGAAACGACCTCCGCCCCCGTCAGACCTCTAACGGTCCTCCTGACGACCTCCCTGTCGGAGCTCGAGAAAGGCTCCTTGGACTTCAGAACGATCCTGTCGTAACCTGCGAGGTATGCGGCCGTTATCTCCCTCCTGAGCGTCGCTCCGACCTCGATGACCTTGGTGGTCTGGACCGCACCCCTCTGCCCTGCGGTGCTGGGCCTCAGCAGCAGAGACCCGTCGCTCTGGACCTCTATCAGCACCGGATCCCCTGGCTCCAGCGAATAGCTCTTCGCCCACTCCTTCGGCAGGACGACCGCGAACGACCTCCGGCCCACCGAGGTCAGCGTCCTCCTGTAAACGGTCCTCATCCTCCCAGACTCCGTGATGCCCTAAATTGAGCGTTTGCTGGACCATGTTGACCTGTTGGGAGCAACAGCATAAATTTGCCGCAATAGAGATGACCGGAGAGTTGAGATGCACAAGCTCGACGAGACGAAGTTGAAGCTCTTGGCCCTGGAGACGCTGAGGGCCCTGAGGACGAGGTACCAGCTGAAGGAGCTGGCCGAGAAGCTGGGGATCCAGATGTCGGTCCTGAGCAGGTACGTCCACGGTAAGGTGATGCCGACGCGGGAGAGGGCGCTGGCGATCGTCGAATTGGCAAGGCGGGACTACTTCCCCGAGTTCTTCGAGTCGCTCCTGAGGAGGACGCCGGAGGGCCTCTACGACCTCACCCCCATAATCCAGGACCAAAGGATCCTGAGGACGATCGGCCTCTACACGTCCCTGATCTTCGCCCGTTCGGTCGTCGAGAAGGTGCTGACGGTTGCGACGGACGGCGTTCCCTTGGCGGTCCACGTGGCCACCGAGTTGGGGGCCCAGCTCGTGATCGCGAAGCCCGTGAAGGACCCCGTTTACACCGAGTTCGTCGAGGAGCGGATCGTCAGGTCTCCGCCGGTCGTCGAGTACATCTACCTCCCGAAGAGGATCATGAGACGGTCTGAAAGGGTCCTGATAGTGGACGACTTCGTCAGGAGCGGGAAGACGGTCGAGGCCCTCCTCAGGTTCGTCGAGAGGTTCGGCGCTGAACCGGTCGGGGTCTTCGCGGTCGCGGTGCTGGAGGAGACGGCGCGGACCCTCAGGAACAGGTACTCCGGNATCACCCTCGAGTATCTCGTCTCGCTTCCCCAGNCGTAGCGGACCTCAGCAGGGAGAGCATCGCGCCCATCAGATCCCTCTCGGTCAGGATGCCCACGAGCCTCTCGTTCTCNACGACCGGAAGCCTCCTCACCCTCCTCTCCAGCATCCGCGTCAACGCGTCGACGAGGTCCTCGTCAGGGCTGCAGGTGACGACAGGTTTGCTCATCACGTTCTCGACCGGCACCGTGAGGAGCTCGGTTACTCCCATTCCCCTGTCGACGAGGAGCCTCACCACATCGCTCTCCGTCAGGATCCCGACCGGCCTCTCGCCCTCCGCGACAACCACAGCGCCGATCCTCGTCGAGATCATCACCTCCAGCGCCTGCCAGACGGCGTCCTTCGGTCCAACAGAAATGACCGGCCTCCTCATCACGTCCCTTACCTTCACGCCCGCTCGATCTCCGCGACTCGCATATAAGCAGCTTCGCNGAAGGAGGGTGATCGGGTTGGGGAGGAAGGAGGTCAGGGTAGGGATCGTCCAGATGAGGGTGNCGGAGGAGGNCTCGGAGAACGTCAGGAGGGCGGTGGAGCTGATAGGCGAGGCGGCCTCGCAGGGAGCCGAGTTCGTCTGCCTCCCGGAGCTCTTCCCGTTCAGATATTACCCGCAGGACCCGCANCCCGATACCGGAGTCCTCCAGAGGGGNGCGTCGCTCTGGGAGGGGNTCGTCGCCGAGCTCTCGAGGGCTGCGAGGNGGCACGGTGTCGTCNTCATAGGCGGCTCGCTGATAGAGCGAGGGGAGGGGGGCTACTGGAACACGGCACCGGTGATCGGGCCAGACGGAGGCCTCATCGGAACCTACAGGAAGACGCACATCCCGGAGGACGAGGGCTACCACGAGTCGAGGTACTTCCTCGCGGGTGATGGCCCCATCAGGCCTTTCGAGGCGTTCGGCGTCAGGTTCGGCGTCCTCGTGTGCTTCGACCAGTGGTTCCCGGAACCGGCGAGGGCCCTGGCACTCCAAGGCGCCGAGATCGTCTTCTACCCGACGGCGATCGGATGGGTCGAGGGGGTCGAGGAAACCGAGGGCGACTGGAGGGAGGCGTGGGAGACGGTCCAGAGGGGCCACTCGATCGCCAACGGCCTCTCGGTCTCCAAGGCGCCGAGATCGTCTTCTACCCGACGGCGATCGGATGGGTCGAGGGGGTCGAGGAGACCGAGGGCGACTGGAGGGAGGCGTGGGAGACGGTCCAGAGGGGCCACTCGATCGCCAACGGCCTCTCGGTCGTCTCCGTCAACCGAATCGGGACCGAGGGCAGGATCACCTTCTGGGGTTCGTCCTTCGTGACCGATGCCTTCGGAACGGTCCTCTGCAG
>AWOE01000068.1 GCA_000494145.1 Candidatus Calditenuaceae archaeon JGI OTU-1 | reverse complement strand
CCCCTCTTCTGGATGCCGACCATGCCGAAGGCCCTGGCGTTGATGATCAGGTGCCTCGCGACGAACTCGTCCTCGAGGTAGAACTTCGTGCCCTCGAGCCTCCCTGTTCCGATCACCCAGCCCGGCGGCGCATCGGGCCCGTAGCTCTTGAGATAGTTTATCCGGGCGACCCTTCCCTTCAGCTGGACCTCCCTCAGCCCCTCATCCGNTATGAGGAGCTCGTCGTAGACGTACGTCGACATCGCGCANNCCTACCTCACGGTCCCNCCGTCGGGTTCGTAGTAGCCGGTGANGACGTTGATCAGCGTCGTCTTCCCCGAACCGTTCGGACCGATCAGCCCCACCAGCTCGCCCCGATCGACTTCTACCGTGACCGATTCGAGCGCCCTGACCCTGCCGAAGTACTTGGAGACGTTGACGACCCGCAGCATCCGCCGACGCCGTCGAGCTGTTGCGGAAGCCATAAAGGTTTCGCATGCGCATGGCACTCCTTGGAATTTTTTGTGAGGTCCGAGGATTGCATAATTCGGTCCCCCGGGCAGGATTTGAACCTGCGACCACCCGGTTCCTGCGGGATGTAGCCTGGCCGGCCGGTGAGGGCCGGCGGACGCCGCCCTCTACAGCCGGGCGCTCTNCCAGGCTGAGCTACCGGGGGTCAAGATCACTCTCTGGAGGCGCGATTTAGATTTGATGCGGATTTCGTCACAGAAGAGAGGAGATCAGGAAGGCCGACGCCACGACGGCGATCACGAGGACGTCCCAGAGGCGGAGGGGTACAGGCCTGATAGGTCTCCATTCCTCCGGATCGAAGCCCCGTGCCTCCAGCGCCAGCGAGACCTTCTCGGCGGATGAGAGCGACTCGGCGATGAGCGCCTTGGTGATGGTCCCTACCTTCGTCAGCTGGTGGAGCGGTGAGGCTATCAGGCCCTTGGACCTGAGGGCTGCGATCACCTCGTCGAGCGACCTGAGGGACCTCCTGAGGAGGACGTGGGCTATCCCGATCGAGGAGGAGAACCATCCGGGGAGGCCGATCGACCGGAGGGCNTAGGCCAGCTCCCAGGACTCGACGCCGTAGGCGAGGAGCATCGAACCCATCACCATNGTCTCGATCCTCACCACCAGCAACGGAACGAGCTCGACCTCCCCACCGCCGGAGGCGAGGAAGGCGAAGACGCCGAGACCCAGACCCATGGGCAGGAACCTCAGAGCCCAGANGGCCACCAGCGAGGGCCTCCGCACCGTCAGCAGCGCCAGCACCAGCGACGCGACCAGAACGGGCAGGGATCCCAGAACGCTCCTCTGCAGCGTTACGGAGCTTGCTATCAGGGCTACCGCAACCGAGGCGGCCACCGGATGGACCCTGCTCCTCCTGACGCTCAGCAGCTCAGCGCTCAACGAGCCTCCCCTCCTCGATCCTGAAGGCCCTGTCGGAGACCGACTCCACGAACGGCTCGTCGTGGGAGGAGATCAGCACGACGGCCCCTCCCTCAGCCGCTGCCCTCACCAGCGAGCTCACCTGTTGCGCGTTCTTGGGGTCGAGGCCNGCGGTCGGCTCATCGAGGGCGAGGACCATCGGCCTCCTCGCAACGAGCAGGTAAACCGCCAGAATCCTTCTCGATCCGGCACCGAGGTAGCCTATCGGTGTCCTCTCAAGCTCAGCCCGCATCTCGGCTTCGGGCGTGGCGATCAGCTTGGACTCGACGAGNGGTTCGAGCTCGTCCCAGACGGTCCTACCGGTCAGCATGGGGTCCGGGTTCTGGGGCATGTAGAGGGAGCGGGGAGGGGNNGGCNTGGAGCCGTTGAGNANGACCTTCCCGCGCCGGGGCCGGAGGATGCCCGTGAGCAGNTTGAGGGCCNTCGTCTTGCCGGAGCCGTTGGGGCCCGTGATGCCGATGACCTNTCCTCCCTCGGCCCTCATACTCAGGTCCCCGATGACCTCGCCGGCTCCCGGATAGCCGAACCTCACGTCCCTCGCCTCGAGTATCGGTCTCGGACCAGAATTTCCGGAACCGAGCAACTCCGGCAAGCTTAGCTCCGCAGGACGGGCGTGCGGCAACTCCATCACCGAGCTCGGCCTCAGGGGCACCTTCTCCGGGTCGCTGACCGCCATCAAGACCGATGCGCCCCTGCTCACGGCCTCGCCTATCGCCTCGGCTATCGCCCTCCTGCCCTCCGAGTCCACTTGGGAGATCGCGTCGTCGACGAGCAGGACGGAGGGCGACGTGACGAGGGAGCACGCCATCACGAGTCGCTGGAGCTGCCCTCCCGACAGGAACTCCACCGGGTCGTGGGCCCTTCCCCTCAGACCCACGGCCTCGAGGACGTCGAAGGACCTCCTGAGGGCCTCATCCGGGTCCATGCCGAGGAACTCCGGCCCAGCGAGGACCTCGTCGAGGACGTAGTTCCTGACCACGTAGCTCGTTGGGTCCTCGGGGACGTACGAGACCCTTGACCTGAGGACCCTCCTATCAATCGAGGAAAGCTCGACGCCGTCGAGCTCCGCCGAGCCCTCGTGCTCCAGCAGCCCAGCGACCGCCAGAAGCGTCGAGGTCTTCCCGGAGCCGTTGGGGCCCACCAGGGCAGCGACCGACCCTTCGCCGATCGACGCGTCTACCTCCGGACCCCTCCAATCACCTCGCCTCGCCCTGAAGGCCCTCAGCCTGAGCAACNGGCCANCCCCTCAGCCTNCCCGCCGAGACGAGCGCATCGACCACCGCCTTGATCAGGACGCCCCCGAGNAGCGCGCCGCTCAGCACCATCGCCGCCACTATCGCTACGTGGAGCTCCGGCGGATAGAAACGGCAGGTCGGATAGAACGGCGATACGAGGCAGTCGAAGGGGTACGAGGCTATGACCGGAAGGGCTCCCGCGAGGACCATGGTCCCGTATCCCCACCTCCTGTACCTCCTCAGCGCGAAGGCCGCCTCGCTCATTATCCCCTGTGCCGGGCCGTAGTAGTAGAGCAGCACCGAGTAGGGGCTGACGAGCAGGAGCTCGACGACGGCGCCGATCGTCTCGCCGAGGAAGGCGGCCCACCTCCTCCTCAGCACGTAAGCCGGCAGAGTAGCTCCTATGTACCACATCCCGTAGATCGCTCCGACGCCGAGGTGCCCCGCCACCCCGAACGCGACCGGCGCGACCAGATGGCTCCAGACCGCGAAGACCAAGCCCGAGACCACCGATAGCGCCGCCAGCCCCACGACCTCCCTTACCGTCCAACCCCTTGCCCGACCGCTTTTCATCTCGNCCCGGGCCCGGATGTCCTGTGCTCTCTATAAACTTATTTATAAGCCAATTATAGTCAAATGCCCGCGGAGGTCGGAGGATCCGATCAGAAGGTCAGCTCCAGCTGCCTCTCGAGGCGGCGCTTCTGGGTCAGGTACTCCTCGTGGGGGAGCTCGCCGACCTTGTAACGCAGCTCGAGCTTCTGGATCTCGGTCCTGATCCGCTCGTACTGCTTGACGAGGTCCTGCATCGCGTCGAGCAGGGCGTTCAGGTTGGTCACGATCCGGTCGACGTATTCCTGTGGAAGGTTCNGCTCCGGTCCTNTGGCCTTNACGCTCTCGATCAGCNTCATGACGTCCTCCCTGAACTTCGGTATCTCGCCGATCTTGATCTCGATGGGGTTCTGGAGNACNGCGAGCTTCGGCTTCAGCTTGCTGAGCTCGTTGTCGATCTCGATCTTCTGACGGATGTACTCGCGCTGGGAGATCTCGCTGACCTCGTGCCTGAGCTTCAGCGTCTCCAGCCTCTGCGTCAGCTCCTTCATCCTCGCCTCGTACCTCCCGATCATCTCGAGCCTCTTCTCGTTGAGGGCCTTGATGCGGGACTCGTAGTCGGCGTAGATCTCCATGAAGATCTCGGGGGTCGACTCGCCCTCGAGGAAGAGGTTGATCAGCTTGATCTGCCAGTTGTAGAGCTTCGAGAGCTGCTCGACCACCCTCCTCTCCTCGGCGACCTCCTCGGTGACCGTCTCCCTNNCCGGCTCGGCTGGCTGGGCCACCTCACCGGNCGCCGGCCTCTGCTCAGGCGATAACGGAGGTTGCGCTGGACCCGGTGTCACAGAGACCGGGGGCGTTTCCGGCTGGGGAGTTATCGGTGTAGTGACCTGGGCCGGTGAGGCCTCCAGCTCCTTTCCGCAGTTCATGCAATACTTCCCCTTGAT
>AWOE01000067.1 GCA_000494145.1 Candidatus Calditenuaceae archaeon JGI OTU-1 | reverse complement strand
CGCCGGCCTCTGCTCAGGCGATAACGGAGGTTGCGCTGGACCCGGTGTCACAGAGACCGGGGGCGTTTCCGGCTGGGGAGTTATCGGTGTAGTGACCTGGGCCGGTGAGGCCTCCAGCTCCTTTCCGCAGTTCATGCAATACTTCCCCTTGATCGTCAGCTTCCCGCAGTGCGGGCACACCACCCTTCCCAGCACCGCCATCCCTTGTTCCCTGCCAAGGCACCTCTTCTCATAAGTTATATATCTTCTACAGGGCGCTACACCGCATGAAGACCGAGATATCCTCGGGCACTATTTCTGCGGATTACGTAAGGACCTGACCTCCTCGACTAGTGCGGCCATTCCCTTCTCGAGCTTTTCCAAGGAGTCGCCGACGCTCAGCCTGAAGAACTCCCGGTAATCCCCGAAGACGGTCCCCGGAGCGATGCCCACGCCCCTTCTGCGGAGCAACTCCATTGCGAACTCCATCGGGTCCCTTCCGCCCAAGTCGATCCTCGGGAAGACGTACATCCCTCCTCCGGGCTTGGCGTACTCGGCGCCTATCGCGTCGAGGTACCTGCAGATCACCTCTATCCCCCGCATCATGTGCTCCCGGTAGGCCTTGGGNGTCTCCCGGTCGGAGAGGGCCTTGAGGGCGGCGACCTGAACGAACTCGGGCACGCACGTCAGCAAGTTCCCCTGTATCCTCGCCATCCTCTCGGCCAGGTCAACCGGTGCCACCGCGTACCCTATCCTGTAACCCGTCATCCCCCAGCTCTTGGAGAAGGACATGATCATGACGGTCCGCTCGTAGCCGGTCGAGAGGGCCGTGACGTGCTCNCCGAAGGCGTAGTCCATGTAAACCTCGTCGCTCATGACGTAGAGGCCCTTTCTCCNGGCNACGTCGACGAGCTCCTCCATCAGCGNCCTCGGAACGACCGCTCCGGTCGGGTTGTTGGGGTAGTTCAAGACGATCAGCCTCGTCGCGTCCGAGATCGCGCTCTCCAGCCCCGCGGGGTCCGGCATCCACCTGTCCTCGAGCGAGGTCCTGTGGACGATCGGCCTGCAACCGAGCATCGAGAGCACCTGCTTGTAGTGGGGCCACGAAGGATCGATCACCACCGCCTCGTCGCCCATCGAGAGCGTCGCTGCCATCGCGAGGTAGATCCCGAACCTACCTCCCTGCGTCACCACCACCTGCTCCGGCTTCACGTCGATCCCGAAACGCCCGTTCAGGTCCTCGGCGATCGCAGACCTGAGCTCGGGCAGCCCGGCGGCCTCACCGTAGAAGGCGTATCCCCGTAGCGCCGCATCTGTAAGCTGGGCGGCCACGTGCTCCGGTGCCCCCAGCGTCGGCTCCCCCACCTCCATGTGCACCACCTCCTTCCCCTCCTTCTCCATCCTCTTGGCGAGCCTCATCAGGTCCATGTGGGTCAGCCCCTGACCGCCCGTGCTCCGCGTCTGGACTTCGGTGGACCTTCTGAGCAGAAGGGTCAGCACCCTCCTGACCAGATCGGCGTCGACTCCGAGCTCAGCGGCCCTCGCCGTCACAGCCCTCCTCAGCTCCCGCTCCACCTCCGGGTTGAACGGGGCCTCGCCGGCGGCCGTCTTGAGCGCCGCGAGCTCCCTCACGAGCCTCTCCCTCTCAGCCATGAGGTCCACGATCCTCAGCGTGATCTCCCTGATCCTTTCCCGCAGCTCCGAGANCCCGGTTCCGGCCTCCTGACCCAACTCGCCTGCTNNCCGGATCTTTCCTGTAATATGGATATGNCCNCTGTCGTAGTGGGCGGGTGAAGTTTCTCATATTTCCTCCGCNATAATCAGAGGGTGGGATGACCGAGCTCTCGACGGCNCCGATGCACAGGCTCCTGAAGAAGGCCGGAGCCGAGAGGGTCAGCGAGGAGGCGGCCGAGGAGCTTCGGAGGGTCCTGGAGGAGGTGGGGATTATGATCAGCAACGAGGCGATCAGAAAGGCCCTCTCTGCCGGCCGTAAGACCGTCAGGAGGGAGGACGTGCGCAGCGCCGCACTGGAGCTGATACCCGGCATCAAGCTGGACTGAGGACGTCCGGAGCTCCAAGCCGGGAGAACGGAGAAGGGCTGCGACTGCGGGACGGAGTTCGTAGGACTTCAGA
>AWOE01000066.1 GCA_000494145.1 Candidatus Calditenuaceae archaeon JGI OTU-1 | reverse complement strand
ACTTGGTCGATCCAGGGGAGCTCGCTCTTCAACCTATTCAGCGACTCCCTAATCGCTTCCTCCGGATACTCGAAGGGCTGGAGCCTCCCCTCGAAGTAGTCCAGGTAAGCCTGGAGGTCGAAGTAGCCGTGGCCGCAGAGNTTGAAGAGTATCACCTTCTCCTCCCCTGTTTGCTTGCACCTCAGCGCCTCGTCTATCACGTACTTGATNGTGTGGGATGGCTCCGGTGCAGGNACGATCCCNTCGGTCCTGGCGAAGATCGANGCGGCCTCGAAGACCTCGAGCTGGTTGTAGGCGTGGGGCTCGATGTATCCCTTCTTCAGCAGCAGGCAGAGCGTCGGGGCATCCCCGTGGTACCTCAGGCCTCCGGCNTGGATAGGGGCNGGTATGAAGTCCGATCCGAGCGTGTACATCGGCAGGAGCGGCGTCATCTTGGCCGTGTCGCCGAAGTCGTAGGTGTAGACCCCCTTCGTCATCGTCGGACACGCAGTGGGCTCCGTTGCAACGAACTTCGTCTTCTTCGGCGCCTTCTTCGATACGTAGACGTCGTAGTAGAACGGCCAGAAGAGGCCAGAGAAGGAGCTTCCTCCTCCGACGCANCCGGCCACGATATCGGGGTACTCATCGAGNATCTCCAGCTGCCTCTTCGCCTCGAGGCCCTGGACCGTCTGNTGCATCAGGACGTGGTTGAGCACNGAGCCGAGCGTGTACCTCGTGTTGTCGTGGGTGACNGCGTCCTCGATGGCTTCGCTTATGGCTATCCCGAGGCTGCCGGGATGGTTGGGGTCCTTCTCGTAGAGCGACCTGCCGAAGTTGGTCNTGTNGCTNGGGCTCGGGTNGATCTCNGCNCCCCAGNTCCTCATCAGTATNGCCCTGTAGGGCTTNTGGTTGTAGGAGGCCCTGACCATGTAGACGGTGCACTTCAGGCCGAAGAGCATCGTCGCGAAGGCCAGCGNTGANCCCCACTGCCCGGCACCGGTCTCGGTGGTGAGCCGCTCGATCCCCTCCTTCATGTTGTAGTAGGCNTGGGCGACGGCGGTGTTGGGCTTGTGGGATCCCGGTGGACTCACGCCTTCGAACTTGTAGTAGATCCTCGCAGGGGTCTTCAGGTACTGCTCGAGCCTCCTGGCCCTGTAGAGAGGCGTGGGCCTCCACAACCTGTAGACCTCCCTCACCTCCTCCGGGATCGGTATCCACCTCTCCTGGCTCACCTCCTGCCTGATCAGCTCCTTCGCGAAGACCCTCTCGAGCTCCTCCGGCTTCACGGGCTCCTTCGTCGCCGGGTTGATCGGNGGTGGCAGAGGCGCTGGGAGGTCCGGCAGGATGTTGTACCACTCCTTCGGNATCCCGTCCTCGTCTAGCAGNACTTTCCGGTTGTCGGAGTTTTTCATCATAGCGGATCCAGTACGCAACTGGAGGTATATTTGGATTTCANGGACATCGTTTTCAACGAGTCCACCTCTCGGGCTGGGGATGGGATGCTTCTGCGTCGCCGGGGATTACGTCCTGACGATGGATCCGAAGGTGCCGGTCGTCAAGAACGGGGCCGTGGTGGTGGAGGACGGAGAGGTCGTCTCNGTCGGTCGGACCGAGGAGGTCGTCGACGCCTATAGGCCCGAGCTGGTGCTGGGCGGCAGGTGGAGGGTGGTCCTGCCGGGACTGATCGACGCCCACGTCCACACCAGGGAGAGGCTTGCGGCCTTCCTCTTCCCCGACACGGTCGCATCTGACGAGTGGATGAAGAGGTACGCGATGCCTTACCACGCGTCGCTTGACGAGGAGGCCGAAAGGGTTGCGGTGGAGCTCCAGCTGGCCACGATGGCGCTCCAAGGCGTCTCGCTCTACGTCGAGGCCGGTTACGTCCACCTCCGGTCCCACATCGAGGCCCTCAGGCGCATAGGGCTCAGGGCCGTCCTCTGTCCCTGGCTCTGGGACCTGCCGGAATTCCACAGGACGACGGTCGAAGACGTCAAGAGGGCCGCGGACGAGCTGGAGAGGGCCNCTGGTGAGCTGGGCGGCAGGGTCTCCTGCGGGCTGGCGCCCGTATCGGCGGCTACCTGTTCCCCGGAGCTGATCAGGGAGGTGAAGGGGGTCGCGGACGAGAGGGGCTGGAGGGTCTACCTCCACGCGGCCTCCACGACCTCCGAGGTCGAGTACGTCAGGTCGAAAACCGGGTTGACGCCGATCGGATACCTCGAGTCGCTCGGCGTACTGGACGGGAACACCGTGCTCGTCCACGCGGTCTACATGGAGGGCGACGACGTCGGAAGGGTCCTCAGGAGCGGGGCGGGCGTCGTGGCCTGTCCGGTCTCGGGAGCCGTGAAGGGGAAGGGGCTCTCGCGCAGCTCGAGGTTTCCGGAGCTGATCAGGGCAGGTGCGAGGCTCTGCGTCGGAACCGACGGCGCTCCGTCCTCGAGGACCTTCAGCCCTCTCAAGGCTGCCTCGTTCCTCGCGATGATGGTGAAGGACGTCACGTCGGACCCTTCCATCCTCAGCGCCTACGACGTGATCTCCCTCGCCACGATGCGGGCTTCGGAGGTGATCGGTGTCGGAGGTGTTGGCAGGATAGTTGTGGGGGAGCCTGCGGACGTTGCGGTCTTCGACCTGCGGAGCTCTCCCGGCCTCCTCCCGCTCGGCGACCCCGTGCAGGCCCTCGCCTACGGAGACTTGAACACCGCCGTCGAGCACCTGATCGTCAACGGCCGGTTCGTCGTGCGAGACGGGGTTCTGGTGGGTGCGGACCTCGGGGCCCTGCTGGAGAAGGCGGGTCTGATGGCGGAAAGGCTGGAGGAGGCGCTTCGGGACCTCAGATTCCGAGGTAGCGGGACTTGACGTCGTCGTTCGCCATCAGCTCCGCCGACCTCCCCTCCATCACGACCGAGCCGCTCTCGATGACGTAGNTCCTGTCGGAGACCGACATGGCGAGGTANGCGTCCTGCTCNACCACCAGAACCGGTATCCCCTCCCTCTCCCTGATCTCCTTCACCTTCTCGAAGACGGTGAGCTTCATCACGGGCGCCAACCCGACGCTCGGCTCATCGAGCATCAGNAGGCGCGGCCTCGACATCAGTGCCCTCGCGATGGCCACCATCTGCTGCTCGCCGCCGCTGAGGGTCCCCGCCGTCTGCCGCCACCTGTCCCTGATGAACGGGAAGATCTCGAAGACCTTCTCGAGGTCCTTCCTGATGCCCTCCCTGTCGTTCCTGAGGTAAGCGCCTGCCAAGACGTTCTCACCGACCGTCATCTCGGGGAAGAGCCTCCTCCTCTCGGGGCAGAGCACCAGTCCCTTCCTCACCCTCTCGTGGACGGGGAGCGAGGTGATCTCCTCCCGCATGTACGTGACCCTTCCGGAGAGGGGCCGGACGATCCCCGCGATCGTGAGCAGAAGCGTNGACTTCCCCGCGCCGTTCGGGCCGATGATCGAGACGACTTCGTCCTCCCCNACCTCGATCGAGACGCCGTGCAGCACCTCTGACCCTCCGTAGCCGGCCCTNAGGNCCTCGACCTTCAGGATCATCCNCNAACCGTCTAAGCNTCCCCCTTTTTACCGTGAGCGGATCCGTCATCACTTCCTTAAGATCCGCCTGANGANCCNTCANCGGGATTGGANGANGANCTCGTCTGCCTCGGGATCGAGTCCTCGGCCCACACCTTCGGAGTGGGGATAGTCACGTCCTCAGGCAGGATACTCGCCAACGAGTCGTCGGTCTACAGGCCCCGCGACTCAGGGATACATCCGAGGGAGGCGGCGCAGCACCACGCAAGCGTCGCCCACCACGTCCTCGGCAGGGCCCTCGAGAGGGCCGGGTTGGTGCTGAGGGATCTCGACGTGATCGCCTTCACTGCCGGCCCGGGGCTCGGTCCGTGCCTGAGGACCGGTGCGACGGTGGCGAGGGCCCTCGCCTACAGGCTCGGCGTACCCCTCGTAGCGGTCAATCACGGCGTCGCCCACATAGAGATCGG
>AWOE01000065.1 GCA_000494145.1 Candidatus Calditenuaceae archaeon JGI OTU-1 | reverse complement strand
GTTCGGGACAGCACAGGATCGAAGACCTCTGCCTCTCGCTCACCGAGGCGGTCTACTCGATGCTGGTCGAGGTCCTCGAGAGGGCCGTGGCGCTGACGGGGAAGAGGGAGGTGCTGGTGGTCGGAGGGCTGGCGAGGAGCAGGAGGCTGAGCCAGATGGTCTCCGAGATGGTAAAGCTCCACGGTGTGGCCTTCAGGCAGATCCCCGACGAGTTCCTCGGCGACAACGGAGCGATGATAGCGTGGACAGGTCTCCTGATGTTCGAGCACGGGATGACTTTCTCTATCGAGGACAGCAGGGTCAGGCCGAGGTTCAGGATCGACGAGGTGGACGTGCCTTGGATGAGGGCCCGTTCGAAGAGCTGAAGGTCCTCCAGATAGGTGCGGAGGCGGTCGTCAGGCTCGTGAGGTGGGGAGGGCTCCTGCTCGTGGCCAAGACGAGGGTCCCCAAACCCTACAGGAGGCCCGATGTCGACCTCCAGATCAGGACCGAGAGGACCGAGAGGGAAGCGAGGATCATGCACAGGGCGAAGAGGTTCGGCGTCCCTTGCCCNGCGGTCGTCCACCTCGAGCTCTCGACCTCGACGATCTACATGCAGTACGTGATCGGCGAGGACCTCAGGTCGTACCTCAGGCGGGCCGGTGAGGGGTTGACCGCTATAGCGAGGGCCCTCGGCACCTGCGTGGCTCGCCTCCACTCCGCAGACCTCTACCACGGCGACCTCGTTCCATCCAACGTGATCGTACAGTCAGGGAGGCCTTACCTGATCGACTTCGGCCTCTCGGGTCACTCCCAGGACATAGAGGAGCACGCAACGGACTACCATCTCCTCGACCGGAGCCTGCGTTCGGGGTTCCCCGATATCGCGGAGGCCTTCGTGGAGGCCTTCAGGTCGGGNTANGAGGAGGTTGCCGGGTCCGTCAGGACCAGGGANGTCCTCGAGAGGGTGGAGGAGATCAGGGCGAGGGGGAGGTACGTCGAGAGGGTCGAGGACTGAGNCGCGTGTACAGCTAAGGTTGAAGACTCTGCGCTGACCTNCCNTGGCGATGTCGGAGGAGTTCAGGAAGGCCCTCAGGACCATAACGTACGGGCTCTACGTCGTAACCAGCAGGTCGGAGGAGGGGCCGGTCGCTGCAGCGGTCAACTTCCTGACGCAGACCAGCTTCAACCCGCCGCTGGTCGTCGTGGCCCTGAAGAGGGACAGCGGCCTCCAGAGGGCCGTCGAGGGCTCCCGGGCCTTCGCGGTCAACGTCCTCGCCGGCGACCAGAAGTCGCTCGCGGCCGACTTCTTCAAGCCCGTCAGAGTCGAGGGCAACACGCTCAACGGCCACCCCTTCACCCTGTCGAGGACGCTCGGCCTGCCAGTGCTTGAGGAGTCTCCGGCGTGGTTCGAGTGTCAAGTCGTCGAGAAGGTCGATCAGGGCGACCACGTCATCTACGTTGGGAAGGTCGTCGACGGCGCCGTCGTCAGGCAGGTCCAGAGGTACCTCGTGATGTGGGACACCGGCTGGTACTACGGCGGCTGAGGGTCAGGGTTGGTCCTGCGGTTCGTCACCACCAACGACGGCAAGTGGCTCGAGGTCTCATCCCTCATCTCAGCGTACGGCATCTCCGTCGAGAGGATCAACGCGAAGGTCCTGGAGGTGCAGTCGGACGACCTGGCCGAGGTCGCGAGGATCGCGGCCCTCGACGCCTACGGGTCCTTCGGAGGAGACCTCTTCGTGGAGGACGCAGGGCTCTTCGTCGACGCGCTGAACGGTTTCCCCGGGCCCTATTCGGCCTACGCCTACAGGACCATCGGGATCCGAGGCCTCCTGANGNTGATGGAGGGGGTTGAGCGGAGGACCGCCGCCTTCAGGTCGGCCGTAGCACACGTCGATCGGGAGGGAAGGGTGAGCGTCTTTGTCGAAGAGGTCAGGGGCTTCATCACGACCGAGCCGAGAGGGACAGGAGGCTTCGGCTTCGACCCGGTCTTCGTNCCTCTGGGNTCNGAGAGGACGTTCGCCGAGATGGACGTCGAGGAGAAGAACAGGTACTCCCACAGGGCCAAGGCGGTTAGACAGCTCGTCAGACACCTTTTGGCTCCGAGGCCCTCAGAGGGCTAGGTCCGTCTCCCTGAGCGTCATCCCGGTGACGTAGAGNCCGTCCTCCATCGGCGTCACGAAGATCTTGTCCGAGTAGATCAGCGACAGGCCGTTCAGGAAGTCGTGGGCCTCCTTCGGCGTCATCAGCAGGTTGTTCTCGAGGAGCAGGAACGACGTCGCGACCTCCAAGGTCCTGACGNTGACNGGCTCCTTCCCCTCCCTCGATAGTTGACGGAAGGCCGTGAGGAGGGCCTGCAGCGACGCGCTCCTGTGCGGCGCCTTCACGTACTTCAGGTAGACCGGTGCCACGTTGGCGAAGAGCTGGTCAGGAAGGGAGGACGGCGGGAAACCGAGGACCTTCCGGAGCGTGGGNGCGTTCGCTTTGGCGAGCTCGGAGAGCGCGTACCTGCCCCTCCTTACCTTCGTCAGCAGATCGAGGTCGACCAGCCACTCCAGCCTCGGCGGNGCCACGTGCCTGTACTTGGCGTAGAGGGGCGACCTGATCCACTCGGACTTCCTGCCGTAGCTNTCCCTCTGCTCCCTGAACCTCTGCGCCTCCTCCAGCTTCTGGATGAGCTCGGCCCTCTTCCTCTTCCCGGCGGAGCTGATCATCGTCCTCAGNACCTCCGGGTAGACCTCCTCCATGAGGAAGATCATCGCCTCGTTCCTGGTGAACTCGCCCCTCTCGATCGCGAACTCGATCAGCCTCTTCGTCATGAGGTGGTCCTGCTGGAGGATCACGAAGAGCATCAGGAACTTCTCGACCTGGTTGAGCGAGACCAGCTCCCTGTGGGTCAGCTTCACGTCTCCCCTGACGTAGGCCGCGAACTTCGCCGAGGACCTCATGGCCATGTATATCCTGCCCCACGTCCCCAGACCGCCCGTCCTCTCGCTCCCGACGAAACCCAGGTCCCTCGCCAGCGTCACGTAGTTCCGAGCCGTCACGGGGTTCCTGATGTAGCCCGTGATCCTCCCCTCACCCTGGTCGGTCGCCTGCGCGCTCTGAACGAGGTTGTGGAGCATGGCAGCTATGTACTCGAGCGTCGTCTCCCCTCCCATGGAAGCGGCGATGGCGGTGACGGCCCTGAGGTATCCGAGCCTGCAGACCTCGCCGTGCGTCTCTATGATCAA